>CAZJCW010000007.1:0-41410 GCA_964544365.1 uncultured Alsobacter sp.
GCGAGAATCTGCGCCTGCACGGTCACGTCCAGCGCCGTCGTCGGCGCGTCTGCGATCAGCAGCCGCGGCTCGCATGCCAGCGCCATGGCGATCATCACGCGCTGGCGCTGGCCGCCCGACATCTGGTGAGGATAGCGGCCGAGTTGCTCGCGCGGCGCGGGGAGGTTGACGAGGGCAAGCAATTCCGCGGCGCGGTCCAGCGCCTGCGGTCTGCCCAGCCCGCGATGGATTTCCAGCACCTCCGCCACCTGCTCGCCGACCGTGAGCACCGGGTTGAGCGACGTCATCGGCTCCTGGAAGATCATCGCCGCCCGGTCGCCGCGCATGGCGCGCAGCGGACCGTCCGCCAGCGACAGCACGTCGACCCCGTCCACGACGATCCGGCCGGTAGCGATCCGCACGGGTGGAGGCAGCAGCCGCATGATCGACAGCGCCGTGACGCTCTTGCCGCAGCCCGACTCCCCGACGAGGCCGACCATCTCGCCCGGGGCGATGGAGATCGTCACGTCCTCGGCCAGCATCCGCCCGCCCACCGCGATGGACAGACCCTCGATCGAGAGAACGGGGGCCGTCATGCCGCAGCCCGCCGTGGCGGCGGCAGTCCCGCCGGCGCGGTCCGGACCGTCGTCCTGGCCGGGTTGCGGGTCACGCCGCCTTCCACAGTTCGCCGCCGGTCAGCGGGGAGGGGACACCCGTGGTCGTCGGCAGGCTCAGCGGCAATCCACGCAGGGAGCGCAGCGCGAGGTAGCCGAAGCATTGTGCCTCCAGGTAGTCGCCGTTCCAGCCCACGGCCTCCACCGGATCGACAGGGACGCCCAGCGCGCTTCGCAGGCTGCGCATGAAGTGTCCGTTCAGCCGGCCGCCGCCCGTGACGAGCCAGCGCAGCGGCCTCTTCGGCACATGCCGCAGCGAGTCCGCGGCGGAGGCCACGGTGAACGCGGCGAGCGTCGCCGCACCGTCCGCATCCCCCATGCCTTCCACGGCTGCGGCCCACGCATGGAAGTCGTTGCGGTCGAGCGACTTGGGGGCAGGGCGGTCGAAATAGGGATGCTTCATCAGCCGCGCGACCAACGCGGCGTCGGGTCTACCGGAACCCGCGAGCGCGCCGTCCCTGTCATAGCGCTGGCCCAAACGCTTCAGCACGAAATCGTCGAGCAGGGCGGACGCCGGCCCGGTGTCGAAGGCGATCACCGTATCCCCGTCGATATAGGTGACATTGCCGACCCCGCCGAGGTTCAGCACCATCACCGGTTGCTCGAGGGAACTCGCCAGCGCCCGGTGATAGAGCGGCGCGAAGGGCGCGCCCTCGCCCCCAGCCGCCACGTCGGCATGGCGGAAGCGGTTGACCACGTCGAGCCCGAGCGCCTTGGCGACGCGGGGCCCGTCGCCGAGTTGCCGGGTGAAGCGCTTCTCCGGCCGGTGCCATACGGTCTGCCCATGCAGGCCCACGACCCGGACCGTGGCCGCGTCGACGGAGTAGTCCTGCATGAAGCTCCGGATGGCCGCCGCATGGGCGTCGCTCACCTGCGCCTCGAGGTCCGCGAGCGGATCCGTCTCCGCCCGCACGGGGTCCGTGATCAGGTCCAGCAGGGCGCGGCGCAGCGGCGCGGGGTAGTCGTAGGTCCGTCCGGGTCCCGGCTCGACGCGGGTCTCGCCGTCCGAGCGGACGAGCGAGACGTCGATCCCGTCCATGGAGGTTCCGCTGATCGAGCCGATGGCGGTGGAAAGTGCCTGTGCTGTCATGCAAAAGTCTCCTCCGCGGGCCCGACCGTCCGCCCCTGTGGCTTGCAATTGGTATTATACCGGCATAGCCTCGGGCAATACCACACGAGATATCGGGGAGAGACAGATGGTCCGCACCACGCTTCGTTCGATGTTGCTGGCAGGCGTTGTCGCGCTTGCGGCCGCGCCGGTTTCCGCACAGGTGCTGGAGGTCGCGATCGACCAGTCTCCGGCCGGCCTCGATCCCCACATCATCACGGCTTTCTCCTCCTTCATGGTCGTCAACCGCACGATCTACGAGGGCATGACGTCCATCGACAAGGATCTTCGCGTCGGCCCGGGCATCGCCGAGTCGTGGACCGTTTCGCCCGACGGCAAGACCTATGTCTTCAAGATCCGCTCCGGAGCGACGTTCCACAACGGCGCGCCGGTCACGGCCGACGACGCTGCCTCCTCCCTGAAGCGCGTGCTCGCCAAGGAAATCGCCTCCCCGCTCGCCAGCCGCCTCGCCGCCGTCGATACCATCACCGCGAAGGACGGCACGGTCGAGCTCAAGCTGAAGGAGCCGGCGGCGCCGCTGCTCGTGTCGCTCGCCACGATCGCCATCGTGCCGAAGGCGTTCGAGACGGACAAGGACGGCCTGCAGAAGCTGCCGGTCGGCACCGGCCCGTTCAAGTTCAAGGAGTGGCAGCCCAACGGCTTCATCCAGCTCGCCAAGCATGACGGCTACTGGCGCAAGGACGCGCCGAAGCTCGACGGCGTGAAGTTCAACATCGTGCCGGAGTCGGCGACGCGCCAGGTCGGCATTTCCAGCGGCCAGTACGCCATGCTGCCGAACATCGATGCCGCGACGGCGATCCAGCTCAAGGGCAAGCCGGGCGTCAAGCTGGCCGAGACGCTGGAGCTCGCCTATTCGCTGATCGGCCTCAACACCGCCAAGCCTCCCTTCGACAACGTCAAGGTCCGCGAGGCCGTGAACTACGCCGTCAACCGCGACGAGATCGTCGCGGCCGCGCTGTTCGGCGCCGGCGTACCCGGAGGTCCGCTGTCGCCGGCCCTGAAGGACTGGGCCGTCGATGTGAAGGAGTTCCCCTGCTACAAGCCCGACGCGGCCAAGGCGCAGGCGCTCCTGAAGGAGGCGGGCGTGGCGACGCCGGTCGCCGTCACCATGCTCGTGCTGCCCCGCCAGGACATCAAGGACATCGCGCAGGTCGTCCAGCAGCAGCTGAACAAGTCTGGCTTCAAGGTCGAGCTGAAGACGCCGGAACTCGGGCAGTTCATCCAGGACTGGCGCAACAGCAACTTCGATCTGTTCGCCTCGACCAACGCCGGCAGCCCGGATCCGGACGACTATTTCTTCCGCACCTTCCGCACCGGCGGCTCGACCAACGTCTTCAAGTATTCCAACGCCGAGATCGACGCGCTCCTGGACAAGAGCCGCGCCAACCTCGACGCGGCGTCGCGCAAGGCGGACTACGCCACGGTGCAGAAGACGCTCGCCTGCCAGGGCCCGATCGTCCACCTCGCCTACGGCCAGCTCTTCACCGCGCTGCGCCAGAACGTGCAGGGCTTCGAGATCGTCGCCAACCGCTCGTTGTCCTATCTCGCGGACACCTCCGCGAAGTAACGCGCGGCGGACCGTGACGGCACGTCCGCGGTTCCCGTCCCGGTCCCCGTGCCTGCGCGCGACGCGCGCGGGAGGGGGATCGGCGGCGCGCCGCGACGTGCTGAAGCGTTCATGCGCTGCGACGCGGTCCACGCGGAACGGCTGAAGACGTCATGAGCCTGCGCCGCCTCGTCTTCGCCCGTCTGCTCGACCTCGCGGTCGTGCTCCTGTGCGTCAGCATCATCGTCTTCTTCATGATCCGGCTCATCCCCGGCGATGCGGTGGCGATCATGCTCGGTGCCAACACCGAGGTGACGCCGGAGCGCATCGCCGAGATGCGCGCCCGGATCGGCCTCGACCAGCCCATCGTCGTGCAATACGCCGGCTGGGTCGGAAAGGCGCTGTCGGGCGACTTCGGGACCTCCCTGTGGACCGGCCGGCCGGTCATCCAGGAGATCGGCTCCCATGTCTGGCCGACGCTCCAGCTCACCGTCCTCTCTCTGCTGATCGGCGCCGGCCTCGCCGTGCCCACGGGCGTGCTGATGGCGCGCCTGCGCGGCCAGGTCGCCGACGGGGCCATGCGCGTCGTCACCGTGGCCGGGCTCACCATTCCCTCCTTCTGGCTGGGGATCGTGATGATCCTGGCGCTGGCGACGTTCTTCCCGAATGTTCAGGCCCTCGGCTATGTTCCGTTCGGCCAGGATCCGCTCGGCAACATCGGCCGGCTCCTGCTGCCCGCCATTGCGCTCGCGCTGCCGATCCTCGCCAACCTCTCCCGCCTGGTGCGCTCGGCGATGCTCGATTCGCTGGGACAGGACTACATCCGCACGGCGCGGGCGAAGGGAGCGAGCGAGCGCGCGGTGCTCTACAGGCACGCACTGCGCAACGCGCTCATTCCCTTCATCACATCCGTTGGCATCATGACCGGTTACCTGCTCGGCGGCGCCATCGTGGTCGAGCAGGTGTTCGCGATCCCGGGACTCGGGCGCCTGATCCTCGGCGCCATCGCCGAGCGCAACTATCCGCTCCTGCAGGCCACCATCCTCGTGGTCACCTGCGGGTTCGTGGTGGTCAATTTCGTCGTCGACCTGCTCTACCTCGCCATCGATCCCAGGGTGCGGGCGTGAGAGACCTCCTGCGTCACCGCCTGCTCGTCTTCGCCGCCGTCTTCGTGGCCGTGCAGGGGCTCATGGCCGTGTTCGCCACCTGGGTCGCGCCCTACGATCCGCTCCAGCAGAACGTCATCGCGCGCCTGAAGGGCCCCAGCGCCGCGCACTGGCTGGGCACGGACCAGTTCGGGCGCGACATCCTCTCGCGCATCATCCACGGATGGCAGGCGTCCCTCGCCGTCTCCCTGGGCGCCGTCCTGTCGGCCCTCCTGGTCGGCGGCACGCTCGGGCTCGTCGCCGCCTACTATAGGGGGTGGACCGAGCGGATCGTGATGCGCGCCATGGACGTGCTGTTCGCCTTTCCGGTGCTGTTGCTCGCCATCGGGATCGTTGCCGTGCTGGGGCCGCGCTCTTCGACGGCGGCCATCGCCATCGGCATCGTCTACGTCCCGATCTTCGCGCGGCTGCTGCGCGGGCCGGCGCTGGTGATCTGCGAGAGCGACTACGTCACCGGGGCGCGCGCCATCGGGGCCGGCGACGGGCGGATCATCTTCCTGCACGTGCTGCCGAACCTCGCCAGCGTCGTGCTGGTGCAGACGAGCCTGCTCCTGTCCGCGGCCATCCTCGTCGAGGCCTCGCTGTCGTTCCTGGGGCTCGGCACCCAGCCGCCGACGCCGTCCCTCGGCCTGATGCTGTCGGAGGGACGCAACGTGCTGATGATCTCGCCCTGGAGCGCGATCTTCTCGGGGTTCGCCATCCTGCTGCTGGCCTTCGGCCTGAACCTCCTCGGAGACGCCCTTCGCGATACGCTCGATCCGCGCCTGAGGGGCTCGCCTTGATCGTCCGTGCAGCCGTCGAGGCCGACATCCCCGCCATGGCCGCGGCCGCGGCGGCGGCCTATCGCGTCGGCTTCGTCGGAATCCTCGAGCCGCTGGTGCTCGTGGGTTACGACCGCGCCTTCTTCGAGAAGCGCTTCGCGGAGACGCTCGCCTCCCTCACCGTCGTGGCGGCCGACGGCGTCGTGCTCGGTTTCGCCAAGACGACAGGGGATCACCTCGACATGCTTTTCGTCCAGCCGCGCGCCCACGGCACCGGTGCCGGTTCGGCTCTCCTTGCCGAGGCCGAGGCGCGCGGCGTGCGCACGCTCGAATGTTTCCGCGACAACGTCGCCGCCCGCAGCTTCTACGAGCGGCGCGGATGGACGCTCCGGCGTGCCTATGAACGCGAGTTCGCCGGCCAGGTCCGCGACTTCGTGTTCTACGGGAAGGACTGACGGCGGGGTCTTGCGGTCGGTGCCGGACTGGCTCCCGCATCTTCGGGTTCTTCGCAGTCCAGATTCCCACGCTCAGAGCGTTCGCGTGACCTTCTGCAGGAAGGGTGGCCTGTCCGGATCGTAGCCCTTGGCGCGGGTCGCAGCCTCGATCGCGGCATAGGCCGGCCCCAGCATTACCACGGGATCGAGCACCGGATGCCCGTCTCCGATCCACGGCAATGTCGAGGATGGCCCCCCCGCCACGAACACCGGCTCGCCCGCGGCCGTCAGGTCTGCGGCAAGGCCATCGACCGTTTCGGCCGTCCCGTCGGGCTGCCGCAAGGCCAGGACCGGCGTGTCCGGCGCGATGGCGGCGCGCGGTCCGTGGCGCAACTCCGCGGCGCTGTAGCCGAGGGCCGGGAGGCGCACCGTCTCCGACAGCTTCAGGGCGATTTCGCGAGCGGGACCAAAGCCGTAGCCCCGCGCGGCGATGAAGGCGGCTCGGGCTGTCAGGAGGCTCGCGCCCCAGGTGGACCAATCGAGCTTCAAGGCCGCGGCGAGCCGCTCAGGAGCCGCTTCGCATGCTGTGAGAAGGTCGTCGTCACCGGCCACGGCGGCGATCAACCGTGCTCCGGCAAGCATCGAGGACACGACGGATTTCGTCGCCGCGACGGAGATCTCGGGCCCGGCCGCCAGCGGCAGGACCAGCCGGGCCGCGTCCGCGACGGGCGAGTTCGTCTCGTTGACGATCGCCAGGGTCAGCGCACCCGCGTCCTGCGCCGCCTTCGTCGCCGCAACGAGGTCCGGGCTTCCCCCGGACTGGGAAATGACCACGAACAGCGCCGCCTTCAGGGCCGAGGGTCGTCTGTAACTCGTCACGACCGACGGCGCGGCGGCCGACACCGCGATGCCGAGATGGGTTTCGATGAGGTAGCGCAAGTGGACGCCGGCATGCCCCGAGCTGCCCCGCCCGCAGATGACCGCAAAAGGGGGCTCGGCCGCGATGATGGCCTCGGTGGCGGCGGCGAAGGCTGCGGTCTGTGCCAGCAGGCGTGAAGCGGCGGCCGGAATTTCCGCTATCTCGCAGGCCATGCGGCTCGGGCCCAGCGTCATCGGCCGCTGTCCCCGGACGGGCGGATGGACGGATCGCGCACTTCAGTCACGAAATCGTAGCGGTCGCCCCGGTAGGCGGAGCGCGTGAACTCCACCGGTGCGCCGGAAGCGAGGTAGCTGCGCCGCTCGATGCGAAGGATCGCGGCGCCGATGGGCACGTTGAGCAACTGCGCTTCGGCTGGTGTCGCCAACGACGATTGCAGCCGCTGGAGGCCACGCACCGGGCGATTGCCGCTGCGGTCGAGCGCGCCGTAGAGCGAGTCGCCAATTTCTCCGACGGGCGGCAGCAGGGCGGCGGGAACCACCGCCCGCTCGATGGCCAGCGGCTCGTCGTCGGCGGTGCGGACGCGGGAGATGCGCACCACCATGGCGTCAGGTCCCACGGCGAGCGTCATGGCCTCCTCGGGAGTGGGAGGGCCTACGCTCTTCTCGATCCAGATCGATCCTGGCCGGCTGCCGCGATTGGCCATGTCCGCGCTGAAGCCCTCGAGCAGCGAGGCAGGTTGTTCGATGCGGGTGGAGACATACGTGCCGGAGCCCGGTCGCCGCGAGAGCATTCCCTCGCGCAGGAGCGTATCGATCGCCTTGCGCACCGTCACACGCGAGATCTGGGTCATCGCGCTGAGTTCGCGCTCGGACGGCAGTGCCTCCCCCACGCGCACGGCGCCGGCAGCGATCATGGAACGGATGCTTTCCGCCAGCTGCAGGTAGAGTGGCGTCGGGCTCGAGGCGTCCACCGCAATGCGGGAGGGGTTCAGCATGCCGGCTTGCCTCCGGCCTCCAGGGTGGCAAGTGCGGTCCGCAGGCTGCCATGCTCGCGGTTCAGCAGGCCGGTCGCCCGCTCCGCCGAAAGGCCGTGCACGACCAGGACTGCCGTCTTCACGTCCCATGAACACTGCGTCAGCGCGTCGACGGCGGTCGGATGGTCGCAGCCGGTGATGCGAATCACCATGTCCGCCGCCCGCTTGTGCAGCTTCGCGTTGGAGGCGTGCATGTGAACCATCATGCCGCTGTACACGCGGCCAAGGCGGATCATGATCGCCGTCGACAGGAGGTTCAGCACCACTTTCTGTGCGGTCCCGGCCTTCATGCGCGTCGATCCGGCCACGACCTCGGCACCTGTTTCGGCCAGAATCCGGTGCCTTGCCGCCGCAAGCAGGGGTGCGTCCGCGTTGTTTGCGATTCCGATGGTCACCGCGCCGCGTTCAGCGGCCCTCCGGACGGCAGCCACCGTGTAGGGAGTCGTCCCCGACGCTGCGATTCCAAGCACCACATCGGTCGGTCCGACGCCGGCCTCGTCCATGGTGCGCACGGCGGCGGCCTCGTCGTCCTCGGCACCCTCCGCGCTCTTGACCAGCGCGCCCTGTCCGCCGGCCATCGCGAAGACGAGCCTGTCCAGGGGCCAGTCGAAGGTCGGCGGAAGTTCCGCGCCGTCCTGGACGCCGACCCTGCCCGAGGTCCCTGCGCCGGCATAGACGAGACGGCCGCCGCGATGCAGCGCCGTAGCGGCCTCGTCGGCGGCAGCGGCGATGGCGGCCAGCGCAGGACGAACCGCTGCGACTGCCGCCAGCTGGCCCTCATACATGGCTTCGACTGCATCGCGCGTCGGCCAGCCGTCGAGGTCGACGTATCGGGCGCTGACGTCTTCGGTGGCCATGTCTGCTCTGCTCGCGATAATACCGGTTCGAGGCCAGTCTAATGCCAACTGGCGATCCGCGCCACCGGGTGAGCGCGCTTCTTTCCCCGGCCTGCAACGGCGTCAGCCGCGCCTTTTCTCCTGAGCCAACCTGATCGCGCCCGATACGGCATCGCCGTCGATCGCCTTCAGTCGCCGGCGCACGTCCGGGGCGAGCCAAGGTTCGATGGCGCTGGAGAGGCCTCCGATGAGAGCGATGCGCGGGGCGCCGCGCTCGACGAGCGCACGCACGAGCCCGTCGACCTGTTCCGCCGCCGCCTGGACGATGCGGCGGCCGACCGGATCGCCATTGTCCGCATGGCGCATCACCAACGGCGCAAACGTCGCATAGTCGGTGGCACTGGCGCGATCCATCCACGCCACCGCTTCGAACGGGTCGTCGTCGAAGCGCGCAAGCACATCGTCGAGCAGGGCCGTCCGGTCAATGCGTCCGTCGAGAGCTCGCAGCGCGAGCCGAATTGCCTGAAGCCCAAGGTCCGCGCCCGAGCCTTCGTCGGAAATCGGGAAGCCGTAGCCGCCGACTCGCAGTTCATCCTGCCCGACCCTCCCCAGTCCGCAGGTGCCGGTGCCCACAATGACGATCCCGCCGTCCAATCCCGAGTGTGCGCCGATGCAGGCGACCAGTCCGTCAGAGGCGAAGGCAATGGAGGCGAAGGGATGCGGTCGTGCCTCGAGGGCCTCCCGGGCGCCTTTGCGGCCCATTCCGGCGAGCCCGATGCCGCAATGAACGTGTCCCGCGGTGTCGAAGGCGAGCCCTGCCTCGGCAAGCGCGGCGAGGCACGCGGTCTCCACCGCCGCCATGGCTTGCTCGATACCCAGCCGTGTGGTGGCCGGCCCTGCGATCCCCGCGCCAAGAACCGTGCCGTCGGCGTCCTCCAATCGGGCGCGGCAGCCGGTGCCGCCGCCGTCGACGCCCAGGAAGAGCGGTGCAATAGCCGTCGCCATCATACGTCCTCGCGACGAATGCGGGCCCCGCAGCGCACGAGCTTTCGGTCGAGTGCCTCGTAGCCGCGGTCGAGATGGTAGACACGGTTGACGATCGTCTCGCCGTCGGCAACGAGACCGGCGAGGACGAGGCTCACCGAAGCCCGAAGGTCCGTTGCCATGACAGGGGCTGCCTTCAGTCTTTCCACCCCGCGCACGACCGCCGTGGTGCCCTGCAGGGTCACATTGGCGCCAAGGCGGGCCAGTTCGGGCACGTGCATGAAACGGTTCTCGAAGACCGTTTCGCGGATCATCGAAGCGCCCTCCGCAATGGCCATCAGCGCCATGAACTGTGCCTGGAGGTCCGTCGGGAAGCCCGGATAGGGTTCCGTCGTGATGTCGATCCCCTTCAGCCGCCCCGAGCGCGAGACCATCAAACCTCTATCGGTGGGCCAGATCCGGACGCCCGCGGCTTCCAGGGCCGCCCCAACGGCGGAGAGGTGTTCCAGCCGCGCCCCGGTCAATTCCAGGTGCCCGCCGGTGATGGCCGCCGCGACGGCATAGGTGCCGGCCTCGATGCGATCCGGAATGATGTCGTGCCGTGCCTTGTGCAGGCGCTCCACGCCGCGGACGATCACGCGGTGGGTCCCCGCCCCGTCGATCTTCGCGCCCATGGCGACGAGGCAGGCGCCGAGGTCGCAGACCTCCGGATCGCGGGCGGCATTGAGAATCTCTGTCTCGCCCTTTGCCAGTACGGCGGCCATCATCGCCGTCTCCGTCGCGCCCACCGACGGCGTCGGAAAAACGATCCGGCCGCCGACGAGACCACCCTCGGGTGCCCGGGCATCGATCGTACCCCCGTCGAGGGAGACCGTCGCACCCAGCGCCTGCAGTGCCTTGACGTGAAGGTCGACCGGCCGAGCCCCGATCGCGCAGCCTCCGGGCTGCGACACGCGGGCGTGGCCGAACCTTGCCAGAAGCGGCCCGAGCACCAGGACCGTGGCACGCATCCTCCGAACCACGTCGTATGGCGCCTCCAGGTTCCGGGCCGCCGAGGCGTCAAGGGTGACCGCCGCATGGGCGGGCCCCTGCACCGTCACGCCGTAGTGCTCCATCAGCGTCAGCATGGAGCGGATATCGGCGAGGTCCGGGACGTTGGTCAGCGTCAGCGGCTCGTCGCTCAGCAGCGTCGCCGCGAACTGGGGCAGCGCGGCATTCTTGGCGCCACAGATCTGCACCGTCCCTTCGAGGCGGTGACCGCCCTGGATGACGAGCCGTTCCATGCGTGTCCTCCTCGTCCAACGTCCTCCGCCGGTTCATCCGCCTGGACCGGATACGGAGGGCGGGTTGTCGCACCCCAACTGGTGCTATACTGGTCTTGTCGGTGGAAGCCAACCGCCACCCCTCGGACGACGTCATGCCGTCTGGCCAGCCTACACCCGCAGCGCAGGGAGGCCCCATGTTCGCGATCCGCGCGCCGCGCCTGTTCGACGGCCACACATTCTCAGAGGACAGGGTCGTCCTCGTCGAGGACGGCCGCATCGCCGGCCTCCACTCACCCGCCGACATACCATCCGATGTTCCGCTGCGAATCCTTCCGCCGGGCACGCTCCTGGCGCCCGGTTTCATCGACGTGCAGGTGAACGGCGGCGGGGGCGTCCTTTTGAACGACGATCCCACTCCGGCGGCCATGGCCGCGATCGTCGCCGCGCACCGCCGTCACGGCACGACCGGATGCCTCCCGACCTTGATCACCGACAGGCCCGAGGTGCTGGAGGCGCTACTTGCGGTCGCGGAGGAGGCAGTCCGGCTGCCAGGCGTGCTGGGACTTCACGTCGAGGGTCCGTTCATCAACCCCGCCCGCAAGGGCGCGCACCGCCAGGACTACATCCGGGTGCCGACGTCGGCGGATGGCCGTTTGCTCGCCGGCTTGGCGAAGGCCGGACGCTCTCAGGTGACCCTGGCGCCGGAAATGATGCCGCCGGGCTTTATCCGCAGCCTGGCCGCGGCCGGGGTAATCGTGTCCATCGGGCATTCCGAAGCCACCTCCGAGGTGGTCGCAGAGGCTGTCGTCGACGGAGCGTCTGGGGTTACGCATCTGTTCAACGCACAATCGCAGATGACCGGCCGCGCCCCCGGGGTGGTCGGGGCGGCCATGGCGAGCGACGGTCTTTTTGTCGGAATCATCCCTGACGGGCTGCATGTGCATCCCACCAACCTGAAGGCCGCGTTCCGGGCCATCGGACCCGATCGGCTGATGATCGTCACCGACGCCATGTCGTCCCTCGGCGCTTCGGAAGGCCACTTCATGCTGATGGGTCGCGAAGTGACGCTCTCCGACGGACGACTGACGACAGCGGATGGCACGCTTGCCGGCGCTCATCTCGGCATGAACCAGGCCGTGCGCAACGCGGTTGCAATGATGGGTGCCTCACTGGGGCAGGCCCTCGTGATGGCGAGCCGGACGCCGGCGCGTTTCCTGGGGCTTGCCGGCTCGCACGGCCTGATCGAGGCGGGTTTCGCCGCCGACCTTGTCGCGCTGACCCCTGAACTCGATGTTGTCGGAACCTTGATCGGCGGGGATTGGCAGGACGCCGCCTTCCCAGACGCGTAATCAGCGGGGTCCTCCCGCCCGCCGTGTTGCCCAGCCTTTCGCCGACACCCTTCGCGGACGCGTGCGGGACATCCGACGTCGGCTTGGCAGGTTGTGCGCGGTCGCGCGAGGGGCATAATCCCCTCCCATCCTGCGCCGGGTCGCCCTGTCCCGGACCCGTCGCGATACCGGAGCCACGCCCGCCATGGCCGGCAACCTCACCTTCGACGCTTTGAAGACCGCCGTCGCCGACGGCACCATCGACACCGTGGTGGTGGCGATGACAGACATGGCCGGCCAGTTGATCGGCAAGCGCTTCCACGCCCGGCACTTCGTCGATTCGGCGCACGAGGAGACGCATGGCTGCAACTACCTGCTGGCCAATGACATCGACATGGAGCCCGTGCCCGGCTATGCGGCAGCGAGTTGGTCGCAGGGCTATGGCGACTTCGTTCTGAAGCCGGACATGGCGACACTGCGCCGGATCCCCTGGTTGCCCGCCACCGCGCTGGTCCTGGCCGATGTGCTCGACCATCACCACCACGAAGATGTTCCGCACTCGCCCCGCGCGATCCTGAAGAAACAGGTCGCTCGCCTCGATGCGATGAAGATGAAGGCGTTCTTCGCCTCGGAGCTCGAGTTCTATCTGTTTGACGAGAGCTATGGCGACATCCATGCCAAGGGCTATCGCGATCCAAAGACAGCCGGCTATTACATCGAAGACTATCACGTCTTCCAGACCACGAAGGAAGAGCCCGTCATGCGCGCCGTGCGAAACGGGCTGCAGGGCGCGGGCATCCCGGTCGAGAATTCCAAGGGCGAATGGGGACCCGGGCAAGAAGAGATCAACGTCCGGTATGCGGACGCGCTGGAGATGGCGGACCGGCACGTCGTCATCAAGAACGGCATCAAGGAAATGGCCTACGCCGCCGGGAAGGCCGTGACCTTCATGGCCAAGTGGCGCTACGACCTCGCGGGGTCCAGCAGCCACGTGCATGCGTCCCTGTGGGATGCCGCTGGGAAAAAGCCGCTCTTCTTCGACCCCAAGGCGGCGCACAGCATGACGCCTCTCGCCCGCCACTTTCTTGCAGGGCAACTCGCGCATGCCCGCGAGATCACCTACTTCCTTGCTCCCTTCATCAACTCCTACAAGCGCTTCCAGGCCGGCACCTTTGCCCCGACCCGCGCGGTGTGGAGCATCGACAACCGTACGGCCGGCTTCCGCCTGTGCGGTGAGGGGACGAAGGGCGTGCGAGTCGAATGCCGGGTCGGGGGAGCCGACCTCAATCCCTACCTCGCCTTCGCGGCGCTGCTTGCCGCGGGCCTGTCCGGCATCGAGCAGAAGCTGGAACTGGAACCCGCCTTTTCGGGCGATGCGTACCAGGGGCGGCGGCTTCGGGAAATTCCGAAGACCTTGCGAGAGGCTACCGAGACCCTGCGCAAGTCGAAGATGCTCAGGGCCGCAATGGGAGACGCGGTCGTCGACCACTACGTCCATGCTGCGGAATGGGAGCAGTTCGAGTACGACCGGCGCGTCACCGACTGGGAGTTGAAGCGTGGTTTCGAGCGCTCCTGACCCCCTGATACCCTGAGGCAGGTACATCATGGCCCACATTATCCGCTGCGTGTCGCCCGTGGACGGCCGCGTCTATGCCGAGAGACCCTCCGCATCGCCGGCGCAGATCGAGGCCGCCATCGCCGCAGCGCGCAAGGCTCAGGTCGAGTGGCGACGCGTCCCGGTGCAGGAGCGCGCCGCGTTCGTGAGCCGGGCCGTCGATGCCATGCTGGCGATGCGCGACGAGATCGTCCCGGAACTCGCCTGGCAGATGGGGCGTCCCGTGCGCTACGGCGCCGGCGAACTGCGCGGCTTCGAGGAGAGGGCGCGGCACATGATTGCCATCGCGGAACAGGCGCTTGCGCCGGTCCGGCCTGCGGCTAAGGAGAAGTTCGAGCGCTGGATTGCCCGTGATCCGCTGGGCGTCGTCCTTGTCATCGCGCCGTGGAACTATCCCTACCTCACGGCGGTGAACTCGGTCGTGCCCGCGTTGATGGCAGGCAACGCCGTGATCCTCAAGCACGCTGCACAGACGCTGCTGGTGGGCGAACGCTTCCGCATGGCCTTCGAGGCTGCGGGCTTGCCCGGGGGTCTTTTCCAGACGTTGGTGCTCACGCACGAAGCCACAGCGGGCATGGTCTCCGGCCGTCATGTCGACCAGGTCAACTTCACGGGTTCCGTGGCCGGCGGCCGCGCCATGGAACTCGCCGCGGCGGGCACTTTCACGGGCCTCGGCCTCGAACTCGGCGGCAAGGATCCCGCTTATGTCCGCGCGGATGCCGATCTTGCGCAGGCCGTGGAGAACCTCGTGGACGGCGCGTTCTTCAACTCCGGGCAGTCCTGCTGCGGCATCGAGCGCATCTACGTCCACCACTCGCTCCACGACGCCTTTGTCGAGGGCGCTGTGGCGCTGTCGAGGACGTACGTTCTCGGCGATCCGCTCGACGACGCGACGACGCTTGGCCCGATGGTGAAGGCGGAGGCGGCCGGGTTCTGCCGCCGGCAGGTGGCCGAGGCCATTTCGGCGGGTGCGAAAGCGCTGGTCGACCCTTCGCTTTTCCCGCGCGACGAGGCCGGGACGCCCTACATGGCGCCGCAGATCGTCACCGGCGTCACGCACGCGATGTCGATCATGCGGGAGGAGAGCTTCGGTCCGATCGTCGGAATCATGCCGGTCGACGGGGATGAAGAGGCCATCCGCCTCATGAACGACAGCGATTACGGCCTGACCGCATCCATCTGGACGGCGGATCCCGAGGCTGCGGCGCGTATCGGCGCGCAGGTGCAGACAGGCACCGTCTTCATGAACCGCTGCGACTATCTCGATCCCGCGCTCGCTTGGACAGGCGTCAAGGACACCGGGCGTGGCGCGACCCTCTCGTCGGTCGGCTACGAGACGTTGACCCGTCCGAAGTCCTATCACCTGCGCGTCGCGTTCTGATCCGCGCCCCTTTTCGACCCTTCCCGAGGACCGCCATGATCCTGTCCGCAAACTGGAATTATCCCACCACCGTCCGTTTCGGCGCCGGCCGAATCGCCGAACTGGCCAAGGCCTGCAAGGCCGCCGGCATGGCGAAACCCCTCTTCGTGACCGATCCCGGCATATCCGGCCTGCCGATCGTGAAGAAGGCGCTCGATGTCCTGGCGGAGGCAGGGATTGCAACGGCGGTTTTCGATCGCGTGCAGGCCAACCCGATCGACGCCAACGTGGAGGATGGCCTCGCGGCCTATCGCGCGGGTGGGCATGACGGTGTCATCGCATTCGGCGGCGGTTCGGCCCTCGATGCCGGCAAGGTCATCGCCTTCATGGCAGGCCAGACCCGGCCGATGTGGGACTTCGAGGACATCGGTGACTGGTGGACCCGCGCCGATCCAGCCGGCATCGCGCCGATTGTCGCCGTGCCGACAACAGCGGGAACGGGTTCGGAGGTCGGCCGCGCCGGCGTCATCACCAATGCGGCGACGCACACCAAGAAGGTCATCTTCCATCCGAAGATGATGCCGGCCGTCGTGATCTGCGACCCGGAACTGACCGTGGGTCTTCCCGCGGGCGTCACGGCAGGAACGGGCATGGACGCGCTGGCGCATTGCCTGGAAGCCTATTGCGCGCCGGGCTTCCATCCCCTGGCCGACGGTATCGCGGTGGAGGGCATCCGCCTCGTGAAGGACTATCTCCCTCGCGCCGTGACCGACGGGACCGATATCGAGGCGCGGGCGCACATGATGGCAGCGGCGGCTATGGGCGCCACGGCGTTCCAGAAGGGGCTGGGCGCGATCCACGCCTTGTCACATCCCGTCGGCGCGCTCTACGGCACCCATCATGGCATGACCAATGCGGTCTTCATGCCCTATGTGCTGTCGTTCAACCGCCCGGCGGTTGCCGATCGCCTCGGGCGACTGGCAGGATATCTGGGGCTGGCGCCGACGTTCGACGCCTTCGCGCACTGGGTGCTGGACCTGCGCGCCGTGGTCGGGGTACCGCATACGCTGGCGGGTCTCAGGGTCGATGCTGCACGCGCCGACCTGATTGCCGACATGGCGATCGTCGATCCCACCGCTGGCGGGAACCCGGTGGAACTGACAAGGGATGCAGCGAAGGCGATCTTCCTTGCCGCCCTCGAAGGGCGGCTTGCCTAGGATCGTCTTCGACCGGATTGACGGGACCTGCGCGCCAGTCGGGACGCGCCCCGCGGACAAGGAAGGGCGCCCGCTTCAAAGGCTCTTGGGCCGTTCCGGGCCGCCCTTCGGTTCAGGCCGACAGCAGGCCGCCCAGGTTTCCGAGGTCGGGCAGCGCGAGGACGTCATCCATGGACTCGCCGACGAAGACGCGGCCGGAGATGGGCTCGAACTCCGGCGATTCCATCAGCAGGTCGGCCGGCAACGTGACGACCGGCCCCGGTTCGGGGGTCAGTAGGCCGATCAGCCGTGATCCGATCGAGACGATGTGGACGTAGGCGCCGCGCAAAGGATCCTCCGTTCCCGCAATCTCGCCGTCGAAGACCGTAACCAGTCGTCCTTCGAAGCGGAGCGCGGCCACCGCGCGCGGCCCCCCTGTCACCCATGCATATTCGGGCAATCCGTCGGGCAGGGCGATCGTCCTGTGAAGCGTCACGGTGTGGGGTATCCCGTCCGCGATCAGGATCAGGGAACTCGGGCGAACGACAGCTTCCTGAGGATCGTGCACGCGTCGTCTGCTCCCCAAAAAGAAAAAGTTCAACCACAAGAAGAATCCCTTCGAGCTGAACCTTGGCTGCCTGGAGACTAAATTCCATTTCGTGAAAAATCTGCGAAGACGCACACGGAATCGTCGATACTTCAATTTGCGATTGCAATTACTTGCGCTTGATATCTTTCAGACGAGCGCTACGCTTCCGATGGGTGCGGGGCGTTCAAGGTCTGGGCCGTCGCTCATTTCCAAGAACTACAACTTCAAATCGTAGTAATGGCCTTGATGCTGGCATCGTCCAGCTTGACGCTGGCGGCGGCGAGGCTGCCGGCGACCTGCTCGGGGGTGCGACAGCCGACGATGGGAATCGTCAGGAATGACGACTGCATCATCGCTGCAAGCATGACCTGCGTCGGGGTTGCCCCATGGCGCCGGGCCAGTTCCGCGAGGATGACACTTCGTTTCCGGTTCGCCTCGTTATCGTAGCGCGCAGCCGTGACCGCATCGAGCGAGTTCGCCGCGACCTTGTCGAAGAACCCCCGGGCCTGTGACGAATAGGGGATCGCTGTCAGGTTGAGGCGCCTGTGGGTCAGCATCATCTCTGCGTTCATCTGCAGTAGATCGTCCGAGGCTGTGCCCGCATTGCGCGTGGCGAGACTCCACTCTGCCTGGCTCGCGACGAACCCGGCCCAGCCGTTCCGCCTCGCGGTCTCGGCGGCCTCCTCGATCCTGCTCCCGGCCCAGTTCGAGCATGCGTAGTGTCGAACGAGGCCTTCCCGACGCAATTCCTCGACGACGCCGAGCAACTCCTCGACAGGCCTCCCAGCATCGTCGCGGTGCAGGTAGAACAGATCGAGCGACGACACCCCCAGATTGTCCAGCGCTTCCTCTACATCCTGCCGTATGGAAGCCCTGTCGAGCCGTCGCACGTTAGGCGTGTCGGGCTCCGGCGATCCGCCCTTGGTGGCGATGACCACGCCCTTTGCGCCGCCGCGAGCCTTGAGCCAGCGGCCGAGCGTCTTTTCGCTGCTGCTGCGCTCGTTGCCCGCAATCCAGTTCGCGTAGACATGGGCCGAATCGACGAATGTCCCGCCGCGCTCGACATAAGCGTCAAGCAGCGCAAAGGATTGATCCCGGTCGAGTTCGCCGCCGAGCCGGTTTCCGCCGAGACAGATCCGGGAGACGACGAGGTCCGTCCCTGGAATGGTGACGTAGAAGGAATCGTTCACCGGCGGTCTCCCTGTGCAAGCGTGTGCCCATCGTGGGCCGCGGGCCGGGCCTGCCGCAAGAGGTTTACTTGCAGCGACGTGCCAGCACGTGGCGGATGTCGAGGATCGAGGCATCCATCTGGGCCACGTTCTCGCCCTTCTCGTGTCCGGTCAGACACTGGGCCATCCCGTCGCGGGCCTCCTGCATGTCCTTCAGGTTGGTCCGCAGCAGTTTGCACAATGCGGGCATGTTGCCCTTCGGCACCGAGTTTTCACGGCTGGCCACCGCGTCCACGAGGCTGGAGACGCGGGCGAGCCGGACCCGGCATTCCGGTGTGTCGACGATGCCGGCCTGCGCGTGCGTCGTCGCCACTGCACCGGCGATCACGACCGCCGTTGCCAGGCCAAAGCACAAACGCGAACGTCTTGAGGTCAGGATCATGTCGGGGCTCTCCTGTCGGGCCCCGACACCATCACGCGATGGGCTGCGGGCGTGTGCGCCAAGGCACCGGTCGCGCGTCGGGATTCGTTCGAAATCCGGAGGCCGGTGGTGACCGACGCCGCGATCCGGCGGGAGCCCGTCAGGCCGGTTCGGCGTTGCGGGCTGCCATCATCGCCTGGAATGCGGGTCTCGCGTGGCAGGCCGCGAGCCATGCCGACACGGCAGGCGCCGTCGCAAACAACTCCGGCGCGGGCTGGGCATAGCGGATCACTTCCGCGAGGTTGATGTCCGCGACCGTGAAGCGCCCGCCGACAGCGAAGCCGCCGCCCTGGCCCAGCGCCGAGTCGAGCACCGAGAAGGGCCGCCAAAGCGCTGCGACGGCAGCGTCCGCGATGGCGGGGTCTCGCTCCTCGGCGGGCTTGGCAGCGCGATGATAGAGCACCTGGATCGTGTGAGGTTCGCATTCGGTGACCGCCCACAGCGCCCACATCGTCATCAGGGCGTCCTCGCGCAAGTCGCGCGGCGCAAGAGGGCCGCCATGCTTCTTTGCAAGATACAGATTGATCGCAAGCGACTCGTTCAGCACGAACCCGTCGTCATCGAGCGTCGGGATCAGCCCATTCGGGTTGACGGCGCGGAAGGCGGGCGACGCCGTGTTGAAAGGTGCGTCTGCTGCTGTCGGATCGGCCAGCCGATAGGCCTGGGTGACGGGCACATGCTCGAAGGGGATGCCGAGTTCGTGGGCCAGCCACACGTTCCGGGATGCCCGCGAGCGCAATACGCCGTAGAGTTTCAAAGACACTGTCCATCTCCGTCGTCCGGGCCGCCTTCGGCCATGTCGGGACCTTATCCGGAGTCGCCGGCGACGCGCGAGCCTTCGCGGTTGACCTCGCTCAATGACGTTTGCTGCACTGCACGATAGGGGTAGCGTCCATGCGATGAAACCGGCGGGGCCGTGCCCGGTCGGCATCGCGTTCCGGCAAGATGGGAGCAGAGCACGTGTCGTCCCCCCGCGATCACGACAAGTACGGCCGTCTGTTGGCTGCCGCCCGCGCTTTGCCGCGTCTCAAGGTCGCCGTCGCGCATCCGTGCGACGAAGCGGCACTCGGCGCCGTGGTCGAAGCGGCGGACCTCGGGCTGATCGAGCCAATTCTCGTCGCTCCGCCCGCCAGGCTGGCAGCTGCTGCGGCAAAGGCCGGTGTCGCACTCGATCGCTTTCGCACGGTGGCCTCGCAGCACAGCCACGATTCGGCTGCCAAGGCCGTCGCGCTCGTGCGGTCCGGCGAGGCCGAAGCCCTCATGAAGGGGAGCCTGCATACCGACGAACTGATGGGTGCGGTCGTCGATCGCGAAGGCGGCCTCAGGACGGCTCGTCGCATCAGTCACTGCTTCGTCATGGCGGTTCCCGGCCACGCCGATCCGCTGATCATTACCGACGCGGCCGTGAACATCGCGCCGACGCTGGAGGACAAGGTCGACATCGTCCAGAATGCGATCGATCTCGCCCATGCCCTCGGCCTGCCAGAGGTTCGCGTCGCGATCTTGTCCGCCATGGAAACCGTGAACGCCAAGGTTCCCTCGACGATCGAAGCGGCGGCCCTGTGCAAGATGGCCGATCGCGGCCAGATCACCGGCGGTCTCGTCGATGGGCCGCTCGCGCTCGACAATGCCATCGATCTCGGCGCTGCGCGGATCAAGAAGATCGTCTCGCCCGTCGCCGGTCGGGCCAACGTGCTCGTGGTGCCCGACCTCGAGGCAGGCAACATGCTGGCCAAGAGCCTCACCTTCCTGGCCGGGGCGGATGCTGCCGGCATCGTTCTCGGCGCCCGTGTGCCGATCATCCTGACGAGCCGGGCGGATTCCGAGACAACCCGGCTCGCGTCCTGCGCCGTCGCCTCCCTCGTGGTCGAAGCCCGCCGCAAGGCTTCGCTGCCCGTGGTTTGAGCTATGGCGGATCCTGTCTTCTTCGTCTTGAACGCCGGCTCATCGAGCCTGAAGTTCCAGGTCTTCGATGCCACGGCAAGCAGCGGGACGCCGCTGTTCAAGGGGCTGATGGAAGGACTGTCCGGTGACGCGGCGGGTACGCCGGCGCGTATCCTTG
Source organism: uncultured Alsobacter sp. (assembly GCA_964544365.1). Classification (GTDB taxonomy): domain Bacteria; phylum Pseudomonadota; class Alphaproteobacteria; order Rhizobiales; family Beijerinckiaceae; genus Alsobacter. Next base: position 20,488 of record CAZJCW010000007.1, read on the forward strand.
TCCGCGACGGATCGGGTCGAACCGTCGAGGAGATGCGATGGCCGGTCGAGCCCGGCCGAGGTCACGAACAGGCGTTGGACAGGCTCTTCGGCTGGGCGCGAGGCGCTCTTGCGGGCCGAGACGTCGCCGGCGTCGGCCATCGGGTCGTCCATGGCGGGCGAGAGCATGCAGCGCCGGCCCTCGTCGACGACGCCTTGCTCGAAGCGCTCGACAAACTCGTGCCCCTGGCCCCGCTCCACCAGCCGCATAATCTCGCGCCCATCCGCATCATCCGCCGTCAGAAGCCCCTTCTGCCGCAGGTGGCTTGCTTCGACACGGCGTTCCATCGCAGCCAGCCGGACATGGCGCAGCTGTTCGCTCTGCCGCGCGCCATCACCGCACAGGGCGTGCTGCGCTACGGCTTCCACGGCCTGTCCTACGAGTTCATTGCCGGCGCGCTGCCGGCCTACGATCCTGCGCTGGCGGAAGGCCGTGTCGTCGTGGCGCATCTCGGCAACGGCGCGAGCGCCTGCGCGCTGAACGCGGGTCGCAGCGTCGCGTCCACGATGGGCTTCTCCGCCCTCGATGGTCTCATGATGGGCACGCGCTGCGGCGCCATCGACCCGGCGGTCGTGTTCCACCTGATCCGCGAACACGGCATGACGCCGGCTGCGGCCGAGACTCTGCTCTACACGCAGTGCGGCCTGCTCGGCGTCTCGGGATTGTCGAACGACATGCGGGTCCTGCGGGCTGCGGCGCCTGAAAATCCGGATGCGAGACAGGCGATCGATCTCTTCGTCTATCGCATCGTCCGGGAGATTGGATCGCTGGTCGCCGCCCTCGGAGGCATCGATGGCCTCGTGTTCACGGCCGGCATCGGCGAGAACGATGCCGCTACGCGCGCCGAGGTCGTGGGCGCGCTCGCCTATCTCGGCCTGGTGCTCGACGCCGACGCCAACGCGGCTGGCGGCCCGCGGATCGGCAGGGCTGGCGGACCGTCGGTGTGGGTGATCCCGACCAACGAGGAACTTGCGATCGCGCGTCACATGAACGCGATGATCGGCGCAGGAACGCACTGAACGTCAAACCAGGGGAGAGAGACATGGCTGCCGCCGGAAACACCGAACTGGGCCACGAAGGCTTCATGTCCGCCGATGACCTCCGCGCCTACATGGCCGACATGGAAATGGCGAAGGCATCGAAGGCCGTCCAGGCGATGGACAGCGCCGAGAAGGCGCGGCTCGAACTGGTCAAGCGCCTCTCCGAGCCGTTGAACCTGACCCCCGACGTCCTGCAGGGCGTCAAGACGTCCCTTCTCGCGCGGCTGAAGAAAGCTGCGGAGAACGGCGAGACCGAGTTGATGGTGATGCGCTTCCCGGTCGCGCTCTGCAGCGACCACGGCCGCGCCATCAACAACAACGATCCGGATTGGCCCGAGTCGCTGATGGGCCGGCCGCGGCAGGCTTACGAGCTGTGGCGCGACCATCTGCGCGACGCCGGATTCCGGCTGAAGGCGATGATCATCGAGTGGCCCGGCGGGCTGCCCGGCGACGTCGGCTTCTTCCTGAACTGGGGCAAGCCCCGGGTCTGATCCGGGGTCGATGCTTCACTCATCGTCGTACCGACTGCCATCCGCAGGGAGGGTCACCATGCCCAAGCTCGATACTCAGGCCGTGCTGCACGCGCGACTGGCACGGCTCTATCATGAGCGTGTCCTGGCAGCCTCGAACGCCCACATGCAAGCCACCACTGCGGCCGGCCGCGCGTTGATGGAGGGACTGGCCGCCCGGCAGGCCGATCCGGCTGCGCTATGGAAAGATGCGACGTCGTACTGGATCGACTTTGCCCAACGTGGCGCATTGTTCTGGGACACGCTTCGCCAGCGCGGTGACGCGTGGCTGGAGCATGAGAAGGCTGGCAAGCCGCCTCTGCTGAAGTTCAAGTACGAAATCATCGCCGATGCGCGAACCTTCGCGACCCCGGTGAACTACGCCCTGCTTCGAATTCTGCCAGGCGACGATACGCCTATCGATCCTCGGCGACGTCCTTTCGTCATCATCGATCCGCGCGCAGGCCACGGGCCAGGGATCGGCGGCTTCAAGGCGGATTCCGAGGTTGGCGTGGCGATGAAGGCCGGGCACGCGGTCTACTTCGTGTCCTTCTTCCCCGATCCGGAACCCGGCCAGACACTGGCCGACGTCTCGCGCGCCGAGGCTGAATTCCTGCGTATCGTGCACGAGCGGCACAAGCAGACCGGCCGGCCGATCCTGATCGGCAACTGCCAGGGCGGCTGGGCGGCGATGCTGGTCGGGGCCATGGAGCCGGATCTTGTCGGACCGATCGTCATCAACGGCGCGCCGATGTCCTACTGGGCCGGCAACGACGCCGAGAACCCCATGCGCTATTCCGGTGGCCTGCTCGGCGGTGTCTGGCCGGCACTGCTGTCCAGCGACCTTGGCGGAGGCATCTTCGACGGTGCCGACCTCGTGTCCAACTTCGAGAACGCGAACCCCGCCAACACGCTCGTCGACAAGTACTACACGCTGTTCTCGAAGATCGACACCGAGCCGGATCGCTTCCTCGAGTTCGAGCGCTGGTGGGGCGGCTACTTCCTGATGAACCGCGCCGAGATCAAGTGGATCGTCGAGAACCTGTTCGTCGGCAACAGGCTCGCGGCCGGCGAGGCCGAGTGGTCCGAAGGCCGGGCCTTCGACCTGCGTTCGATCCGCTCGCCCATCGTCATCTTCGCGTCGCTGGGCGACAACATCACCCCGCCGCAGCAGGCGATCAACTGGGTCACGGATCTCTATCCGACGACTGAACATCTCAAGGCGAACGGCCAGGTGATCGTCGGTCTGATGCACAAGAGCATCGGCCATCTCGGCATCTTCGTGTCCGGCAGCGTGGCGACGAAGGAGCATGCCCAGATCGTCGAGCTTCTGCACCAGATCGAGACCCTGCCGCCCGGCCTTTACGGGATGCAGATCGACGAGAAGAAGGATCGCAACGGACGCGTCGCCTACGACGTTTCGCTCGTCGAGCACCGGATCGAGGATCTGCGCAAGCTCCAGAAATACGATCGAAAGGACGAGATTCCGTTCGAGGCGGTGGCCCATGTCTCGGAGATCAACGAGACGGCCTACGAGGCCTTCGTCCATCCGCTTCTGGCCAAATCGGTCAGCCCGGCGGCGGCGGACATGATGCGCGCCTTTCATCCCCTGCGCGTCCAGCGCTGGGCCCTGTCCGGGCTCAACCCGGCCATGGCGCCGGTGAAGGCGGCCGCCGATCTCGCCCGGGCGAACCGGGCACCGCGTGATGATGCCGGCCCGTCCGTTCTTGCCGAGCGCTTTGCTGTGGCTCTTGCGAGTTGTGGCCTGGAATACTACCGCGCACTGCGCGACGCACTCGGCGAGTACATGTTCTTCAGCGTCTACGGGGCGATGAGCGTCGCATCGGCCGCGAAGGCTCCGCCGAAGACCGTCGCCCTGCAGGAGGAGGAGGTTCCAGGCGAGGCCTTCGTGCGCGAGGCCATCGCCGGCGCGTCCAACGGCGATTTCTACGACGCCGCCGTTCGCATGGCGATGCTGGCCATCAAGGCGGGGACTGGCCGCCGTCGGTTGTCCGTCTCTCAGGCGGCGATCGACGTCATCGTGCGGGACTTGAACATCACCGCTGTCGATCCTGAAGTTCTGCGCGGGCGGGTCCGCGAGCAGTCGGCCATCGTCGAATTCGCCCGCGACAGGGCGCTCTCGACCCTTCCGGATCTGCTCAGGACGCCGCAGGAGCGTGAGACGGCGCTGGCGCTGTTCGACAAGCTTGGCGAGACCGTCGATCTGAACGAGAGCCAGAAGGCGCTGCTTGCCGAGTTCCATGCGCTCCTCGCCCCGCGCGGGCCAGGGGACGACCGGGTCGTCGCCATGGCGTCGGCCACCCGGACACGCCGCGTCGCACGGGGAGGCCGGTCATGATCGAGCATCCGGTGGGACGTCCCCTCGAGGGGCTCAAGGCACTCGTCATCGGGATCGCCAACGAACATTCCATCGCCTATGGCTGCGCCAGGGCATTCCGCAAGCTCGGGGCCGATCTCGCGATCACCTACCTGAACGACAAGGCGAAGCCGCATGTCGAGCCGCTCGCGACGGCCCTCGAAGCGGACGTCTTCGTGCCATGCGACGTGAGTGTCCCGGGACAACTCGAGGCGGTGTTCGAGGCTGTGCGTGCGAAGTGGGGACGCCTCGACATCGCCCTTCACTCGATCGCCTTTGCTCCGAAGGAGGATCTCCAGGGTCGGCTTGTCGATTGCTCGGCCGAGGGCTTCGCGCTGGCGATGGACATCTCCTGCCATTCCTTCATCCGCATGGCCCGGCTCGCCGAGCCGTTGATGGACGAGGGCGGCACGCTGTTCGCGATGAGTTATCTCGGCGCGGTGCGGGTCGTGCCGAACTACAACCTCATGGGGCCGGTGAAGGCGGCGCTGGAGAGCAGCGTGCGGTATCTCGCGCATGAACTCGGTCCCCGCCAGATCCGGGTCCATGCCATCTCTCCCGGTCCGCTCAAGACCCGCGCGGCCTCGGGCATCAAGGACTTCGACCAGCTCCTCGCCGAGGCGGCCGAGAAGGCGCCGGTGGGCGAGCTTGTCGACATCGAGGATGTCGGCGCGACCACGGCCTACCTTGCGACGCCTTATGCGCGACGCCTGACGGGCACCACAGTCTATGTGGATGGCGGGTTGGGAATCATGGCGTAAGCTGTCGGTCATCACCATGAGGAGTTGTGCCCGATGACCCGCTGGACTGGCGTCTTCCCCGCCGTGACGACCAAGATGACGCGCGACGGCGACGTCGATCTCGCCGCGACCCAGTCGAGCATCGATCGCCTCATTCGGGCCGGCGTCTCGGGCGTGATCGTCCTGCCCATGCTGGGCGAGAACGCTTCGCTCAGTCTCGCCGAGCGCGAGGCGGTCATCCGGGCCGGGGCGGAGGTCGTCGCCGGCCGCGTGCCGATGCTGTCAGGCCTCGCCGAGACCAACCTGCTGGCCGCCCGGGCGAATGCCAAGGCCTACCAGGGCTTCGGCGCCCAGGGGCTGATGGTGTTTCCCAGCCTCGGCTACAAGACGGACGATCGCGAGACGGCGGCCTGGTACCAGGGGATCGCAGCCGCCTCGTCGCTGCCGATCATGATCTACAACAACCCGATCGCCTACGGCGTCGACGTGACGCCGCGCGTTCTCGCGGATCTGGTCGGCACGCCCGAGATCGTCTGCATCAAGGAGGAGAGCGGCGACATCCGTCGCGTCACCGATCTTGCCATCGCGATGGGCGACCGGTTCAGCATCTTCTGCGGGGTCGACGACCTGATCGTCGAGAGCATGGCGCTGGGCGCGACGGGGTGGGTGTCGGGCATGACCAATGCGTGGCCGGCGGAGTGCGTCGAGCTCTACAGGCTCTGCGAGCAGGGACGGTTCGCCGAGGCGCGAGAGCTGTACCGCATCCTGACGCCGTCCTTCCACCTCGATACGCACGTGAAGCTCGTGCAGTACATCAAGCTTGCCGAGAACCTCGTCTACGGCGCGCCCGAGTGGACGCGCGCGCCGCGGTTGCCGCTGGTCGGCAGCGAGCGTGAGATGGTCATCGGGACGGTCACGGCTGCCATTGCCGCGCTGGAGGCGCGGGCGCGCGGCAAATGACCTCGCGTCAGTAGCGCGCGCTGACGGTATGGCGTCCGCCGTGCCAGCCGCCGGGCTCGGCCACGTCGAAGATGAACTCCGGCATCGGCTCCACGGCGGGCCTCCAGTAGAGCACGCCGCTGCGCTCCATCCCGAGCACGCCCGGCAGCATCGCGGCCGTATGCCGGTGGCGGTGATGGTAGGCCCGGTGCGCGTGGTGGCGGTGCGGCTTGTAGGTGTGCGGCGCGTAGCCGTCGGCCTGCGCGCCGGCGGAACCGAAGCCGGAGCCGAAGCCGACCAGCAGCACGAGAAGCAGGAACAGTCTCATCGGCGATCTCCCGTCGTCCGGGTGGTGCGAACCCTTTCGACGAGAGTGCCACTTGCTGGTTAACAGGTCGCGCAGGCGCGCCCCGGGCTGCCGGTCATGCCTGCACGGCGGCCGCTCGCCTCTCGCGGCGGATGGTCCGCTGCTTCAACCGCCGCCGCAGCCAGATCGTCAGGCCTGTCCCGAGAAGGCCGAGGAAGAGCACCGAGACGAGGCCGTTCGCCAGCGGCCCCCATGTCAGGTGCCAGTTGCCCTCGTGCAGCGCGCGGGGCCAGTTCGTCCCCAGCGGCAGCAGGCCGGCACGGGTCACCGCGTAGGTGACGGGTCGCTGGTCGATCACGACCCGCGCCATGTTCCGGCCGCCGCGCGATCGGATCGACGACAGGTCGGCGATGTCATGCTGGCGCGCGATCATCGTGACGGCCTCGACCAGCGGCACGCGTCCGCCTGCGGACTGTCCGCCCGCCGGCGGCGGGCTGCCTCCGAGGCCCAAGACGATCATCAGCCCCGTCAGCGGGCTCAGGATCACCAGCGGCAGCAGGCCCCATGCGCTGACCGTATGCCACCCGCCGAGCGTGTTGCGCAGCCGTGGCCAGCCCATGAGCACGCCGAGCACGGCCAGCGCCAGCAGCGCCACGGTCGACGCGATCACCAGCCAGCCCATGTTGAAGATCAGATGCTCGTGCACCGGCCGCGCCCAGCGGTACAGCGCCGCCAGCGTCGAGGGTTCTCCCATCCTGGCCGCGCCGCTCGCCAGGTCGATCTCGAGGCTGCGCCCCGGAAGTCCCAGCACAAGCGCGTCGTCACGACCGCGGATCGTCAGCGAAGTGGCGGAACCCTGGGGATCGTGCGCACGGATGAGTTCCTGCAGCCGCGCCTCCGTCAGGGGCGTGGAAGGCCTCCCGCTCTCCGTCATCGGCTCGAATGACAGGATCAGGCCCGTGGCGATGACCACCAGCAGGGGGAGGGCGAAGACCAGCGTGATCCAGCGATGCAGGCGCAGGAGGATCGGTTTCGAGAGCATGGGCTGTTCTCCGGCAAGAGCTGCGCTGCAGCCGGAACATCCCTCGACGGCGCGTTCGGTTCAAATGAACTCGGCGTAAGGTTTGCCTGTTTGCTGGGCTGTGGATCTGCGAACCGCATGCGTCTCACGGACCGTGATCGGCCCGATGCCGGATGCGGCGCTCTCTTCCGCGAAGCCCCTCATGAGCTTTTCGTGGCCTGGGCGCGCGGCTGCAGTGGCCGCGTGGTCCCGTTGCGCTCGATCATTGTCGAAGGTGGCGCGAGGTGTCTTCAGTGAGGTCGGCGTCCACCGGCTTCGCCGGCACGCGCAGGCTCTGAAGGGAGCGCACCATGATCTCGCGACTGCTCGTCGCCATCGCCGCCGCCGCCACGTGCATCCTGCCGTCGCTGGCCCAGGACGTTGGCGATCCCGATGCCGGGCGAAGGATCGCCGACAGCCAGTGCACCGAGTGCCACGGCGCCGGCCTGTTGCGGGATCGGGCCCCGCCGTTCACGGCGATCGCTCGCATGCCGTCCACCACGGCCCTGGCCTTGGCCGTCTACCTGCGGACATCGCATCCCAACATGCCCAACATCATCCTCTCGCCGAACGAGCAGGACGACGTCATCGCCTACATTCTGTCGTTGAAGAACTGACGACCCTCAGCGCAGCCGTCCGAGCCGGCTCAGCAGCGCTGCGCCGGTCCGGATGCCGTTGATGAAGCAGTCCAGCTTCAGGTTCTCGTTCGGCGCATGGTTGGCCTCGTCCGCATTGGCGTAGGGCACGACGAAGGCGTGGGTGCCGAGGATCTTCGTGAAGACATAGTCCGGCAGGCTGCCGCCAGCGCTCGGATAGAGCAACGGCTCGACGCCCTGCGCGTCGACGACCGCCTGCCTGATGGGCTCCGCGAACGGTGAATCCATCGGCGTGGTCGAGGGAAGCATGCCGTTCAGCGGCACGAACTCCACCTCCGGTGCATGCTGGCGCACATGCGCTGCCACCTTCTCGAAGACCTCGGCCGGGGTCATCGCCTCCACGAGCCGGATGTCACACTTGGCGAAGGCTTCGCAGGGCAGCACGGTCTTCGATCCCGGGCCTCCGTAGCCGCCGTGAAAGCCGTTGATGGTCAATGTCGGGTGGAACATCAGCCGGTCGGCCACCGGACGGTCGGCGGGCGCGTCCAGCCGCTCCAGCGCAAGTTCCTTCATCACCGCGGCCTTCTCCATCGGCAGCGCCGCGGCGGCCTTTCGCGCAAGGTCCGACGGCGGGACGATACGGTCGTGGAAGCCTGCGATGGTGATCTCGCCAGCGTCGTTCTTCATCGTCCCGAGGAGGTGCACCAGCGTCCAGATCGGGTTGGGCGACACGCCTCCGAAGTTGCCGGAGTGCAGGTCGCGCTTCGCGCCCTTGGCCCGAAGTTCGAAGGACGCGACGCCGCGCACGCCGAACGTGACGGTCGGTGTCCCCGATTCGTGCATCGGCCCGTCGGCCGTCACCACGAGGTCCGCCTTCAGCCTGTCGCGATGCTGCTCGACGAAGGCGGCGATGTGCGGGCTGCCGATCTCTTCCTCGCCTTCCAGCAGAAAGATGACGTTGCAGGGCAGTTCCCCATGCACCGCCAGGTGCGATTCCAGGGCCAGGATCTGGGCGAAGTGCTGGCCCTTGTTGTCGCCGATCCCGCGCGCCCAGATGCGGCCGTCGCGGATGGTCGGCTCGAAGGGCGGGCTGACCCAAAGGTCGAGCGGGTCCGGCGGCTGGACGTCGTAGTGCCCGTAGAGGAGGACGGTCGGAGCGCCCGGCTTCTTGTCCCAGCGGGCCAGCACCATCGGGTGGTTGGCGGTGGGCACCGCCTCGGCAGCGAAGCCGAGCCCGCTCAGCATGTCGACCAGCATCGCAGCGACTTCGCGGATACCGATGTTGTGCGCGCTGATCGAGGGATGCCGGACGTAGTCCATCACCCGGGCGATGAAGCTCTCCTCGTTCGCCTTGATGTGCTCGAAGACCTTGTCGAGGCCCGCGGTGGTCGCACCCGGTGATGCGCTCGCGCTCATGGCGTTCTCCAGCTCGTGTGTTCGGTTCTCGCCGCTCAGCCCTGGCGGTTCAGGATGATCGCGCCGGTGGCATGGACTTCGCCGGCCCAACCCGGCGCCACGAAGGTCGTCGCATCGAGCTGCATCACGATGGCCGGCCCGGCGAAGCGGTCGCCCGCGCCGAGCGTCGCCCGGTCGTAGACGGGCACGTCCGCCGTGCCCGTGCCGATGAACACGGTTCGATGCCCGGCCGGCCGCGCGCCTGTCCCTCCGGGAAGGATGGCCCGTCCGGGCGACGGCATGCGGCCGGTCGCCTCGACGCGCAGGGTGACGACCTCGATGGGCGCATCCAGCCGGAATCCGTAGAGCTCCTCGTGGGCGATGCCGAACGCGGCCTCGGCGGCCTCACGGGTCAGGGCCCACGGCACGGCGAGCTCGCCGCCCTGGCCCCTGTAGCGCATCATGGTGACGAGTGTCGTGTCGCGCGCGCCCGGAGCGACGTCCTCCGCGTCGAACCAGGCCTGGGCCTGTACCCGGAGGTCGGCGAAGATCGCCTCGATGGCGGCGACTTCCACGGCGCCGGCCTTGGGCAGCGTGCGGCTGAACTCGGCCTTGAGATCGGCGGCGAGAAGTCCGTCCGCGCAGAGCACGCCCGGTGCCGGGGGGATCATGACGCGCGGAGCGCCCAGCAGTTCGGCGAGCGAGCATCCGTGCAGCGGTCCAGCGCCGCCGAACGGAACCAGCGTGAAGTCACGCGGGTCGTGGCCGCGTTCCACGGAGACGACGCGCAGAGCACCCATCATGTTGCTGTCGACGATGGCGAGGATGCCGCGGGCTGCGTCCTCGACGCTCATGCCGAGCGGTCCGGCGACCTTGTCGCGGATCACCCGGCGCGCGGCGTCGACATCGAGCGCCATCCGCCCGCCGAGCAGGCGGTCGGGCAGCGTGCCGAGCGCGACATGGGCGTCCGTCACGGTCGGCTCCTGGCCGCCATGGCCGTAGCAGGCCGGTCCGGGCCGCGCGCCGGCGCTCATCGGTCCGACGAGCAGTGCGCCGTCGACGATCCGGGCGATCGAGCCGCCGCCGGCCCCGATCGTCACCATGTCCAGCATGGGGAGGGGCAGCGGCCACTCGCCCACCTGTCCGCGCTGGGTGAGGCCGACCTCGCCGTTCTTGATGAGGCAGATGTCCGCGCTGGTGCCGCCGATGTCGACCGTGATCAGGTCCCGGATGCCGCAGGCGGCGGCCACGTCACGGGCGCCGACCACGCCGGCCGCGGGGCCCGAAAGCGCCGTGAGGGCAGGGGCCTTGCGGATCGTCCTCGAGCCGGCCACCCCGCCATTGGATTGCATCAGCAGGAGGGGAGCGTGAATGCCCGACGCCTTGAGGCGCTCCTCGAGGCGGGTGACATAGGTCGACACGCCAGGCATCACCGACGCGTTCAGGACGGTGGCGAGCGAGCGCTCGTACTCGCGGACCACGGGAAGGATGTCCACGGAGGCGGTGACCGCAACCCCCGGCAGAGCCTCGCGGAGCAGGCTCGCGACGCGCAGCTCGTGCTCCGGGTTGGCGAAGGAGTGCAGGAGGCACACCGCGACCGCGCTCACGCCGAGGCGGGCGATGTGCTCGGCCGCTGCCGCGACGGACGTTTCGTCGAGCGGCTCGAGGATCACGCCCCCGGGGCCGACCCGCTCGGTCACCTCCAGCACCCGCGAGGCGGGCACGGGCCGATCGGGTTTGATCCAGGCGTAGAGGTTTGCCTTGCGGGGGATGTCCTGGCGGCCGATCTCCAGCACGTGGCGGAAACCGCGCGTGGTGACGAGCGCGGTCAGCGCGCCCTTGCCTTCCAGGATCATGTTGGTGGCGACGGTGGTTCCGTGCAGGACCCGCTCGACGCCGGCGTGGCTTGCGCCGGCCTGCGACAACGCGAGGTCGACGCCCGTCATGAACGCGCGGGAAGGATCCTCGGGCACGCTCGGGGTCTTCGCGCGCCAGACCTGGCCGCTGGCCGTGTCCAGGAGGGCGATGTCCGTGAAGGTTCCGCCGATGTCGACGGCGACGACGAGGCGGGCGTCAGGCGAGGGCATCGACGTACTCGTTGCGGTGGAAGGCCTTGGACGGATAGCGGTTTGTGCGCAACGCGGCGGTGCGGGCCTCGTCGACCCTGAAGCCGTCGATGGCGACGCCGTAGAGCCGCTCGGCGGCCTCGCGGCTGACGAAGCCGCCGAGGACGTCCTGCAGCACTTCGTCCGCGGGGCGGTCATGCGGATGGCCGTAGCCCCCGCCGCCGCCTGTCTCGATGCGCAGGATGTCGCCGCGTTTCAGCTTGTTCCCATCGGAGAGGGGTGCGAGCACGCGTTCTTCAGGGGTTCCGGCGTTGATCACGGCGCGCCCCGGGCCGCCCGACATTCCGCCGGCGATCCCCCAGGGCGGGTTCTTCACGCAGTCGATCCTGATGGCCATCACGGCCTCTTCGGCGAGGATCTCGTACTCGCGGACCACCCCGCAACCGCCCCTGTGCCGGCCGGCGCCGCCGCTGTCCTCCACGACGCCGTAGGCGCGCAGGCGGACAGGGTATCCCACTTCGAGGAATTCGACGGGATAGTTCTCCTGCGCCACGAAGTAGACCGCGTCGATGCCGTCGGCCTTGGGTCGTGCGCCGTAGCCGACGCCGAGTCCGTCTGCCAGGAGAAAGCGGTCCAGCGTACCGGCTTCCGTCCTGTAGGTGCCGCGCATGATCGATATGACGTAGGCGGAATGCGATGCCGGAGCGCCGCCGTTGGCCGCGTTGACGAGACCGTTCAGAGTCGCCAGCACGCGCATCATGGTCAGGCCGCGCATCCCGAGCGAGGCGGGGAAGCGTGGCCACAGCAGAGAGCCCTCGCGCAACCGCACTTCATCCAGGGCCTGCGGGCCCCCTGCGTTGCACACCTGGCCCGGATCGCCGCCGAGGTAGTAAAGCCCGAGCGCCATCCCGGGAACGCCGGGGTTCATCAGGAAGTTGACGGGTCCCACCGTCTGGTCGTCCGTCGCCGTGGCGTCGAGAATGAACCGGTCTTCTCCGTCTTCGGCCCGGTCCCTGGTCAGGGAGAAGCGGATCTTCACCGGGCCGCTGCCGTGGCCGTCGCCATCGATCGCGTCGGTGAAGCTGTGGGTCCCGTAGGGGAAGGTTTCGGCGAGCTTCGACCGAACCAGCCGGCGGGTGCGCTCCAGGAGCTGCGCCAGCGCATCGTCGATGACGTCGGCTCCGAAGCGGGCGACGATTTCACCTATTCGCCTGACGCCGAGCTCGACGCTGCCGACGAGGGCCCGGAGATCGCCGCGGCTCTGGTCCGGGAAGCGCGAGTTGCGGTGGAAGATCGTGAGCGTCGCCTCGTTCGTGACCCCCGCGTCGACGAGTTTCGTCGGCGGAATGATGATGCCTTCCTGGTAGATGTCGGTCGCGTCGGGGCTGATCGAGCCGGGGCGGATGCCGCCGATGTCGGCGAAGTGCGCCCAGCCCATCACGAAGGCACAGCGCCGGCCTTCGTGGAACACGGGAGCGATCAGCACCTGGTCGTTGGAATGCGAGACGGCGCCGCGCGAGCCGTAGCAGTCATTGTACCAGTAGAGGTCGCCCGGCTTCATCGTCTCCTTGGGGAAGACCGCGAAGACCGGGCTCGTCATGTCGGCGAAGACAGGCACGTTGGATCCCACCGCCATCACGCCGTCGGCGTCGAAGAGGGCGGTGTAGAAATCCTTCTTCTCGCGGATGAAGGCGCTGATGGCCGTGCGCTCGATCAACGCCTCCATCTCCGCCTGCGCCGCCCTGATGGCGCCACGCACGATCTCCAGCGTCACCGGATCACAGCGTCCGGCGGGCCGGGCGTTCGCGGCGGCGTCTTCCGGGGGACGGACGTGGGCGCTCGACATGCCTGTTTCCTCGTCAGCGGGTCGGAAGGGGGCGTTTCAGGCCGCGTCGACGAGACGTCGTGCGGCCCGCATCGCTGCGACGAAGCGGTTGGTGCCCCGGCCCAGTTGCACCTTCGCGAAGCCCTGCGCGGGCGCCGGCATGGTGGCGATCTCCTCGGCGACGGCCAGTGTCGGCAGCGGCCGGACGGGCGTCGCCGGGTCATGCCGGAACCGGGGCGCCACGGTGAAGTTGATCGGCACGAGAATGCGCGCGAGTTCCATGATCACCTGGTTGGCGGATGCCGGTGCAACGTCGCCGCTCGCGATCCGGGCATGGAACCGTCCCAGGGACTCGTGCAGCGCGGCGAGGGCGGTCCGGGCTGTGGAGAAGTCGAAGAGGTCTCCTGCCGACTTGGCGTAGCGGTCTAGCGTCTCGGCGAATTCTTTCGTGGTTGCCTGCCAGTCGAACGGCAGGACTTCGGCATTCGCCACGCCCAGAACGGAGCCGAGATAGACCTTCATGTCGCGCAGCAGGATGTCCCTGTCGGCGATGTCCATCGTGTCGTTTTCGGTGTGCCAGGCGATGTTTCCGCCGCAGCCGCCGACCGCATAGTACCCCTTCGCCGCGCGCAGATCGTCCGGCATCGTCGAGCTGAGCATGAAAAAGCTCGAGATTCCAATGTTGTTGAAGGAGTAATCGCCGGCCCGGTGCGGCCTCTCGCCATGGCTTTCCAACCCGCAGACGTCCTTGATGACGCCCTGCACGTAGCGCTCCGTCTCCGGCATCCACGACACGTCCTTGAACAGCGTCGCCCAGCGGCACCCCGGACTGTCGCAATTCACCTGCGCCACGCAATTCTCGTCCAGATCGATCGCAAACCGGTCCGCATACCACGTGGATCCCGCGTAGCGCCCGGTTGAATGCCCGGGCCACCAGGCGATTCGAACGGACCGACGAAGCTGGCTTCTGTTCTTCCAGAGGACGCGGGCGAGTTCGACCATCGTGGCATCGCCCGTGGCGTTGTCGCCGACACCGACGTCCCAGCTGTCGTAGTGACCGTGCAGGAGTACGAACTTGTCGGGCTCCACATTGCCCTTGATCTCGACGACGGGCAGCTTCTGGACGAACCAGCCTTCCTCCATCTCGGTCTCGATCGTCACCGTCTCGCCCTTTTCCGCGAGTGCGATCAGGGCCTTGCCGTCCGCGTTGTTCACCGCGACGACGGGAATCTTCGGCTTGCGGGGAAGGTCGTCCAGGTCGGGCGTGCCCCAGATGGACGTGCAGATGCCCCAATGGATGTCGACGCCCGGGTTCATGGCGATGACGCCGACCGCGCCCTTCTCCTCGAATTCCCGGATCTTCTGCGGGAAGGCGAACCCTTCCGAGATCACGATCTTGCCGCGCAGGCGGCTTTCGTCGGAAAGAGCCGGATCCTGATTCTTCGCGAAGAGCGTGCCGATTGAACGCGAGTAGGCTGCGGGAACGTGAACGATCGGCGCCGACACACCCTGGCGGCAGTCGATGGCATAGGCCGGCGGCTTTGCCCGGAACGTACGGCCGGCCGCCTTGACACGCGCGTCGAACGGAACGGAAAGGTAGATTTCGGCTTCGTGCACCGTAACCGGGACGCCGCAGTTCTTCAGAGCGCCGACGATCATGTCCGCGCTTGCATTGACGTCTGCCGGCTTCCAGCGTGGAAACGTCGAGAAGGCCTCGACGAGCGCCCACGGGACATCGAGGGAAACCTCGGCAAGAATGTCAGATTGAGGCATGGCCGCCCTCCCGTCAGACCGTCCACCGTTTCCGGCGCGTTTCGCCAAGTGAAATCAAGTTTCACACAGCGACGATAGCACCATGCATGACGCAGGCAAGCGACAAGGACCGACCGTCTCCGTGCTCGATCGATGAAGCGCCCTGTTCGGCGCTGTGGGGTGCGTCGTTCAGGTCCGTCAGACGGCGCCGGCGAACCTCTGGCGAAAGCCCATCGCTTCCGAAATCCGTTCAGCCGCCTCTGCGACGAGATGCGGCAGCTTGCGGTCATCGCCCGGTTCGAGGCGGTCAAGCGTTCCCGCTACGCTGACGGCGGCCACGACCTCGCCACTACGGTCATGGATGGCGCTCGCGAAAGAAAAGGCGTTGGCGTCGAGATCGCCGCGGCTTTCATTCCTTCCCGTCTCGCGGATCGCGGTGAGGCGTTCTTCCAGCAGAGCGCGGTCCGTCGTGGTCGTCGGCGTGAACGACTGGAGAGGCTCCGAGAGGACTTGTTCGCGAATCTCTTCCGGCGCGAATGCCAGCAGGATCTTCGGTCCGCCACCCGCGTGGAGTGGGCCCCGTCGCCCGACCTGGGCATAAAGGCGGCCTGAGTCCCGTGCCGTGCGCAGGGCAACACAAACGCTATGGAGTCCGTCCCGCACCAGCAGATTCACTTGCTGCCCGGAGCGGCGCGCAAGGTCATCCAGGAAGGGGCCGGCCACCTTGATGAGCGCGACGTTGTCCTGGGCGCTGGCGGCGAGAAACAATGGCCGATAGCCCAAGGTGTAGGTCCGGGACGCCGGCTCCTTGATCACGTAGCCGCGCTGCTCGAGTGTGAACATGAGACGGAACACGAGGCTCTTGGTATTGCCCGTCACGTTAGCCAGTTCAGTGACGTTCAAGCCCGGATGCTCGGCTACCGCCTCCAGGAGGTTCAACGCTCTGTCCACGGCTGAAATTGTGTATGGCATGACCTGAGGGCTGATCGACGTTTTCGCACCGTCTGCCGGACTGTTGACCGCGTTGCTCGCAAACCGGGCTGTTGCGTAGCCTGAAAAGGTTTTTCACACAATAAGACACAGGCGCCCGATGCGTCCTGCAGAGAGAGGCGTCCCATGGACGGAATGAAACACGAATCCCGCTATGCCTTCTATGAGGACACGGGTCCTGCGCGCGATGTCATCCGCGTCGAGCGACGGCCCAGGCCCTTACCCGGAGCGGGCGAGGTTCTGGTCGAAATCCACCGGTCGGGCGTCAATCCGTCGGACACGAAGCGGCGCGCGGGCTGGGCCAGCTACAAGCCTCGCAGTTCCCGCATGGTGCTGCACTGCGACGGCGCAGGGGTCGTCCTCGGCGTGGGCTCCGGCGTCACCGGCTTACGCGAGGGACAGCGCGTGTGGCTCTGGAATGCCGAGACGGAAGGGCAGGGCACGGCCGCCGACCATTGCGTGGTGCCGGCTTCCAACGCCGTCCCGCTGCCGGATCCCGCATCCTTCGACGCGGGAGCCTGTCTCGGCGTCCCGGCCTGCACTGCGCATCGCGCGGTCTTTGCGGATGGCCCGGTCGCCGGCAAGACCGTGCTGGTCCAGGGCGGCGCCGGAGCTGTCGGAAGCTACGCTGTTCAAATGGCGAGACAGGCGGGAGCTCATGTCATCGCAACCGGTTCGTCGCCCGAGAAGCGCTCGCGCGCCCTTTCGCTCGGTGCCCACAGCGCGGTCGACTACCGGGGATCGGATGCCGCCGACGCCATCCTGGCGGCCAACGGAGGCCGCGGCATCGACAGGATCGTGGAGGTTGATCTGGGTGAAAACCTCGCTCTCGATCTTGCCATCGCTGCGGTCAACGCGACCATCGCCTCCTATTCCTCGACGCGGGTCCGCGAGTTCAATTTTCCCTATTATGCGATCGCGCCGAAGGGGCTGAACTTCCGGATCGTGCAGGGATTCTGTCTCCCCGACGACGCCCGCTCCGCCGCCATCGCCTACATCACGGCCGCGCTGGAAGCGGGGCTGCTTCGTCACCCCGTCGGCCCCGTCTTTCCACTTGAAGACATCGTCGACGCGCACGAGGCCGCAGAGCGCGGCGATGCCGGCAAGGTCCTTGTGGCGCTTCGGTGAGCGGCGGCCCCTTGCCGCCGACCTGAGCGGACAAAAACCGCGCTCAGCTCGCCTTCTTCAGCGTCGGAACGCTCGCGAGAAACTCGTCGATCAGACCGGAGGCCTCGGCAAGCTGGTTCTTCACCGCATTCACGCGCCGGGTGAGCCCTGCGACTGCGAACCGGCAACGGTCGCTCGCTGGGTCGAGCTGTCCCAGCGTGAGGGCGGCCCGGAGACTCGGAAGCGATCTCGAGCCTAGAGCCGGATCGTGCAGATGCCCAGGCAGATCCTGGTAGAGGATTGGATTGAGAACACGCGTCACGCGCAGCAGGAGCCTGTTGGCGGCTCCCGTCAGCGCTTCATCCGTCGCACCCGCGAGGCGCTGTTCGAGCCTCTCGGCAAGGCTTCGGAACTCTTCGACCGCACCTTCGACAGCGCTAAAGTCGAAATTCGTTCCGGCCGTCTCGCGGTACTCGCGAAGAGAGTCCGCGTAGTCCTGCGCGATCGCGCTGACGCGAAACGGGAGAACGTCCGCAGTCGCCATCCGCAGGAGGATCGACGCATAGAGTTGTGTGTCCTGAACAAGGATCGCAGGGTCGATCTTGTCGATCGTCTCATGCTCTGAATGCCACCACCAGGCTCCGCCCGAGCCGCCCACGTTCGGGTCGCGGTCCGGATGGTCTGGCGTCAGCATGCTGTAGACCGACATGGAACTCAGCCCGATCCCCCAGAAGGACTGATCCGCGGCGCGCGATGGCCGCGTCGCGCTTACATATTTGTCGCCACGTTTGCCGATGGCGAGTTGCGCCTTGCTGCTCGTCATCGTCGACCAGCCGGTGATTTCCTTCGTCATCGCTTCGTTGAAATCGCCGACTTCCGCCATCTGGTGGCGTGGCACATACACCGTCGCACCGCGAACCCCGGGCGAGTCGATGTTGAAGTAGACGATGGCGTTGCGTCGCAGGTCGTCGTGGAACGTATCGGCGAACCATGTCGAGCCCGAATAGCGGCCGTGCGAGTGACCCGGCCACCATGCGATCTTCAGGCCGTAGCGCAGCTTGCCCTCGAACTGCTTGAGCACCCGTGCGAGTTCGAGGATGCAGGCGTCGCCGCTGACGTTGTCGGTCGAGCCATCGAACCACGAGCAATAATGGGCCCCGACGAGCAAATACTCGGGTTCCCTGCCCTTGATCTCCGCCACCGGAAGACGCACCTCGCGCCAGCCCGTATCGACCTCCGTCTTCAACGTCGCCTCGACAGGCCCTTTGCCCAACGCCTCGCGAATGCGCGCTCCGTCGACCCCGCTGATGGAGACGACGTGAAGCGCCGGGATGCTCGCGGTCTGATCGAACTCCGGCGTGCCCCAAACCGGGGTTATGATCATCTTGTGCCGCTGTTTGCCGGCAGACATCGACACCATGCCGATGGCGCCGTTCTTCGCCGCGTTGAGGGCGTTGTGAGGGGAGGGCAACTTACCGACGAGCGCGATCTTCCCGCGCACGTCCTTTCCGGCGTAGTCGGCCTCGCCACCGTCGCCGACGTCAACGAGCATGGCGGTCACTCCGCCCTGCGGAGTCGATGCACCGAAAGCGACGCCGACGGCTTCGATCTCCATCAGGGCGTCGCCTGTCCTGAGCGACAATCCGGCCGAAACCGGCGCGGATATGTAGGACTGGAAGCGATGGACCTCATGCTGCACGCCATAGCGTGCAAGCGCGTCGGTGATGATCGAGCACGCCTTCAGCTCTTCGGCGCTGCCGGCGACCTTTTCGCCCAGAGCGCAAAGCTTCTCGCAGGTCTCCATGAGGTCGTGCGCGGACACCAGTTCGCGGGCATGTGCATCGAGGCTGGACATGGCAATGGTCTCCGGTCTCAGGAAGCGGCGTGCAAAGGCGAGCCGGCCGCGTAGGACGAGGCGGTCGGCAGGAGGTGGCAGGCGGCGCGTCGTCCGGCGCCGATGGCGACGAGCGGCGGGCGTTCGATTTCGCATACGGCCATCGCGGCCGGGCAGCGGTTGACGAAGGGGCAACCTTTGCCGACGGTGCGGGCGTCCGGCGTACCGGGGCGCAGCGGCAGAGGATCGCGCGTCTGGTTCACGCGCGGCAAGGGAACGGCAGCGATCAGCGCCTTCGTGTAGGGGTGAAGAGGCTCACGTATGACGTCCTCCGTCGGACCGTCCTCGACCAGCGAGCCGAGATACATCACAAGGGTGCGCCTTGCGACGTAACGCACCAGCGCCAGGTCGTGGGAGATGTAGATGGCGGTCAGACCCAGACTGTCCTGCAGGTCGCGCATCAGATTGAGGATGCCGGCGCGGACGCTCACGTCGAGCATGGAGACGGGCTCGTCGGCGACGATGAAACGCGGTTCGAGGATCAGGGCGCGGGCCAGCACGACGCGCTGAAGCTGGCCGCCGGACATTTCGTGCGGATAGCGCTCCAGCAATTCCGTGCCGCGGATTCGCACGCGTTCCAGCACGATCCGGGTGCGGTCGGCGTGCTCGACCCTTGGAATACCAGCGTTTATCAGCGGTTCCGCCAGGGACTGGCCGATCGCGATACGCGGGTTGAGCGCATCGAACGGGTTCTGGAACACGAACTGGGCCTCGCGGCGGAACCCGCGCAGCCCGTCGCCGGAGAGGCCCCGGAGAACCTTGTCGCCGATGCGGATGGAGCCCTCGGTCGGCTCCAGCAACTTGAGCAGAAGTCGGCCAGTCGTGGTCTTGCCGCAGCCCGACTCCCCAAGGAGACCGACAGTCTCGCCGGGCGCGATCGAGAAGTCGACTGCGCGGACTGCGTGCACGACGGGCCGTTCGCCGCGCATCACCTGCGCGACGGTCCGCGGTGCCGGGAACGTCTTGCTCAGGCCGCTGACGTGGACATAAGCGTCCATGTGGATGGTTCCTTCGCGGTTTCGGCAAGGGCGGCGGCTTCGTCGGATCGCCAGCAGGCGCTGGCATGGCCGTCGGCGTCGACGACGAGGGGCGGGACCTCGATGCGGCAGCGCGGCTGGGCGAACGGGCAGCGCGGCGCGAAGCGGCAGCCCGGTGGGGGCGAGCGCAGGTCGGGTGGCGCGCCGGCGATGGGGGCCAGCGTCCCGCCGGCCCGCTCGAGGTCGGGGAAGGCGTTGGTGAGGCCCATCGTGTAGGGATGGCGGGGGGCCTCCAGCACGGCCTTCGTCGTGCCGGATTCGATCACCTCTCCGGCATACATCACCACCACCCGGTCGCAGACATAGGCGACCACGCTGATGTCATGCGTGACGAGCAGGACCGAGACGCCGAGGCGCGACTGGAGATCGCGAAGCGTGTCGAGCACCTGACGCTGGACGATGACGTCGAGCGCGGTCACGGGCTCGTCGGCGATGACCAGCGCGGGATGCAGGGCCAGCGCCATGGCGATGGCGGCCCGCTGGCGCATCCCGCCAGAAAACTGGTGCGGATACTCGCCCGCCCGCCGCGGGTCGAGCCCGACCATCGCGAAGAGTTCCTCCGAGCGTCGCGCCGCCTCCGCCCGGCCCATGCCGCCCCGCAGCCGAAGGACCTCGGTCATCTGGGCGCCGACGCGGTAGACCGGGTCGAGCGCATTCATCGACGACTGCGGCACGAAGCTGATCTTGCGCCAGAGCAGATCGCGCCAGTCCGACGGCGGGCCGCTGAGGACGTCACGCCCCTCGAAGGTGATCTCGCCGGCCTTGAACGTGGCGTTGCGCGGCACGATCCCGGTGAGGGCGCGCGCGAGAGTGGTCTTGCCGCATCCCGACTCGCCGACGAGTCCCACGACCTCGGCGGCCCCCACGTCGAGCGTGCCGCGGCTGACGGCGTGAAGGGTCCCGCCCTTGGTGGCGTAGTCGATGGCGAGTCCGCGGACGCTGAGGAGCGACATGCGCTAGTCCTTCAGCTTCGGGAACAGGATCTCTTCGTAGCCCCGGCTGATGAAGAAGCCGGCGACGACGACGAGGACGATGCAGATCCCAGGCGGGATGAACCAGTAGTAGCTGCCGCGCGAGAGTGCCTGCGAGGCGTAGGCGTCCTGCAGCATGCCGCCCCAGGAGATCGAGTCGGAGGGACCGAAGCCGAGGAAGCTGATGCTGGCTTCCGTCAGGATCGCCCAGCCGATGGCGATCGAACCGTAAAGCAGCGACAGCGGCATGATGTTGGGGGCGATGTGGACGCGGATGAT
>CAZJCW010000008.1:0-40865 GCA_964544365.1 uncultured Alsobacter sp.
AAGGCGCGAAGGCGGTCGCCGCCGGCATGAACCCGATGGACCTCAAGCGCGGCGTGGACGTCGCCGTCGAGGCCGTCGTGAAGCACCTCGGC
The DNA here is from genome assembly GCA_964544365.1 of uncultured Alsobacter sp. Classification (GTDB taxonomy): domain Bacteria; phylum Pseudomonadota; class Alphaproteobacteria; order Rhizobiales; family Beijerinckiaceae; genus Alsobacter. Next base: position 93 of record CAZJCW010000008.1, read on the forward strand.
AGGAACGCCCGCAAGGTCACCTCGAACGACGAGATCGCCCAGGTCGGCACCATCTCCGCCAATGGCGACGCCTCGATCGGCCGCATGATCGCCGAGGCGATGAAGAAGGTCGGCAACGAGGGCGTCATCACGGTCGAGGAGGCCAAGAGCCTCGAGACCGAGCTCGACGTGGTCGAGGGCATGCAGTTCGACCGCGGCTACCTGTCCCCCTACTTCGTCACCAACAGCGAGAAGATGCTGGTGGAGCTCGAGGATCCCTACATCCTGATCCACGAGAAGAAGCTCTCCGGCCTGCAGGCCATGCTGCCCGTGCTCGAGGCGGTGGTGCAGACCGGCAAGCCGCTGCTGATCATCGCCGAGGACGTCGAGGGCGAGGCTCTCGCCACGCTCGTCGTCAACAAGCTGCGCGGCGGCCTCAAGGTCGCGGCGGTGAAGGCTCCGGGCTTCGGCGATCGCCGCAAGGCGATGCTCGAGGACATCGCGATCCTCACCTCGGGCCAGATGATCGCCGAAGACCTCGGCATCAAGCTGGAGTCGGTGACGCTCAACATGCTCGGCCGCGCCAAGAAGGTGCGCATCGAGAAGGAGAACACCACGATCGTCGACGGCGCCGGCAAGAAGAAGGACATCGAAGGCCGCGTCAACCAGATCAAGGCGCAGATCGAGGAGACCACCTCGGACTACGACCGTGAGAAGCTCCAGGAGCGCCTGGCCAAGCTCGCGGGCGGCGTCGCGGTGATCCGCGTCGGCGGCGCGACCGAGGTCGAGGTGAAGGAGAAGAAGGACCGCGTCGACGACGCGCTCAACGCCACCCGCGCTGCGGTGGAAGAGGGCATCGTCCCCGGCGGCGGCACCGCTCTTCTGCGCGCCAAGGGTGCGGTTGCGAAGCTGAAGTCGGACAACGCCGACGTGCAGGCCGGCATCAACATCGTGATGAAGGCCCTCGAGGCGCCGATCCGTCAGATCGTCGAGAACGCGGGCGTCGAAGGCTCGATCGTCGTCGGCAAGATCGGCGAGAACAAGTCGCAGACCTTCGGCTTCAACGCCCAGACCGAGCAGTACGTCGACATGCTGGAAGCCGGCATCGTCGATCCGGCGAAGGTCGTCCGCACGGCTCTCCAGGACGCGGCCTCGGTCGCCGGCCTGCTGATCACGACGGAGGCGATGGTCGCCGAACTGCCGAAGGACAAGCCTGCCATGCCGATGGGCGGCGGCGGCGGCGGCATGGGCGGCATGGACTTCTGATCCAGTCGCTCCGGTCTTCCGGAACACGCGAAGGGCGCCCCTCGGGGCGCCCTTTTGCGTTACCGGACCTTTCGCAGCCGGGAGGACGCGGACGTCACGTCACCAGCACCCCGCGCAGTTTTCAGGGCCGGTCACACGAACTCGCCGTCGCGGAACCAGCGGACACCGCCCACGATGACGAGCACGAGGCAGCACAGCGGCGCAGCGAGAATGGCAGCGAGAGGCCACAGGTTGGACCCGGCTGAAAGGCCCACGAGGGAGACCCCGACGGCCGGGATCATGACCAGCAGCGGAAGGCCGGCTGCCCATCGCCAGCCGCCCCGATAGCGCGCCAGCATCTTCGCCTGGAGCACGAAGTAGGCAGGCACCATCATCATGACGGTCAACCCGACCAGCATTTCCATGGCACTGCGTCCCCGGCGTCGGTCACCGGGACGATGGTCAGGGCAAGACCTTAACGGCGCGCCTCGCCGTTCGGCACAATTAGACCGGTGCTGGCGTTGGCGTCAGAGCGTGCGCTCGAAGCGCAACTCGCCATTCTGTCCCGCGAGGATAAGCTGACCGTCCTTCAGGTCCCAGCCCTGCGCGGTCCGGAATATGACGAGGAAGGCGCGTTCGCGGTCCATCAGGGCCTTGTCGCAGGCCTTGCGCGTGACAGCGATGGGCCCGACCGCGATGCGCTGCTGCGCCAGCGGATAGGCGGTGGCCGAGAACGTGTTGCAGCCGGCGAAACCGCGGGCGCGAAGCGCCTCGTCGACCATCATGGTCGGCCGGTTGTCCGTCACCGCCTTGCCGCTCACGCTCACCAGCGTCCACTGCATGCCGATGGGGAACTGCTTCGGCTGCGCCCGGTTCTGCGACTGGGCGACCCCTGCGGTCCCGACGGACACGAGGAGCGAGAGGCCGGCAAGGGCGGCGCGGGGGCGCGCCGAAAAGCGGACGGGCATGGACCAGAAACACTCCGTTGAGCGGCGCGGAGCATAGCCATCATGCCGGGCCGCTGCAACGCAAGGTCGATGCGACGACGAAAGCATTTTTTCCATGGACGCTCGTGATCCGTGCATCCGGGCGCCGCGTAATTCAAGCCGACGTCCCCCGACGTCTCTCCCGGCGAACGGCTCACCCCCCGTATGTCGTTCGCCATCTTCTACGAGGCCGCCCTCCCCCCGGGGGCGGTCTCTTTTTTTGGTCGGCGCACGAACCGCTGCAACGCACCGGGCCGCAGGTGGCGGCTCGTCAGCCGATCCGGCGCTCCAGGCGCTCGATGAACGGGTTCGATGCGGCGAAGACGTAGTCGGCCTCGGCGACGGCGACGCGCGTTGCGCCCTGCGCGATCAACCATTCGGACAACGCGAAGACCGTCGCCTTCGGCGATTCGAGCACCACGCGTTCGCCCGTTCCCAGGACGCGGGCGTTGAAACGGGCGGCAGCCTCGTCAAGCTGAGCCTGCGTCGCGGCGGGCCACAGGGCACGGACCTCGCGCGTGGTGCGGGCCTGCTCCTCCGCCGCGATACGGGCGAGGATCGAGGCGACGGCCGATCGCGCGCGAGCGCCCCATGGTGCCGTGACCGAGGCGACCAGGTTCGCCTCGCTCCGCAGCATCACGCCGTCTTCGATGACCTTCAGTGCGTTGGCGGCCAGGGTCGCCCCCGTGGTAGTGATGTCGACGATCAGTTCGGCCGACCCGGACGCAGGCGCACCCTCGGTCGCACCAAGGCTCTCGACGATCCGGTAGTCCGTGATGCCGTGTCCGGCGAACCATGCGCGGGTGAGGTTCACGTATTTTGTCGCCACGCGCATCTTGGCGCCGTGGCGGGAGCGGAAGGCGGAGGCCACGTCCTCCAGGTCGCTCATTCGGCGCACGTCGATCCAGGCCTGCGGCACGGCGACGACGACATTGGCGTGCCCGAAGCCGAGCGGCGACAGCAGCTCGAGCTTGCCGTCCGCATCGGGGATCGACTCCCGGATCAGGTCCTCGCCGGTGATGCCGAGATGGGCGCCGCCCTGCGACAGCTCCCGCGCGATCTCGGAAGCGGAGAGGAACAACACCTCCACATCCGACAGGCCGGCAATGGTTCCGCGATAATCGCGACTGCCGCGTCCCTGCACCAGCGGCAGGCCGGCGCGGGCGAAGAACGCGAAGGTGTTCTCCTGCAGCCGTCCCTTGGACGGGACGGCGAGGGTCAGCGGGGCGTCCACCGGAGCACTCATTGCACGGCCTCCGCCAGGCGTTCGAGCCAGATCGAGCAGCCCACCGCCGGAACGGCGCGCCCTGCGCCGAGCGTCTGCAGCAATCGGTCGTAGCGGCCGCCGCCGACCAGCGGGAGCGCCGACGGCCGCCGCGCGTCACGGATCTCGAACACGGCGCCGGTGTAATAGTCGAGGTTGCGGCCGAAGGCGGCCGAGAACGACAGCGTCGTCACGTCGACGCCGCGCGCAGCCAGAAAGCCCGTTCGCGCATCGAAGGCATCGAGGACGCCGGAGAGGTCGATGCCGGCCTCCGCGGCGAGAGCGCGGAGTTCGGCGGAGGCGGCATCCGGGTCCCCCTTCACCGCCAGGAACCGCTCCAGCACCTTGCGCGTGCCCGCCGGGATGCCGCCGTCGGCATCCGCCGCCGCCTGCGACAGGAAGCGCTCGGCGATCTCGCCGGCACTGCGGCCGCCCACCGAAGCGATGCCGGCGATGTTCAGGATATCCTCGACGAAGGCCCGGGCCGCGCGGGGATCCTGCCCCTGCATGGCCTTGAGCAGCCCTGCGTGCTCGCCGGCGAGGCCATGCCCGTTCGACAGCCCGTCGAGGGCCTCGGCGTCGAGCGCGCCCTTGGCGTAGGCTCGCTTGATCTTGCGCTCGCGCGCCGGCGGCAGGTCGAGCGCGGCGATCAGGGCGGAAAAGAGCCCGACATCGCCGACGCGCACGTCGGGCCGCTCCAGGCCGGATGTCTCGACGGCTTCCAGCGCCATGGCGAGGACTTCCGCGTCGGCCGCCTCGGTGTCCGCACGACCGAAGGATTCGATACCGGCCTGGACGAATTCGCCGACCTCGCCGGGTCGCAGCCGGAAGACCGGACCGCAATAGCTGTAGGCGGCCTGGGTGGTCGCGCCGGCCGCCAGCCAGGCGCGCGCCACGGGAATGGTGAACTCCGGCCGCAGCGCCCACTCCCGCCCGTCCGCGTCCGCGGTCACGAACATGCGCCGGCGGATGTCCTCGCCCGACAGGTCGATGAAAACCTCGGCCGGCTGCAGGACAGGCGGCTCGATGCGGCCGTAGCCGGCGTCGGCGAACCGCGCCAGCAGCGCCTCCGCCAATCCGTCGTCCGTCTGGCCCGGGCTTGTCTCGTAGCGTCCCACGTCCTCGTCCCCTGCGTCCGGGCGCCTCTTTACCAAGCGAAAGGGCGCCGTGCGACCCCTCTAGCACGACGAGAGTGAACGAGCGGTCAGCGACCGGCGCGGCGTCAGCGGCCCATCCGCGCGGTCATGGCATGGCTGAGCACGGGCTGTCCGTCGCGGACCACCTCGTAGAGAACGCGGTACTCGCCCGGCTGGAAGCCCGCCGCCGGCCGCCGCCGGCCGGCGAACATCATGGACTGGGCCTGGTCCCGCGGCAGGGGCTCGAGGTCCGACCGGACGAACGCGGACCCGTCGGGCGCCGTGATCGTCATGCGCTGGACATCGCCCTGCTTCAGGCCGATGGCGCGGACGAAGGCGATGAAGGCCGGCGAGTCCGGCCCGGGCGGCCGCGCCCCGGCATCCCCGCTCTCGATCTGCGCGTTGGTCACCGGCTCCGCGGACAATCCCGCATTGAGGATGGAACGCGGCACATAGGCCAGTGCGGCCGCGACGGGCGGCGACCAGGCCGCGGCCCTCGACAGGCCGCACGTCCCCTCCGTGGCATCGATCGCGAACGGATCGACGATCCGGTCGCCGCGCCGGACGGTGAAGTGGAGATGCGGGTACTCGGTGTTTCCCGACAGCCCGACGAGGCCGACGCGCTGCCCGGCGGAGACAGCGTCGCCGGGCTTTACCGCGATGCTACCCTTCGCCATGTGGCAGTACTGCGTGGTCCAGCCGGCGCCGTGGTCGACGACGACCCCGTTGCCACAGTCCTGACCCGCCAGCGCGGCGACGGTCCGCTCGCGCACGGAAACATCCTCGACACCGTCGCGAACGCGCAGCACCGTCCCGGGCGCCGCCGCGAGAACCGCGACGCCCCGGCGCTTGTCGGCCATGGTCAGCACCCGGAAGTCGGTCCCCGTGTGCTTCTCGTAGCTCCGCGTGCCGCAGGTGAAATCCTTCGCGGCCGGCGAGGGATCGACGTCGACATAGTTCTGCACGAAGCAGGTTTTCCCGATCTCGCAGGCGATCGGGAGCACGAACGGCACCGGCGGTCCCGCCTGCGCGAAGGCAGGAGGCGCGGCCCACGACACGGCCAGGAACGTTGCGAACAGGGCAATACGGCGCATGACGACCCCTGCCTCAGGTTGCAGCACTGAAGGCCCACTGTCGCCGCGATGGGTTGACGCGGCGTTCAAGCCCCCGGGGCCGCAGCGCGACGCGGGGTCAGGCGTGCCGCGCGAGCACCCGGCGCACGGCGTCGACGAGATCGGCCTCCGCCACGGCGAACTGCGCTTCGGCCTGCTGCTTCAGGTAGGTCTCGCGATCGGGCGCCGAGGACAGCGTCGCGCCAAGGACGAGATCCTTGATCGACACCTGCCCCGCGGCGCGCTCGTTCGATCCCTGGATCACCACGCAGGCCGAGCCGCGCTTGTTGGCGTATTTGAGCTGCGCGTTCATGCCGGCCGCTGCGCCGAGATAAAGCTCGGACCGCAGTCCCGCCTCGCGCAGGGTCCGGACGAAGCCCTGAAGCCGCGCCATCACCAGTCCGCGGTCCTCGGTCTTGTCCACGAGCGACAGGACGACGACGGGCCCGGCCTGCGCCTCCGCGCCGGCCTTGCCGAGCACCTTGAGCGCGGCCAGCAGGCGCGACACGCCGATGGAAAATCCCGTCGCCGGGACCGGCTCGCCGCGGAACCGCGCGACGAGGCCGTCATAGCGTCCGCCGCCGGCCACGGAGCCGAAGCGGACCGGACGTCCGTCCTCGTCCTTCACCTCGAAGGTGAGTTCGCCCTCGTAGACGGGTCCGGTGTAGTATTCGAGCCCGCGCACGACGGAGGGATCGATGATCACCCGGCCATCCTCGTAGCCGGCCGCGGCGACGAGCGCGGCGATCTCGGCGAGCTCCGCCACGCCTTCCGCGCCGCGCTCCGATCCGCTCACGACCGCGGCGAGATTGGCCACGGTTTCGCCAGTGGTGGCGCCGCGTGCCGCGGTGAACGCCAGCACGCGCTCGATGGCGGAAGCGTCCAGCCCCGCGCCCTTCGTGAAGTCTCCGGAAATGTCCATCCGGCCGGCCCCGAGAAGGGCGCCGACGCCCACCGGCCCCACCTTGTCCAGCTTGTCGATGGCGCGCAGCACGATGAGCCGGCGACCGGCATTGTCGTCCCCGCCGAGGCCGATGGCGTCGAGCACGCCGTCCAGCACCTTGCGGTTGTTGACCTTGACCACATAGTCGCCGCGCGGGATGCCGACGCGCTCGATCGTGTCGGCCATCATCATCGCGGCCTCGGCGTCAGCCGCGACGGACGGCGCGCCGACCGTGTCCGCATCGAACTGCATGAACTGCCGGAAGCGGCCGGGACCGGGCTTCTCGTTGCGGAACACCCAGCCGCAGCGGTAGCTGCGATAGGGCTTCGGCAGCGCGTCGAAGTGCTCGGCCACGTAGCGCGCCAGCGGCGCCGTCAGGTCGTAGCGCAGCGAGAGCCACTGGTCGTCGTCGTCCTGGAACGAGAAGACCCCTTCGTTGGGCCGGTCCTGATCGGGCAGGAACTTCCCGAGGGTCTCGGTGTATTCCACGAACGGCGTCTCGACGGCCTCGAACCCGTAGAGCTCGAAGATCTCCCGGATTCCCGCCAGCATCGACTCCGTCGCCGCGATGTCGGCCGGCCCCCGGTCGCCGAAACCCCGCGGCAACCGTGCCGATACCTTGCCCGTCCTGTCGTTCGCCATGACCCTGCCGTTCATCGGATTGACGGCGGGTCGTAGCGCGGGAGGCGGAAAGGGGCAAGCGGGGCCCGTGCCGCCTTATCCGGCGGCGGCGGCGGCCCTCGCCCGCCCTTCCGGCTGCAGGTCGGCCTTCAGGTCCGCCTTCTGGATCTTCTGGAAGGTGGCCAGCGCCTGCCCGACCACCTGGTCCATGTTGTAGTACCGGTAGGTGGCGAGACGCCCGACGAACCAGACGTTCGGGGTCGCCCGCGCCAGCGCCTCGTAGCGCCGGTAGAGTTCGGCGTTCTTCTCCATCGGGATCGGGTAGTAGGGATCGCCCTCGACGCTGGGGTACTCGTAGGTGAGCGCCGTCATCGCATGGCTCTGGCCGGTCAGGTGCTTGTACTCGGTGACGCGGGTGTAGGCCTGCGTCTCGGGATAGTTCACCACCGCGACGGGCTGGTGCCACTCCGTTTCGAGCGACACATGCTCGAAGCGCAGCGAACGATAGGGCAGCCGGCCGTAGCGAAAGCCGAAATATTCGTCGACGGGACCGGTAAAGATGATGCGCCGGAACGGGATCACGTCGCGGATGGCGGCGTAGTCCGTCTGCAGCATGATGTGGATGTTCGGATGCGCGAGCATCTTCTCGAACATCCGGGTGTAGCCCTGCAGGGGCATCATCTGGAACGTGTCGTTGAAATAGCGGTCGTCCCGGTTCGTGCGGACGGGAACGCGCGCGGTGACCGACTTGTCGAGTTCGGAAGGGTCAAGTCCCCATTGCTTCCGCGTATAGCCGCGGAAGAACTTCTCGTAGAGATCCCGGCCGACGCGCGAGACGACGACATCCTCCGACGTCCGGACCTGGTCCACCGGTTCCGCGCGGGCCGCGAAGAAGGCCTCCATGTCCTCCTCCCGCAGGGACAGCCCATAGAGCCGGTTCACCGTGTCGAGGTTGATCGGGATGGGCAGAAGCTGGCCGTCCACCTCCGCGAGCACGCGATGCTCGTAGGGGCGCCACCGCGTGAAGCCCGACAGGTAGTCGACGATCGTCTGCGCATTCGTGTGGAAGATGTGCGGGCCGTACTGGTGCATCAGCAGGCCGTTGTCGTCCGTCCGGTCATAGGCGTTGCCGCCGATATGCGACCGCCGGTCGATGAGGAGAACCTTTTCCCCGCGCTGGGTCGCGATCCGCTCCGCCAGGACGCTGCCCGCGAAACCGGCGCCGACGATGAGCCAATCAAACATGGGCGGTCTCCGCCGGCGCCATCGGACGCGCGGCCGTCCGTCCGGCAGCGACCTTCGCGGCGAGAACGCCCGACATGAGCCGGTGCATCTGCCGCCACGTCCTGTCCCAGGACATGGTCGCGAGCTGCCGCTCGACGCGCTCTGCCCAGGGCCCGGGAGGTTCCGCCATCAGCGTCGCCGCCTTCGACACGAGGTCTTGCGGCCCGGAGGCGATGGAGACGAGGCCGCTATCGCCGTAGGGCCGAACGACGTCGGCGATGGGCGTGGACACGAGCCGAACGCCCGCAGCGAGGAACTCCGGCGTCTTGGTGGGGCTGATGAACCGCGTCGCCTCGTTGAGCGCGAAGGGCATGAACCCGAGGTCCCAGCCGCCGATGTAGGACGGCAGCTCGTCGTAGGTCTTGGATCCGAGCCAATGAAGGTTGTCGCGCCGTGGAAGCGAGGCCTCGTCGATCTTCACCACCGGTCCGAGCATCACGAAATGCCAGTCCGGGCGAAGGTCGGCTGCCGCTGCGACGAGTTCCACATCCATGCGCTCGTCGATGACGCCGAAGAAGCCCAGCCGCGGCCGCGGGATGCCCGCCTGGTCCGGCGGATCGACGCGCTCAGGGTCCCGCGCCTGCGCGAAATGGTGCCGGTCGACGCTGGACGGAAAGGCGTGGACATCGGGATGACGATCGCGCTTCGCCTCGTAGAGGCTCATTCCGCCGGTGAAGACGAGGTCCGCGCGGCCGAGCAGGCGACGCTCCATGAGTGGCAGCAGGGCCGGGGCATTCTTGAAGCCGGAGAGTTCGTCCATGCAGTCATAGACGCGGACGGGTGCCGCGACGTGCGCGCTGAACGCCATGGCGAGCGGCGAATAGTACCAGAGCACCTCCGGCCGCCCCGCTTTGGCGAGATGCGCGTCGAGCAGCACGCACTGGGCGCTCGTCACTGCGCTCTCGCTCATGCCGTGCGGCAGATGCGGCACGAGGACGGTGATGCCGGGCGCGGCGCTCGTGATCTCGAGGCTCGGGGCCGCGAAGTCACCGAACACGGGTTCCTCGAAGACGGACACGCGGTACTGGCGCGCGGCCCGTGTCAGGAGGTGCTGCGGTCGCTGGAAGACAAAACCCCAGCGCAGGTGGGAAAAGCAGAGAAGCATGGGCTTCGACGCGGCGTCCTGCCCCGGTCCGTCGACCTTGGAAAGGCCGGGACGGGTTGGAAGAGGCGAATGCGAAGGCGAAGGAGCCGGTCGGGCAAGTGCGGGATGGGAACGCGGGATGGACTGCTCGGCTTTCGGCATGACGTGGACCGTCCTTCACGGTTGGAGCGCATGGATCCGCGATCGGTCCGATCGACCGCAAAGGACGGGTCAGATCCGGGAACGTGAGGCTCGTCGCGGAGGAGGCTGTCCCTGCAACGTCGGGTCGGGCCGGAAGTTCCGGCGGAGCCAGCGCCTGATCGTGCGGATTACGCCATCACCGGATCATGGCGCCAGGGAACCCAATCGGGATCGCGGCTGTTGATGGGGAAACGGAGGCGGCCATGAACACGCCGACGAGGACTCATGCCTGCGATCCGCCCCAAGGACCGGGCGCGGCACGCTGACCCCGTCCACCGGGGGATCGCCTGACTAACACTCCACGTCCGCCCCCTTGCTCGACCATTCAAAACCCGCAGGACGGGCATCGAGAGGCCGTCTCATGAGATCGAAGATCCCGCTGGATGGCGAATGGGAGTTCCTCTACGTCGCGGACGACCGTCAGATCGAGCCGATCCAGGTTCGCACCATCACCGTCCCGGGACCGTGGCAGGCCCAGTTCAAGGACCTGCGCACGCGGGCAGGGACCGGGATCTACCGGCGCCTCTTCGAGCTGCCCGTCGGCTTCCGGAACGGCCGGGCCATCCTGCACTTCGGCGCCGTGTTCCATCTCACGCGCGTCTGGCTGAACGGAGTTCCCGTGGGCCGTCACGAGGGCGGCTTCCTGCCCTTCGCCTTCGACGTCAGCGAGTACATCGTCGAGGGCGAGAACGAGATCAAGCTGCGCGTCGAAAGCCCGACGGACGACCCGACGCTCTATCCCGAGTCCCCCTTCGCCGAGATCCCGTTCGGCAAGCAGAGCTGGTATGGGCCACTCTCCGGTGTCTGGCAGTCGGTATGGGTCGAGCAGCGCCACCACGACACCGTCTCGCGAGCGAAGATCCGGGCGGATCTGGCAACGGGGGACGTCCACGTCGGCGCCGCCTTCTTCGCGCCTCTCAACCACGGACACGCCGTGCGGTTCTCGGTGTCGGGACCCAACGGCGACATTGTCGCCGCGGCGACCGAAAGCGCTTTGCCCGGCGACGAGGGGGTGGACGTGACGCTGCACGTGCCGCAGGTGCGGCCGTGGTCGCCGGATCGTCCCAACCTCTACCGCCTGACGGTCGAGTTGATGCATGCCGGCCAGGCCATCGACGAGCACAGCGAGAGCTTCGGCTTCCGCACGGTGGAGACCCGCGACGGACGCATCCATCTCAACGGCGAGCCGATCTACCTGCGCGCCGCGCTCGACCAGGACTATTACCCGGACATGATCTGCACGGTCCCCTCGACCGAGTTCATCGAGGACCAGTTCCGCAAGGCCAAGGAACTCGGCCTGAACTGCCTGCGCTGCCACATCAAGGCGCCGGACCCCCGCTACTACGAGGTGGCGGACCGGATCGGGCTCCTGATCTGGACGGAGCTGCCGAACGGCGGCCTTTCGACGGAGCGCTCGCGCGCCCGCAAGGAACGCCTGCTGAAGGGCATCGTGGACCGCGACGGTAATCACCCGTCCATCATCATCTGGACCATCATCAACGAGAACTGGGGCGTCGATCTGGTCCATGACGCGGATCACCGCGCCTGGTTGAAGCGGACCTACCACTGGCTGAAAGCCTACGATCCCACCCGCCTCGTCGTCGACAACTCGCCGCTCGCCCCGTCTTTCCACGTCGAAACCGATATCGCGGACATCCACTTCTACGCCGCGTTTCCGGACAACCGTCGGTCCTGGGACCAATTCGTCGAGCGCCTCGCGAGCCGGCCGGACTGGCTCTACAGCCCCGAGGGCGACGCCGTCATCCGCGGCGACGAGCCGCTGATGTGCTCGGAGTTCGGCAACTGGGGCCTGCCCGTGCCGGCCGACCTGCAGGATGCCCTCGGCAACGAGCCCTGGTGGTTCGAAACCGGGCACGACTGGGGCGAGGGCATCATGTACGCGCACGGGATCGAGAACCGGTTCGCCGACTGGAGCCTGTCGCGCGTTTTCGGAACGCTGCGCGGCTTCGTCATCGAGGCCCAGTGGCAGCAATATCGCGCGCTGAAATACGAGATCGAGACCATGCGCCGGCGCCCGTCGCTGGCCGGGTACGTCATCACCGAGTTCACCGACGTCCACTGGGAGGCCAACGGCCTGCTCGACATGCGCCGCAACCCACGCGCGTTCCACGGCGTGTTCGGCGAGATCAACGCCGACACCGTCGTCGTGCCGCGCTGGGAGCGGCTGTCGCACTGGTCGGGCGAGACGATGAAGATCGACCTGACGGTGGCCCATGGCGCCGGCCCGCCGCTGGAAGGGTGCGTCGTGGACCTGTCGATCGAGGACGGCGGTTCGGTGAGTTGGGATGTTCCCGAGGTTGCCGCTGGCGGCGTGTCCGACATCGGCGTCGTGGATGTCCCCCTGCCGCTCACCGACCGCCCGCGCATGGTCGCCGTCAACCTCCACCTGCGCGATCCCGCGGGGCGGATTCTCGCGCTCAACCGCGTCGAGACGGCCCTCCATCCCCGGCCGGACCCTGTCGACAGGACCGGACTCGCCTGGTCACCCGAGCCTGGATTGCGGGAACGTCTGGCGTCGCTCGGCTATGGACTGGCGGAAGACCTGGACCGCGCGGATGTCGTGGTCGCCTGCGACTTCGACGAGACTTTGACCAGTCATGTGCGCCGCGGCGGGCGACTTCTGCTGCTGCCCCGGGCGGAGATGTCGCTCTACCCCTTCTTCCCGCACTGGCAGAACGTGTTGGTCCGCAACCGCAGGGACACGCTCTGGACCGGCGACTGGGCGTCGACCTTCGCATGGCTGGTGCGGCGCGGCCCGTTCTCCGCCCTGCCCGGCGGTCCGCTGATCGACGAGACCTTCGACCGCGTCATCCCGGAGCAGGTGATCGTCGGGTGCAATCTCCTCGACTTCCAGTCCCGCGTCCATGCCGGTCTCGTAATCGGCTGGATTCACAAGCCTGTAGCCCTGTCCCTCGAGCGGCCCTACGGACGCGGCCGGGTCGTCGTGTCGACCCTCCGGCTGCTGCGCGACCCTCCGGGCGACGACCCGACCGCGACCGTGCTGCTCGACCGTCTCATCGCACTGGCGCTCATGCGCTCCAGCGAGCCCGCCTCCGGCGGCGACCCGGACGCGGGGTTCGGCTCGGACGAGGAAGCGGCCTGAGTCGGCCGCCGCCTTCGCTCCCCGGTTGAACTCGCGGCCCCGCCGGCTTATGCCCTGCGACTGAAGTCACCGCAGGGTTCCCATGAAGACGATCGTCCTGATCCGCCACGGCCAGTCCACCTTCAACGAGCATTACGAGCGCACCGGGCAGGATCCGGGTCACTTCGATGCACGTCTGACCGCGCTCGGGGCGAAGCAGGCCCTTCAGGCGCGCGAGGAACTCGCCGGAACCGAATTCGACATCGTCGTATCGTCGCCGCTGACGCGCGCGATCCAGACGACGCACGCCATCTTCGGCCACCGCGACCTGACCGTGCACGTCACCTGCCGTCATCGGGAAAGGCTCGAGAGCTCCTGCGATGTCGGACGCTCCCCCCTCCACCTCAAGGCGGAGTTTCCGCATCTGGACTTCGACCATCTGGACGACCCTTGGTGGCACCACGAGCCGTCCGCGCCGGAGCCCTTCGCCGTCGAGCCCCGCCACCTGTTCGAGGCGCGGGTCGCGGCATTCGACGACTGGCTGCACGCCCACGAAGCGCAGCGCATCGCGGTGATCGGGCACGGAACCTTTTTCCACGCGCTGACCGGGCAGTGGATGCGGAACTGCGAAGTGAAGCACTGGGATCGTTCGAGGCCCTGAGGGTAAGCCCGTGCAGGCCAGGTCGCCCTTCTTCGCCCGCATCACCCGCGACATCCTGGCGATCGTCGAAAGCGTGCCGGAGGGCCGCCTCGTCGCTTTCAAGGACATCGCGTCACACCTCTCCGTCCAGCCGCGACAGGTCGCCTACATCCTGGCGATGCTGGAGCCGCCGGCGAGCATCGCAGTCCCCTGGCACCGGGCCATTCCGGAAGACGGCGTCCTGTCGACACCGAAGACGGACGGAGACGGCAAGAGCCAGGCGGAGCGCCTGTCCGAGGAAGGCATCGACTTGGCTCCGGACGGCCGGGTGCTCGACCTCGCCCGCCACCTCGTCGACGTGGCATCCCTGCCGCACGGCATCGCGAGGCAGACGCGCCCCGCCGACGCGCCGGTGGCGCGATCGAGGCGCCAGCGCATCCGGCCGCGCGAGCGCTGAGTGGAGTTGCCGGGGTGGACCCGGCGGCATGGCATGCTAGCCTGCGGCCATGATCGACAAGACGACTGCCGCCCACCCCCCCGACGTCATCCCCGAAGCGATCGCAGGCGACATGCTCTCCGCGCTGGCCGGCGTTCGGCAGATCGCGCCGGTCACCGCCGGGGACCGAGGGTTCGACCTGAAGGCCGCCTATCGCGTGGCCGACGCCGTGAGACGGCGGCGGGAGGCGCGCGGGGAACGCATCGTCGGTCGCAAGGTCGGCTTCACCAACCGCACGATCTGGGACGAATACGGCGTCCATGCCCCGATCTGGGGCTACGTGTACGACACGACGCTGCAATCGCCGGACGATCTCGGCAAGCCCCTGGCCATCGGCCATCTGGTCGAGCCCCGCATCGAGCCGGAGATCATGTTCGGCATCGCGTCCGCGCCGCACAAGGACATGGACGACACCGAACTCATGGCCTGCATGGGCTGGGTCGCGCATGGCTTCGAGATCGTCCAGTCGCTGTTTCCCGGCTGGAAGTTCCGGGCCGCCGATACGGTGGCGGCCTTCGCGCTGCATGGAGCCCTGGTCGTCGGGCGCCGGACGCCCGTGACGCCGGCGTCCGCGCCGGACTGGATCGAACGGCTGGTCGGCTTCGACGTCACGCTGCTGCGCAACGGACTGGAGATGGACCACGGCAATTCCGTGCACGTTCTGGGTGGTGGACCGCTCTCGGCGGTGCGTCACCTGCTGACGGTGCTGGCGGACGATCCAGACGCACTGCCGCTCGCGGCCGGCGAGATCGTCTCGACAGGCACCCTCACCCGCGCCCTGCCTGTCTCCCCCGGGGAGACGTGGAGCACGCGTCTCGAAGACGTACCCCTCCCGGGCATGACCCTGGCCCTGACACGCTGAACCCGACCCATGTCAAACCCCTGCATCATCTGCGTCGCCATCACGGGTTCCCTCCCGACCAAGGAGAACAACCCGGCCGTGCCGATCACCATCGCCGAACAGGTTGAGAGCACGCACGAATCCTTCGAGGCAGGAGCGACCATCGCCCATTGCCACGTCCGTGACGACGCCGGCCGGCCAACGTCGGATCCCGAGCGCTTCGCGCGTCTCAAGGAGGGCATCGAGACGCATTGCCCCGGCATGATCGTCCAGTTGTCGACCGGCGGCCGCTCAGGCGCCGGCAAGGAGCGCGGCGGCATGCTGCCGCTGCGACCGGACATGGCGTCCCTTTCGGTCGGGTCCAACAACTTCCCGACCCGCGTCTACGAGAACCCCCCGGATCTGGTCGACTGGCTCGCATCACAGATGCTGGAGTACGGCGTCAAGCCGGAGATCGAGGCCTTCGACCTCAGCCATATCGTCCAGGCCACCCGAATGGCTGCCGACGGCCGGCTCAGGACGCCCCTCTATGTCCAGTTCGTCATGGGCGTGAAGAACGCCATGCCGGCGGACAAGCCGATCTTCGACTTCTACATCCAGACCTTGAAGCGGCTCGCCCCGGACGCGCTCTGGTGTGCCGCCGGCATCGGCCCGTCGCAGATCGTGGTCAACGAATGGGCGGTTGCCGCCGGCGGGCATACCCGCACCGGGATGGAGGATAACGTCCGTCTCGACCGCGACCGGCTCGCGCCGTCCAACGCCGCGCTGGTGCGCCGCGTCGTGGAGATCTGCGAACGGCACGAACGGCCGGTCGCGACATGGCAGCAGGCCCGGGACATGCTCGGCCTGCCGTTGCGCGGCTGACCCGCGCCGGGCGCCGGTTGACGCCGCGGGTCCTGCGCGCCAACGCTCTCGCGTATCGTTCCCACGCCCGCCCAGCCATTGCCCGGAGCCCGCGATGAGCCGCCACCATGACCTGCCGTTCCGACCCGAGGCGATGGTGTGGGGCACGTTCGACGCCGCCATCCCGCCGGCACTTGAGGTCGACTCGGGCGACACGGTGAGCCTCAGCGCCCTGCCCGCGGCCACGCCGCCGCGGCTCCCCTCGGACCCGTCCTACGAGATACCCGCGCTTCTCCTGGAAGCGATGCGCACGCTGAAGCCCGGGCCGTCGTCCCATTTCGTCTCGGGGCCGGTCGCGGTTCGCGGGGCGATGCCGGGCGATGTCCTGCAGGTCGACATCCTCGCGGTGAAGCCCTGGATGGACTGGGGCTACATGACCATCCAGCCCCTCAAGGGGACCCTGCCGGACGACTTCCCAACCGCGACCCTCATCCATCCGCGCCTCGACCATGCCGCCGGCATGATCCGCATGGTGCCCGGCGTCGACGTGCCGCTCGACCCGTTCTTCGGCGTCATGGGCGTCGCACCGCCCCCGGCCTGGGGCGCCCAGCCGACCATGGTCCCGCAGGTGTTCGGCGGCAACCTCGACAACAAGGAACTGCGCGCGGGTGCGACGCTGTACTTGCCCGTGCAGGCACCGGGTGCGCTGTTTTCGGCCGGTGACGGCCATGGCGCACAGGGCGACGGCGAGGTCTGCCTGACCGGACTGGAGACCGGCCTCTCGGGCACCTTCCGCCTCACCCTGCGCAAGGACCTCGGCTGGACCTGGCCCTTTGCCGAGAACGCCACGCACCTCATTTCCATGGGCATGAACGAGGATCTCGACGATGCCGCGCGGCAAGCCGTGCGCGAGATGATCGCGCACATCGTTCGCCGCACGACGCTGACGCGCGAGGAGGCCTACATGCTGTGCTCGCTGGCCGGCGATCTCCACGTCACGCAGACCGTGGACGGCAACAAGGGCGTGCACATGATGCTGCCGCGGACGCTCCTGGCCGGAACTGCGCGCGCCTGACCAGCAGGCACGCAAATCGATCAGGCCCGGTCGATCCGCCCGCTGTAACACCCGCGCTTCGCGTTGTGGGCGTGGATGTAGACGATCGCCGGGTTGCCGAAGAGCCGTTCGACCAGCGCTTCGACCATTCCCCCCTCGACGATGTCGGCGTCGATGATCATGCCCTGGTCGTCATAGCCCCGCAGCGAGAGCAGGCGCGTGCGCATGACCTCGGGAACCTCGCCGACCCTGTCGTAGGAGACCGTGGCTCCCTCGCGCACGTAGATCGCATGCCGCGCGCGGTAGGGGCTGGCCGCCGGCTGGCACTCGTGGTTCAGCAGCAGGACCGACTCGCCCGGCCGAGCCTCCCGCATCTCGATGCGATCGGGATAGCCGGGCGCGGCGTCGACCTGGAAACGCAGCACGCCGAGGCGCGCAAGATCCGCGTCCGGGAGGCCGAAGAGAGGTCGAAAGGGCGCGGCATCGAGGCCGGTGATGCGGAAGGTCATGGTTCGTATCCTCGGAAGCTGGGGCAGGCGCTCAGGCCGGCCGTGGTGCGAGGAAATCCGACGGCACGGCGCGCCGCATCCCGGTTCTTGCCGTTCAATCCTCCACCACCGGGCCCGATGCTGCGCCGGCCATCCTTGACGGGGGCGGACACGGCACGGCATTCCGTCCGCGCGACCTGTCGCGACCGGCCCGGCCCGCAGACCAGCAGGAAAGGAAAGCCCATGACGCTTCGGATCAGACCCGCCCTGGCGCCGGACGCCGACGCGATATGGGGCATTCTGGAACCCGTCCTGCGCGCCGGCGAAACGTACGCCCTGCCGCGCGACATGACCAAGGACGACGCCGTCGCCTACTGGATGGGAACCGACCGCGAGACCTTCGTCGCGGAAGATGACGGCCGCGTCGTCGGAACCTACTACATCCGCGCCAACCAGCAGGGCGGCGGCGCGCATGTCTGCAATTGCGGCTACGTCACCGACACCGCCATGGCGGGCCGCGGCATCGCGCGCGGCATGTGCGCGCATTCGCTCGATCATGCTCGCGCACGCGGCTACCGGGCCATGCAGTACAACTTCGTGATCTCGACCAACGAGCGCGCCGTCCGGTTATGGCAGGAGTTCGGCTTCGCCACGCTGGCGCGCCTGCCTGGCGCGTTCGAGCATCCTCGCCACGGCTTCGTGGATGCGCTGCTGATGTACCGGGTGTTGTGAGCGTCAGCCTGCAAGCAGCGGGAAGGTGACCCCGATCGCCCAGGCGAAGGCGGCGGCGTTTGCAGCCCCCGCCACCAGCGGGAACCGGGTCCGCCGGTAGATCCACGCGCTGAACAGCCCGTAGACGAGCATGAACGGGACGATGACCGGCACGATGATCAGCAGGAAGAACAACCGGCCGAAGTCCAGCGCGACGGCAATGCCCAGGGAGACGATGAAGGCGGCCTTCGACAGGGCGTAGAGCCCGCGTCCCGCAGCCTCCCCCCGTGTCAGCCACTCGTCGGCGAGGAAGTAGGGCAGCGTGCCCGCCAGCAGTGCAAGGCCGAGCACGACGCGATCGGGGCTCGCCACGAAGGACGTGACGAAGCTGTCGATGGGCCAGAATACAGCCACGACCGAATAGAAGACCGCCGCCGCCAGCGCCAGGGCGAAGGCCGACCACCTGACGGGGACAGTCAGCGGCAGGCCACGCCGGCGCCGCAGCAGCAGAAGGCACAAGCCGGTGATCACCCCGTAGGCCGCGAAATGGGCCGCCAGGTAATCGCCGAC
Source organism: uncultured Alsobacter sp. (assembly GCA_964544365.1). GTDB lineage: Bacteria > Pseudomonadota > Alphaproteobacteria > Rhizobiales > Beijerinckiaceae > Alsobacter. Next base: position 18,694 of record CAZJCW010000008.1, read on the forward strand.
GAGGACCGGCAGGAACCGTGTCGGGACGACGGTGAGCACGAGCGGCGCCGCGATCATGGGCACCGCCAGCACCCACGCTTCGCGCCAACGCAGCGCGGCGCCTGCCGGCCGGTCGGTCACCATCGGCAGCAGCCGCGACAGTGGCCACGCCAGCGCCACGGCTCCCGCCAGCAGGGCCAGGATCCACGGTCCGCGCGGTTCGAAGCGAGCCGGTTCCACCCGCGCGACGCCGAAGACGGCATCCAGCCATGCGACGGCTTCGCGCAGGCCCGCCTGGCTGAACAGCACGCCGACATGCTCGACATGCGGACTGAAGGCGGCCCGCCGCGCCGTACCGGCGGCGAAGTCGCCACGCGTGGCGCCTTCGCGCGCAGGTTGGTCTGCCTCCCCGGCAGGGACGAGGCCAACGACCCGCAGCGCCTCGGCCTTGAGCATGCCTTCCCAGTCGCCGACGATGACGAGCAGGTTGCGCGGGCTCGTCGCCGTCACGACGGGTGAGAACATCGACACCGCAATCGTCGCGGCGACGTCCTGCCGTGCCTGCGCGAAGCGGATCACGATGTCGGACGCCATCGAGTGTCCGAGCACGGCGAGCCGCCCGTCGCCCATCGGGCGCGCAAAGGCAGCGACTTCCGCCACCTCGTCGACGAGGCGCCGCGTGGCGCCATCCTCGTGCGAAATGCTGCCGCCAAGCGGGCGGGGATTGCGGCCGTGGCCGGCGAAATCGAATGTGACGGCGGTGTAGCCGTTGCGGGCGAACGCCATGGCGAACGACTGCATCAGCTGCTGCGATCCTGCAAAGCCGTGAGCGATGACGACGACCGGGCCGCGCGCCCCGTCGCCGGGGCGGAAGACGGTTGCCGGCAATCCGTCGATCGAGACCGCCGACGTCGCCACGCCCTCCCCCGCCGCACGCAGGTTCCAGAGCGCGGCGGCGATCGCTGCAAGGCCGGCCAGGGCAACGAGAATGGCCGGCAGCAGACGTCCCGACCTCATCAGCGAACGTCCCGCAACACCTCGTTGCGCCGCAGGAACGGCAGTGTCCAGGGCGGATCGTAGTAGGCGTAGGTCGGTGGCCCGGCAGGCCTCAGCCCGCGTGCGGACAGGATCGAGGCGAGACGGTCCGCCTGTCCGGCAAGGGCCTCGTCCGTCCGGAACCCCGAGAAGCGTAGCGCGGCCACCTTCCGGCCGGGGACGGCAACGAGCCTGATGCGAGCGTCACTCGGCTTGGGCAGCGTCGCCATGGAGAACGAGGCCGGCATGGTGAACCGCACCAGCCAGTCGCCGCCCCTCGCCTGCTGCGTGACGGGCACGGTCATGGCGATCGCCTCGCCCTTCTGCTGGGTCACCGGCGCCGTCATCGCGATCTTTTCCCGCGGCTCGTTGCCCCCGAAAATGTAGCCCGCGAGGATCCGGAAGCCGGCGTTCACGGCCTCATCCCGCGTACCGCCGACGGAGACCTCGGCGACGATCGTCGGCCCATACGAGCGCAACTCGAAGTCCTGGTCCTGTGCCAGGATTGCGTATTTGGGCTCTTCGGTCTGGGCCATGGCTGCGTTTCCTCCCACGGTCGCGGCAAGGACCGCGAAAAGGATGCCGAGTATCGAAGAGCTCACCGCTGCCATGGTCCATGCCGATCGTAAGTGGGATTGAAAGGGTACAGCCGCTCTTCGCCCAACACCTAGTGCCGTGTCGCCACCGGGGCGACCCTCGCTCCGGCACGACATAGGCTAATTTCACAAACCACTGATGTAATAAAAGATATTTCGCGAAAGGGCTGGCGCGGCTGGCAGACTTTGCACAAGCGACTGACAAACAACGTGGACGCTTGCAAATTGCGGCGTCCCGATGTTTCTCTCTCGCAAAGCACAATAATGTGCGTCAGCAATCGGAGGGGTTATGCGCACCAGCTTCAACTATGGAGTCGCCGTCGCGGCGATCGCGATCATGTTCGCCAGCGCGGCTTCCGCCACGCCGCTGCGGATCGCCCGCTCCGGCGATTCCCTGACGATGGATCCGCATTCGCAGAACGAAGGTCCGACCCACAATATCAACCACCAGATCTACGAGCCGCTGGTGCGTCGCGCGCCCAACGGCGACCTCATCCCGACGCTGGCCACCTCCTGGACGATCCTCGCCAGCGATCCCAAGATCTGGGAAATCAAGCTTCGGCCGAACGTAAAGTTCCATGACGGCGGCGCATTCTCCGCCGACGACGTCGTCTTCTCGCTGAAGCGGGCCATGGCGCCGACGTCCGACCACAAGGGCCTGCTGACGGCGGTCGACGACGTCGTGAAGGTCGACGACACGACCGTCCACATCAAGACCAAGGGGCCCAGCCCGCTCCTCATCCAGAACCTCACCAACCTGTTCATGATGAGCAAGGCCTGGTGCGAGAAGAACAATGTCCTCGTGCCGCAGAATTTCGTCGCGAAGGAAGAGACTTTCGCGGTGCGCAACACCAACGGCACCGGTCCCTTCATGCTGGTCTCCCGCGAGCCGGACGTGAAGACGGTGATGAAGCGCAACGACAACTATTGGGGCAAGGGGACCTATCCGCTCGAGGTGACCGACCTCACGTTCTCGGTGATCAAGTCGGCCCCGACCCGCGTCGCCGCGCTGCTGTCCGGCGAGGTTGACTTCGTGCAGGACATGCCGGTGCAGGACATCGCCCGCGTCTCGACGACCCAGGGCCTGCGGGTCAACTCGGGTCCCGAGAACCGCTCGATCTTCCTCGGCATGAACACCGGCGACAAGGAGCTGAAGTTCTCGGACGTGAAGGGCAAGAACCCCTTCGGCGAACTCAAGGTCCGGCAGGCGATGAACATCGCCATCGACCGCGAGGCGATCAAGAAGGTCGTCATGGCCGACCAGTCGATCCCCTCGAACACGATCGCGCCCCCGTTCGTGAACGGCTACACGAAGGAAATGGATGCGATCCCGCCGCGTGATGTCGCGAAGGCGAAGGCGCTGCTGGCGGAAGCCGGCTACCCGAACGGCTTCGGCGTCACGCTGCACTGCCCGAACGACCGCTACCTGAACGACGAGAAGATCTGCCAGGCCGTCGTCGGCATGCTGGGCCAGATCGGCATCAAGGTGACGCTCGACGCGCGGTCGAAGTCGATCCACTTCCCCGAGATCCAGAAGCTCCAGACGGACTTCTTCCTGCTCGGATGGGGCGTGCCGACCTACGACAGCGATTACATCTTCACCTTCCTCTACCACACGCTGACCGGGCAGTTCGGCGGCTTCAACGGCACGCGCTTCAGCAACCCGGACATCGACGCGAAGATCAAGGCGCTGTCGAGCGAGACGGACCTCGCCAAGCGCAACAAGGCGATCGCGGACATCTGGGGCGTCCTGCAGCCCTACCTGAACTACATCGCGATCCACAACCAGGTGAACGCCTGGGGCATGAAGGCGTCGCTTGACGTCAAGGTGCACCCCGACAACACCATCTACGTGAAAGAGTTCAAGTTCGCGAAGTAACGCGAACCACGCTCAACGCCGCACGGCCCGTGTCACAAGCGGACCGTGCGGCGTCGCTTTTTTCCTGTCCTTCGCGTCGGCGTCCGGGAGCGACATGCTCGCCTTCATCGTCCAGCGGCTGCTCCAGGCCGTTCTCGTCATGCTGGGCGTCGCCCTCGTGGCCTTCTCCATGTTCCGGTTCGTCGGCGACCCGGTGAACAACATGATGGGCCAGGAAGCGACCATCCAGGAGCGTCGCGAGGCGGCGGAGCGGCTCGGCCTGAACAAGCCGGTCCCCGTGCAGTTCGCGCTCTTCGTGAAGGATGTCGCCTCCGGCAATTTCGGCGTGTCCTACCGGCAGGGCCGCAAGGTCTCGACGGTGCTGCTGGAACGACTTCCCGCCACGCTCGAACTCGCCGCCATCTCGGCCCTCCTCGCGCTCGCCTTCGGCATCGGGCTGGGCGTCTACACGGCGATCAACCGCGACGGGGCGGGTGCGCGCCTGATCATGGCGGGCAGCCTGATCGGCGTGTCGCTACCCACGTTCCTCATCGGCATCGGCCTCATCTATCTTTTCGCCGTGGAACTGCGCTGGCTGCCGAGTTTCGGGCGCGGGCAGGTCGTCAAGCTGGGCTGGTGGTCGACGGGCCTGCTCACCGAGTCGGGGCGCAAGTCACTGATATTGCCAGCGATTACGCTGGGCCTTTTCCAGATGACGCTGATCATGCGCCTCGTCCGCTCCGAGATGCTGGAGGTCCTGCGGACGGACTACATCAAGTTCGCCCGTGCCCGCGGGGTGTCGGACCGCATGATCAACTTCAGCCACGCACTGAAGAACACGCTGGTACCCGTCATCACCATCACAGGCCTGCAACTCGGCTCGATCATTGCCTTCGCCATCATCACCGAGACGGTGTTCCAGTGGCCGGGCGTCGGCCTTCTCTTCATCGACGCGGTGCAGTTCGTCGACATTCCGGTGATGTCGACCTACCTGCTGCTCGTGGCGCTCGTCTTCGTCACGATCAACCTCGCCGTCGACCTGCTGTACTACGCCGTCGATCCGCGCCTGCGCGTCGATCGCACCGCTGCGGCGCATTGAGGGCGACATGACAGACCGGCCCGTCGCGGAACAGACTGCCACCCTCTCGCCCCTGCGTGCCCGGCTCCGGTCATGGGCGCAGAGCGACATCCTCTATTCCTTCCGCCGATCACCGACGATCGTCATCTCGGCGATCGTTCTGGCCGTCATCGTGCTGGGAGCCCTCTTCGCGCCCCTCCTCGCGCCGCAGAACCCGTTCGATCCTGCCAGCCTCAACCTGATGGACGGCAAGACGGCGCCCATGACGCCCAACGCGTTCACCGGCGACACCTTCCTGCTGGGCACCGACGACCAGGGCCGGGACGTGCTCTCCGTGATCCTCTATGGCTCGCGCATCTCGCTGCTCGTCGGTTTCGCGTCGGTCCTGCTCTCGGCGGTCATGGGCGTCCTGCTCGGCCTGATCGCGGGGTATCGCGGCGGCCAGATCGACAACCTCGTCATGCGGATCGCCGACATCCAGCTCACCTTTCCGTCGATCCTCGTCGCTCTGATGATCTTCGGCGTCGTGAAGGGGTTCCTGCCGCCGCAGGCGCACGAGAAGGCGGCCCTGCCGGTGCTGATCTTTTCCATCGGCCTCGCCGCATGGCCGCAATACGCCCGCACGGTCCGCGGCGTCACGATGGTGGAGCGCAACAAGGAATACGTGCAGGCCGCCCGCGTGATCGGGCTTCGGCCGATGATCATCATGACCCGCCATGTCCTGCCCAACGTGCTTGGCCCGGTCCTCGTCATTGCGACGCTGGGCCTGGCGCTGGCCATCATCTCCGAGGCGACGCTGTCCTTTCTCGGCGTGGGCGTGCCTCCCACCAACCCGTCGCTCGGCACGCTCATCCGCGTCGGCCAGGAATACATCGCGTCCGGCGAGTGGTGGATCCTGTTCTTCCCGGCCCTGACGCTTCTTGCGCTGTCCCTGTCGGTCAATCTGATCGGTGACTGGCTGCGCGACGCCCTGAACCCGAAGCTGCGCTGACCCGATGTCCGCCGCCCTGAAAACCTCACCCGTCCCGCAACTCAGCGTCCGCGACCTGCGGGTCGAGTTCCCGACACGCCGCGGACTGCTGACCGCCGTCGACGGCGTCAGCTTCGATGTCGCGCCCGGCGAGGTCCTCGGGCTCGTCGGCGAATCGGGTGCCGGCAAGTCACTCACCGGCGCCGCCCTCATCCGCCTGCTCGAACCGCCGGGCCGTATCGCCGGCGGCGAGATCGAACTTGCCGGCAAGCGCATCGACGCGCTGTCCTCCGAAGAGTTCCGCCACCTGCGTGGCGGCCGCATCGCGATGGTCTTCCAGGACCCGCTCACCTCGCTGAATCCGCTCTTCACGATCGGCGACCAGATCGTCGAGACGATCCGCATCCACCTCGACATGTCGCAGGAGGCAGCACGGAAGCGGGCCGTCGCGCTGCTGGAAGAAGTCGGGATCCCCGCCGCCGCCGAGCGGCTGGACGCCTATCCCCACGAGTTCTCGGGCGGCATGCGGCAGCGGGTGGTCATCGCGCTGGCGCTCGCGGCCGACCCCGCCATCGTCATCGCCGACGAGCCGACGACCGCTCTCGACGTCTCCGTGCAGGCCCAGGTCATCGCCGTGCTGAAGCGGCTGTGCCGCGAGCGCGGGACGTCCGTGATCCTGATCACGCACGACATGGGCGTGATCGCCGAGACGGCCGACCGCGTCGCCGTGATGTATGCCGGCCGCATCGTCGAGATCGGCCCGGTGCGTGAGGTGATCGAGCAGCCGCAGCATCCCTATACACGCGGCTTGATGGGCGCGATCCCGTCGCTGTCGGGCAGCGCCACCCGCCTCGAGCAGATCCCCGGCGCCATGCCGCGTCTCGATTCGATCCCGGCCGGCTGCGCGTTCAACCCGCGCTGCGCCTTCGCGACCGACCGGTGCGTCCGCGAGAGGCCCTCGCCCATGCCCTCGGGCAATGCGCTCGTGAGTTGCTTTCTCGTCGCGGACGGAACGCTGCCCGCCCCGACCAAGGCCAGGCCCGGCGCCGAGGCCGTCGCCCCGGACGCCGGCGCAACGGAGTCGACGGCGGCCCCGCTCGTCGCCGTGGAAGACCTGTCGAAGGTTTTCGATGTCTCCCGCCCTTGGCTGTATCGCGTCCTCCAGGGCGAGAAGCAGCGCTTCCTGACCGCCGTGGACGGGGTTTCCTTCTCGATCCCGCGGGGCCACACCTTCGCGCTCGTCGGCGAATCGGGATCCGGCAAGTCGACGGTCGCCAAGACCATCGTCGGCCTCGTCCGGCCCACGGCCGGTCGCATCGTCTTCGACGGCACGGACATCTCGTCCGACGCGGCGAAAGGGGCGGACGCCAGCCTGCGCCGCCGTCTGACGATGATCTTCCAGGATCCCTACGCCAGCCTGAACCCGCGGATGACCGCCGCCGACATCATCGCCGAGCCGTTGCGCGCGTTCCAGCCTGACCTGTCCACGGCGCAGGTGGATAGCGCCGTGTCCGAGTTGCTGGGGCAGGTTCGCCTATCGCCCAGGGATGGCGTGAAGTTCCCGCACGAATTCTCGGGCGGCCAGCGCCAGCGCATCGCCATAGCCCGCGCGCTCGCGAGCCGGCCGGAGTTCATCGTCTGCGACGAGCCGACATCTGCGCTGGACGTCTCCGTCCAGGCGCAGATCCTCAACCTGATGCGCGACCTGCAGGACGAACTCGGCCTGACCTACCTGCTGATCTCGCACAACCTTGCCGTCGTTCGCCACATGGCCAACGAGATCGGCGTCCTTTACCTAGGCCGGCTCGTCGAGGTAGCGCCGGCGCATGAGCTGTTCGCCGCGCCACGTCATCCCTATACGCGAATGCTGCTCGCCGCCGTTCCCAGCATGGACATGGCTGGTCGTCCCGCACCGGTGGTGCAGGGCGAGATTCCCAATCCCATCAGCCCTCCGTCCGGGTGCACGTTCCACCCGCGCTGTCCGCTGGCGGACGAACGGTGCAAACGCGAGCGCCCGCCCGCGCGCAGGCTCGGTGCCACCCAGGTGGCGTGCTTCAAGGCCGAGAACGGTCCGGCGGACTGACGAAACGGCCGACCCGTCGGCATTCTCCCGCCTGCAGCGGGATCGACACGCCGAGATGACTTTTCGGGCCGTTTTCGCGAATACAAGCGCGAAACGTGTAACCGGCTGCGCAAACTTCGTGGCCGGACGGTCGTTCCTCAACCCATCCTAAACCCTTCCGCCAGCATTCTCCATGCGGCGCACCGCGACCGCGGACGGGACATGGACGATATTCTTCGAGACTTCCTGACGGAAACGTCCGAGTCGATCGAACAGGTCGACCGGGAACTCGTCCGTTTCGAGCGCGATCCCAACAACCACGCGGTCCTCGCAAACGTCTTCCGGCTGGTCCACACGATCAAGGGCACCTGCGGCTTCCTGGGGCTGAACCGCCTCGAAGGCGTGTCGCACGCGGCCGAATCTCTCATGTCCCGCCTGCGGGACGGCGCCCCGGTCACATCCGAGGCGGTCGACGTCATTCTCGCGTCGATGGACCGGATCAAGGTCATCATCCGCGCGCTCGAGGAAACGGCTGCGGAGCCCGAAGGCGACGACAGCGACCTCATCGCTGCGATCGAGCGTCGCGTCAGCCACGCCGAGATGATGTCGGGCGTCGTGGCGGAGGCCCTGGCATCGCAGCCGCCTCCCCCGCCAGTCCACCCAAGCTCTCGACCAGAACAGCGGGAAACGCCGCCCGCGGCCGCCGCCGTCCCGGTGCTCGCGGAGAAGGATCCGGAACCGGTCTCGCGGCCTGCCGCAACGCCCCGTCAGTCGCCCACCGCACGCTCCAAGGCGCAGGCGCTCACGCGCGCGCCGATGATCCGCGTTGGCCTCGACACGCTCGAGAGCCTCATGACCATGGTCTCGGAGCTCGTGCTCACGCGGAACCAGCTCGTCGATATCGCACGCCGCACCGACAACGCCGACTTCAAGGGACCGCTGCAACGCCTGTCCAACGTGACGGCGGAACTGCAGGAGCGCGTCATGAAGACGCGCATGCAGCCGATCAGCTCCGCATGGCAGAAGCTGCCGCGGCTGGTGCGCGACCTGTCGGCGGAACTGGGCAAGGATATCGAGCTCGAACTGTCCGGGGCGGACACCGAGATCGACCGGCAGGTGCTCGAGCTCATCAAGGATCCCTTCACCCACCTCATCCGCAACGCAGCCGACCACGGGCTGGAGACGCCGCAGGAGCGCCGCCTTTCAGGCAAGCCCGGCCGCGGCACGATCCGCATCTCTGCGGCACACGAGGGCGGCACGATCACCATCGTCGTGGCCGACGATGGCCGCGGGCTCGACGTGGGTCGCATTGCCGCCAAGGCCCTCGAGCGGGGCCTCGCGACGCCGGCCGAGATCGAGCGCATGGACGAGGAGCGGATCGCCCGCTTCATTTTCGAGCCGGGCTTCTCGACCGTTTCGTCGGTGTCGCACGTGTCCGGCCGCGGCGTGGGCATGGATGTCGTTCGCAGCAACATCGAACTCATCGGCGGCTCCGTCGACGTGCGCTGGACAGCGGGCGAAGGGGCGGAGTTCACGCTGAAGATTCCACTGACGCTCGCCATCGTCTCCGCGCTGATCATCGAGGTCGCCGGGCAGCGCTTCGCGCTTCCGCAATCCGTGGTCATGGAGCTGGTGCAGCCGGGCTCGTCTTCGGAACATGGCCTCAAGTCGATGCGTGGCAGCTGGCTGCTGCGCCTCCGGGACATGCTGATTCCCGTGGTGCGCCTCGATGCGCTGCTCGGCATCCAGGAACCGGGAACGAAGCCGTCGCCGGAATCCGGGTTCATCGTGGTGATCCGGGTCGGCAAGCGGGTCTGCGGCATATCGGTCGATGCGGTGTTCCACACCGAGGAGATCGTGGTGAAGCCCATGTCCGGGCTGCTGCGCAGTCTCTCCGCCTTTTCCGGGAATACCATCCTCGGCGACGGCGCCGTCATCCTGATCCTCGATCCGAACGGCATCGTCGCCCGCTTCGGCGACGACCCGAAGCCCGGGCGCGGCGAACCGGAAGACCAGAAGGCGCCGTCGCGCACGCCCGTCCACGAGGAACGCAGCTCTTTCCTCGTCTTCAGGGCAGGTGGCGGCGAACTCAAGGCAGTCCCGCTCGCGTCGGTGACGCGACTGGAAGAGTTCGAGATGGCTGCGCTCGAGACTGTCGGCGGACGAACGGTGACGCAGTATCGGGGCGAGATCATCCCGATCCTTCTCGCACAGCCCGGCATGACGCTACGCACGGACGGCATCCAGCCTGTCCTGCTGTTCACGGAAGATCGCCGGACGGTCGGCATTGCCATCGACGAGGTGGTCGACATCGTCGAGGAGCGCCTCGATATCCAGCCGATCGGCCAGGCCAGCGGTATCATCGGCACCGCCGTCATCCGCGGACGCTCGACCGAGATCGTCGACGTTGCCCACTATCTCCCCAGCCGGACCCTCGAGGCCGGCGGCTTTCCCTCCCATTCCCCGGGCGGCAACCGGCGGCGCGTCCTGCTGGTGGACGGCGCACCCTTTTTCCGTGGCATGCTGATGCCCGTGCTCAAGGCGGCAGGATACGAGGTCGCCCCGCTCGCCGACATCGATGGGGCACTCGCCTTGCTGGCCCGCGGCGAACGCTTCGATGCCATCGTCGTCGATGTCGACGCGCCTGGCCGCAACGGCTTTGACCTTGCCGAGGACCTTGCGGCGGGTGGCCGTCATCCCGACGTGCCGGTCATCGCGCTCGCGTCCCAGCTCGACTCCTCGGCGGTGGACCGCGCCCGTCGCCTGGGTCTCGCCGACTTCGTCGGAAAGTTCGACAGGAAGGGCCTGCTGGACGCGCTCGTCGAGAGCATCGAGGCCGTGGAGACCGCGGCATGACGGTTCTTCCACACCGCGACTTCGGCGAGGATGCAGGCGCCGCGCTGACCACCGACTACGTGACGGTGATCGTCGACGGGCAGCTCTTCGGCCTGCCGATCGGCTGTGTCCACGATGTCTTCTTCACCGGCGCGGTCACGGCAGTGCCACTCGCGCCGAAGCAGATTTCCGGGCTGATCAACCTGCGCGGCCGCGTGGTCACCGCGCTGTGCCTGCGCTGCCTGCTCGGCATCCCGCGCACCGAGACCCTGGCCGGGACCATGGTCACCTGCCTCGAGCACGAAGGCGAGTCCTTCGGCCTCATCGTCGACAAGGTGGGCGAGGTCATGAACCTGCCGGTCGGCGAGTGTCTTCCGAACCCGCTGAATCTCGATCCGAACTGGGCCAGGTATTCCGCCGGAATTCATTGGCTCGATAGCGGACTCCTGGTTGTCCTCAGCGTCGAGGCGCTGCTCGACCCCGCCAATTTTCAGGCCCCCGTTTGCCCCTTGACGACCTCGAAAGGAAACGAGCCGTGAAGCATTGCCTCATCGTCGACGACAGTTCCGTGATCCGGAAGGTCGCCCGCCGGATCCTCGAGTCGCTGGACTTCGAGATCACCGAAGCCGCCGAGGGCGAGCAGGCCCTGAAGGCCTGTGCCGCGCGGATGCCGGACGCGATCCTGCTCGACTGGACCATGCCCGTCATGGATGGCTACGATTTTCTCAAGGCGTTGCGCCGGATGCCGGGCGGCGAGAAGCCGAAGGTTGTCTTCTGCACGACGGAGAACGACGTGGCCCATATCGCCCGCGCCATCCATGCGGGCGCGGACGAATACATCATGAAGCCGTTCGACAAGGAGATCATGACGACGAAGTTCCAGCAGGTCGGGCTCGCCTGACCTCGTCGCCATGACCCAGGACGAGTTCAAGTTCCTGCAAGCCTTGATGCAGCGGCGCGCCGGTATCGCGCTGTGGAGCGAGAAGCAGTATCTGGCCGAGATTCGTCTCGCCGATCTTGCGCCCGACATCGGCTGCCATGACGCGGCGGACGTCGTCGCCCGCGTGAGGCGGGGCGACCGGGAACTGGAACTGAGGGTCGTCGAGGCCCTGACGACGAACGAGACGTATTTCTTCCGCGACATCCGGCCTTTCGAACTGCTGGACACCGTCATGCTTCCGGCCCTGATCAGGGCGCGGTCACAAACGGGTCGGCTACGCATCTGGTGCAGTGCCGTCTCCTCGGGCCAGGAGGCCTATTCCATCGCCATGGTCCTGGCCCGCCGACGGAACGAACTCTCGGGCTGGCGGATCGAGATCGTCGGGACCGATCTCTCGCGGGCGATGATTGCGCGGGCGATGGCCGGGCGCTACAGCCACTTCGAGGTGCAGCGCGGCCTTCCCGTGCGGGAACTCGTCGAGCATTTCCGCAAGGAGGAGGATGGCTGGCACATCTCCCAGGCCCTGCGCGATTCGGTCGAGTTCAAGGTCGTGAATCTTGCCGAGGATCTGCCTGCCCTGGGACAGTTCGACATCGTCTTCTGCCGGAATCTGTTGATCTACTTCGACCTGCCGACCAAGTCGACGGTCCTGACCCGGGTCGCCGGCACCCTGGCGCCGGACGGCTTCTTCGTTCTCGGGGCCGCGGAATCGGTCGTCGGCCTGAGGTCCGGCCTCGTCCCCGACCCGGCCAACCGTGGCCTCTACATCCGCGAGGCCGCCGGAACCCTCCAGATGGCGTGAACAACCGTCCGGAAACGCCAAAGGCCCCGCGAGGGGCCTTTGTCTCATCGAACCGGGGCGGAAAAGGGCGTTCAGGCGGGAATACGCTCCTCGGACTCGTTCGGCTCGCGCAGCACGTAGCCGCGACCCCAGACGGTCTCGATGTAGTTCTTGCCCTGCGACGCATTGGCGAGCTTCTTGCGCAGCTTGCAGATGAACACGTCGATGATCTTCAGTTCGGGCTCGTCCATGCCGCCGTAGAGATGGTTGAGGAACATCTCCTTGGTGAGCGTCGTGCCCTTGCGCAGGCTCAGGAGCTCCAGCATCTGGTACTCCTTGCCGGTCAGGTGGACGCGCGACCCCGAAACCTCGACCGTCTTCTGGTCAAGGTTCACGATCAGGTCGCCGGTCGTGATGACAGACTGCGCATGCCCCTTCGAGCGGCGCACGATGGCGTGGATGCGGGCGACCAGTTCGTCCTTGTGGAAGGGCTTGGTCAGGTAGTCGTCGGCGCCGAAGCCGAGCCCGCGGACCTTGTCCTCGATGCCGGCGAGGCCGGACAGGATCAGGATGGGCGTCTTGACCTTGGCCACGCGAAGGCTGCGCAGCACCTCGTACCCGGACATGTCGGGGAGGTTCAGGTCGAGAAGGATGATGTCGTAGTCATAGAGCTTGCCGAGGTCGATGCCTTCCTCGCCGAGATCCGTCGTGTAGACGTTGAAATTCTCGGACTTGAGCATCAACTCGATGCTTTGCGCGGTCGCGCTGTCGTCTTCGATGAGCAAAACGCGCATGATCAGCTCCCCAAGCTCGCCCCGTGGTTCCAGCCTTCAGCTACAGCCGGTGGAACCCGGCGGAGCCCCCCGGAAGGCCGCCCAGCCCTCCGATCCGTTCCGACTCGCAACGCTACTCCGCAATGGTTAACAAAACCTGATTCTGCCGCGCAAGCTCCACCCGTCCGAATCGCAGCGAATCGGGCTAAGCTGTTGCAAGAAAACATGAATGCGGGCAGATCAAAGCTCATGTGTCACGTGAAGAAGCATCGCTAACAGATTCAAACGACTCACGCCTCGGCAGCTTGGAAAGAGGCGCGACACGCAGAAACTGCACGGTCATTGTTAACCGGTCGGGTAAACGAATCGTTACGGAGAAGGATCTATTCGTGAACGACGAACGGTCAGCCCCGCGCGGCGCACTCGCGGCGCTCCTCGCGGAAGCGGAGGGAATCGACGCCGTCACGGTCTACGGCCGCGTTTCGAGCGTGCGCGGGCTCATGATCGAGGTCGCGGGACCGCTCCACGCCATGCATGTCGGCGGCCTTGTCGACCTCGAGGTCGCGCCCGGTCGCCTCGTTCCGAGCGAGGTCGTCGGCTTCTCCGGCGAGCGCGCACTGGTGATGCCGTTCGGCGTTGTCGACGGGCTGCGGCGCGGCTGTCGCGCGGTGGTGCGGACATCTGAAGCCGGCGTCAGGCCAAGCACCGGCTGGCTGGGACGCGTCGTCAACGCCATGGGCGAGCCTATCGACGGCAAAGGACCGCTGCCCGCCGGGCCACGGCTCGTCCGGATGCGGGCCGATCCGCCGCCGGCGCACGCACGGCGTCGTGTCGGGCCGCCGCTCGATCTGGGCGTGCGCGTGCTGAACACCTTCGCGACCTGTTGCAGCGGCCAACGCATGGGGATCTTCGCCGGATCGGGCGTCGGCAAGTCGGTCCTGCTTTCGATGCTCGCGCGAAATGCCGCCGCCGACGTGTCCGTCATCGGCCTCGTCGGCGAGCGCGGCCGCGAGGTGCAGGAATTCCTGCAGGAGGATCTCGGCGACGAGGGGCTCGCGCGTTCGGTCGTCGTCGTCGCCACATCCGACGAACCCGCGCTGATGCGTCGGCAGGCGGCCTATCTCACGCTGGCTCTGGCGGAGTATTTCCGCGACGCCGACCGCCAGGTGCTCTGCATGATCGACAGCGTCACCCGCTTCGCGATGGCACAGCGCGAGATCGGGCTGGCCGCGGGCGAGCCGCCCACGACGAAGGGCTACACGCCGACCGTGTTCACCGAGCTTCCGCGGCTGCTGGAGCGGGCCGGCCCGGGGACCGGGGAAGGGTCGATCACGGCCATCTTCACGGTCCTCGTCGATGGCGACGACCACAACGAGCCGGTGGCCGACGCCGTGCGCGGCATCCTCGACGGTCATATCGTCATGGAGCGCGCCATCGCGGAGCGGGGCCGGTATCCTGCCGTCAACGTCCTGAAGTCGGTGTCGCGAACGATGCCGCGGTCCTGCGATCCCGATTACTGGCCCGTCGTCCAGGCCGCGCGGCAAGCCATGGCGACCTATTCCGACATGGAAGAACTCATCCGGCTGGGTGCCTATCGCGCCGGATCGTCGGAAGAAGTGGATGCGGCAATTCGTCTGAATGCCCCTCTCGAAGAATTCCTCCGCCAAGGTAAGGAAGAGTCAACCTCGCTGAGTCATGGTTACCGGCGTTTGGCGGAGATCATGGCCTCGGGGTGAGGTCGGTTTCCACCGTAATCCTGGCCGCGTCGGCCCTTCGAGGTGGATAGATCAACATGAAGTCGCGTGACACCATCATGCGCCTGAAGCGCTTCCAGGTGGACGAGAAGCGTCGCCGGGTCGCGCAAATCGAAATGATGATCGCCGATTTCGATCGGATGGCGACGGACCTCGAGCGAGAGATCGCGCTGGAGGAACAGCGGGCCGGCATCTCCGACAAGAGCCACTTCGCCTACCCGACCTACGCCCGGGCGGCGATGCAGCGGAAGGAGAACCTCGTTCGTTCGGCCGACGAGTTGCGCGGGCAGCTTGCCGATGCCCGTCGCGAACTCGAGGAGGCCTTCGAGGAACTCAAGAAGTTCGAGATCCTCGACGATCGGGAGCAGGCCCGCGAGCGAACGGCCGAATCGGTCCGCGAGCAGGCCGAGATGGATCGCATCGGTCTCGCCATGCGGGGCTTTGCCCGCGCCTGAACCTCGCATCGCGCCTGTGGAGGCGGCCGGGCGCCGCACCATGATCGCCTGAGAGCGCTCCTCCCCCTTGCCCCGCATCGCCGAGGCATGGAACACTTTGCCCCCAGTGCCCACCGGACAAAATTCGGCGTTTGACCGGGGTGGGCGTGGTCCAAGTGGGGAGACGGGGATGTTCCATCGTGTAGTGGCGGCGGCTGCGACCGCAGTCGTTCTGTCTGCCGGTGCCGCTTTCGCGGCAGATCCGGCGTCCTGCAAGACAGTGCGCTTCTCGGATGTCGGCTGGACCGACATCACCGCGACAACCGCCATGGCATCCACCGTCCTGAAGGGGCTCGGCTACGCGCCGAAGACCGACGTGCTTTCGGTGCCCGTGACCTACGCGTCCCTGAAGAACAAGAACATCGACGTCTTCCTCGGCAACTGGATGCCGACGATGGAGGCGGACATCAAGCCGTACCGCGAGGACAAGTCGGTCGAGGTGGTCGGCGTGAACCTCGAGGGTGCCAAGTACACCCTCGCGGTCCCGGTCTACACCTGGGAGGCCGGGCTCAAGTCGTTCGCGGATATCGCGAAGTTCAGCAAGCAGCTTGGCGGCAAGATCTACGGCATCGAGCCCGGCAACGACGGCAATCGCCTGATCCTCGACATGATCAAGGACAACAAGTTCGGCGTGAAGGGCTTCCAGCTCGTCGAAAGCTCCGAGCAGGGCATGCTGGCGCAGGTTGACCGCGCCACGCGGCGCAAGGACCATGTGATCTTCCTCGGGTGGGAGCCGCACCCGATGAACACCCAGTTCAAGCTCAAGTACCTGGAGGGCGGCGACGACGTGTTCGGGCCGAACCTCGGCGGTGCGACGATCTACACCAATGTCCGGGCCGGCTACCTCCAGGAGTGCCCGAACGTCGGCCAGTTCCTGAAGAACCTGAAGTTCACGCTCGACATCGAGAACCGCGTGATGGGTGCGATCCTGCTCGACAAGGTCGAGGCGGAGAAGGCGGCGGCGAACTTCCTCAAGGCGAATGCGAAGGTGCTCGACGGCTGGCTCGCCGGCGTGACGACGCTGGACGGCAAGCCGGGTCTGCCGGCTGTCAAGGCGTCGCTCGGCGTGAAGTAGACGACGGCGCGGCCGCGGCGGCGCCTCGACCGCGGAGGCGGCGATGGAAGAGTGGTTCACCGGCTGGAAGCTGCCGCTCGGGCGCTGGATGGAGAGCGCGATCGGCTTGCTGAACGACCACGCGCAGGAGGTCTTCGACCTCGTCTCGATGGCGCTCGGTGGCGCCATCGAGGCGGTGACCGCGCTGCTGCTGGTGCTGCCGCCGATCGTCGTCATGGCGCTGATGGCGGCGGGAGCGTGGTGGCTGCACCGCTCCTGGCGGCTCGTCGTCTTCATCGTCGCCGCCTTCGCGCTCATCGCCAATCTCGGCTACTGGCAACCGACGATGGAAACGCTGTCGCTGGTGGTCTTCTCGACGCTGACCTGCGTCCTGATCGGCGTGCCGGTCGGCATCGCCGCGGCTCACAGGCCCTGGCTCCATGCGGCGTTGCGGCCGGTCCTCGACCTGATGCAGACGATCCCGACCTTCGTGTACCTCATCCCGACACTGATCCTGTTCGGCCTCGGCGTGGTCCCGGGACTGATCTCCACGGTGATCTTCGCCCTCCCCGCGCCCATCCGCCTCACCCATCTCGGCATCACGAGCGTCCCGCGGCAGATGATCGAGGCGGGGGAGGCCTTCGGCGCGACCCGGCGGCAGCTGCTGTGGAAGGTCGAACTGCCGGCGGCGATGCCCACCATCATGGCCGGCATCACGCAATGCATCATGCTGAGCCTGTCGATGGTCGTCGTAGCCGCTCTGGTCGGCGCGGACGGGCTGGGCAAGCTGGTCGTGCGCGCGTTGAACACGGTCAACGTCTCCATGGGCTTCGAGGCGGGACTGGCCATCGTCATCCTCGCCATCGTCCTCGACCGTGTGCTTCGGCAACCGGCGAAGAAGACGCCCTGATGGACGCACCGGTCGTCTCCTTCGAGGGCGTCGACATCGTCTTCGGCGAGAAGAGGAAGGAGGCGCTGGCGCTGCTCGATGCCGGCAGGACCCGCGCCGAGATCCTCGAGGCGACCGGAGCCGTGATCGGTGTCGCAGGCGCCACCCTCGCGGTCAGGCCCGGCGAGATCTGCGTGTTGATGGGCCTTTCCGGATCGGGCAAGTCGACCCTGCTGCGCGCCGTCAACGGCCTCAACCCCGTCACGCGGGGCCATGTGCTCGTGTCCCATGCCGGCGGTACGGTCGATGTCGCGCATTGCTCCGCCGAGGAGCTGCGCGCCCTGCGCGCGACCGGCGTCGCCATGGTGTTCCAGCAATTCGCGCTGCTGCCCTGGCGAACCGTGGCGGAGAATGTCGGATTCGGACTGGAGCTTCGCGGCATGGGGAAGGTCGAGCGCGAGCGCATCGTCGCCGAGAAGCTGGCCATGGTCGGGCTCGAGGCGTGGGCCGGCAAGTATGCCAGCGAATTGTCGGGTGGCATGCAGCAGCGCGTCGGCCTCGCCCGCGCCTTCGCGACGGATGCCGAGATCCTGCTCATGGACGAGCCGTTCTCGGCGCTCGACCCGCTGATCCGGACAAAACTGCAAGACGAACTGCTCGATCTCCAGAAGCGACTGAAGAAGACCATCCTCTTCGTCAGCCACGATCTCGACGAGGCGCTGAAGCTCGGCAACCACATCGCGATCATGGAGAGCGGCCGCATCGTCCAGTACGGGACGCCCGAGGACATCGTGCTGCGACCGGCCGACGCCTATGTCCGCGAGTTCGTCGCCCATGTGAACCCGCTCAACGTGCTCACCGCCTGGAACGTGATGCGCGACCGACGGGACCTGCAGGCCTGCGACGACCGCCCGGGGGAGCACTGGCTCTGGCTCGACCGGCGCCGCACGACCCGCTTCCGCCTCGGCGACGGCGATCGTGTCCTGGCGGCCGAACGCGATGGCCGGCCATCGACATGGCTCGCCTGTGACGAGGCCGCGTCCGCCGTTCCGGCCGACGCGAACCCGGTCTTCTGGGCACGCAGATCGACGCCGTTGCGTCCGGTGATGCTCGCCATGCACCGGGATGCGGCTCCCGTCGCCGTGTTTGACGACGACGACCGGTTCCTCGGCGCGATCGGTGTCAGGGACCTGCTGCAGGCGATCCTGCGGCGAGACCGCAGCTGAAAGGCTTTCCGCCGCGTGACGCAACCCCGATACTCCCCGTCGCCAGTCCGCGAGCCGCCGCGTCACCACGGGCAGACAGTCGGACCGGTGGGAGATCGGCCAAAGCCGGGCAGGCCGGGACACGGCGCAGAGGGACGACACGCATGAGGACGCACGCGCGAGTTGTGGTGATTGGCGGCGGCGTGGTCGGCGTTTCGACGCTCTACCATCTGGCCCGGAAAGGCTGGACCGACGCCGTCCTTGTCGAGCGCAAGGAACTGACATCCGGCTCGACGTGGCACGCCGCGGGCCTCTTGCCTCTGTTCAACATGAGCTATTCGGTCGGGCAGATCCACCGCTACTCGGTCGGCCTGTACAAGCGGCTGGAGGCGGAGACGGGCCAACCCGTCGGCCTCAAGCAGGTCTCGAACATCCGGCTGGCCCGCACGCGGGACCGCTGGGACGAGTACATGGCCTATGCCGGCGTCGCCGCGACCATCGGCATCACCGTCAACGTGCTGACCCCCGCGCAGGTCCGGGAGATCTGGCCGCTCTGCGAGACGGACGGGCTGCTCGGCGCGATCCAGCACCCCGACGACGGCTACATCCAGCCCGCCGACCTGACGCAGGCCCTGGCGAAAGGCGCCCGCGCCCTGGGCGCCGAGATCAACCGCTACACGACCGTGACCGGCGTCGCGCGCACGGCCTCGGGCGAATGGCTCGTGAAGACCGACAAGGGCGAGATCGCCTGCGAGCATGTCGTCTGCGCATCCGGCAACTTCGCGCGCCGGACCGGGGCCATGTTCGGGCTCGATGTCCCGGTCATCCCCGTCGAGCACCAGTACATCGTCACTGAACCGCATCCTGCCATCGTCAAGCGGCAGCGCCAGGGACTGCCCGAGATGGGCGTGCTGCGCGAGTCGGACTCGTCCTGGTACATGCGCGAGGAGAACGGCGGCCTGATCCTCGGGCCCTACGAGAAGGGCGCGCCCTGCTGCTATGTCGACGGCCCCGACGCCGACAGTGAATACGAGCTCTTCCAGGAAGATCTCGATCGCCTGGCCCCGCACATCGAGGCCGCCATCGCCCGCGTCCCGGCCTTCGGCGAAGTCGGCATCAAGAAGGTCTACAACGGAGCCATCGCGTACACGCCGGACGGCAGCCCGATCGTGGGACCGGCATGGGACGTGCCGAACGTCTGGCTGAACGAAGGGCACTCCTTCGGCGTTACCGCGGCCGGCGGCGCCGGCTGGCAGCTCGCGGAGTGGATTGTCGAGGGTGAGCCCACCATCGACATGATGGGCGTCGATCCTCGCCGCTTCGGCCCCTATGCCGGTCGCGGCTACCTGCGCGCCAAGACGGAGGAGGCGTATGCCAACGTCTTCACGGTGCACTACCCGGACGAGGAGCGCATCGCCGCCCGTCCGCTCAAGACGACCCCATGCTACGAGCGCATGAAGGCGCTGGGCGCCGTGTTCGGCTCCGTCTATGGCTGGGAACGGCCGAACTGGTTCGCTCCGCCCGGATACGAGGTCCCCGCCGCGGACCTGAACGTCGATGACGTCATCCTCAACGAGAACCACGCCCCTCCGGCGCATGATGGCAAGGTGAAGGAGCGCTGGAGCTTCCGCCGCTCGAACTACTTCCCCTTCGTCGGCGAGGAGGTGAAGGCGGTGACCTCCGGTGTCGGCCTGCAGGACATGTCGGCCTTCGCCAAGGCGCTCGTCACCGGACCCGGCGCCCGCGACTGGCTTGAATCCGTCTTCGCCAACAGGATCCCGAAGACCGGCCGGATCGCGTTGTGCCACCTGTTGACGTCGCGGGGCGGGGTGCGGGCCGAATTCACCGTCTACGAGCGCGAGCCCGGCACGTTCTATCTCGTCTCGGCCGGAGCGCTCGAGCGTCACGACCACGACACGCTGCGCAAGCTCCTGCCCGCCGATGGAAGCGTCACCTTCACGCCGATGACGGCAGCAACGGGCGTCCTCGTCCTTGCCGGCCCTCGCTCGCGCGAGGTGCTGCAATCGCTCACCGACGCCGACATCTCGAATGCCGCCTTCCCCTGGCTTACCGGCCAGCGCATCTCCGTCGGTGCCGTCCGCTGCGATGTCCTGCGTGTCAATTTCGTCGGCGAGCTCGGCTACGAGTTCCATCACCCGATCGAGACGCAGAACACTCTGTTCGATGCGCTCATGGAGGCGGGACAGCCGTTCGGCATCCGCCCCTTCGGGATCCGCGCCATGATGTCCATGGCGCTGGAAAAGTCCTACCGCCTCGTCGGACGCGAGATGTCCATCGAGTATTCTGCCTTCGAATCCGGCCTCGACCGCTTCGTCCGGATGGACAAGGGCGATTTCCTTGGGCGCGAAGCGCTGGCTGCCTGGCAGCAGAGAGGTTCCGCCAACCGCTTCGTCACGCTCGAGGTTCACGGCGTGGTCGACGCCGACGCCCGGGGCTCCGAGCCGATCCGCCTCGGCGGCGAGATCGTCGGTCGCTCCACGTCGGGCGGCTATGGCTGGCGCACCGGCCGATCGCTCGCTCTCGCGATGGTAAGGCCCGATCTCGGCGAGCCCGGCCAGGACCTGGAGATCGCGATCCTCGGCCGGCAATACCGGTGTACCGTGATCCCCGAGAGCCCCTTCGATCCGAAGAACGAGCGCCTCAGGGCCTAGCGGAAGTTCTCCCCATGTCCGACGCGTCCGCCGCCCCTCCTCCCCGCCAGCGTCGCGAGGGGCATCGCGCGCCGCGTGCCAGGATCCAGACCGTCGCCGAGCGGCAGATGCCGTGGCGGCAGCTGCGCAATCCCTACGCGCCGCTGGAGATCGTCTCGCGCGACGCCGTGGAGGCGATCCATCTCGCGTCGCTTGCGATCCTCGAGACGACCGGCATCGCCATCCAGTCCGAACGCGTGCGAAAGCTATGCGTCGGGAAAGGGGCCGAACCGATGGGTGGCGCACGCGTGCGCTTCGACCGGGCCCTGATCGAAGGCGCCGTCGCCACCGTCCCCTCCTCGTTCGCGATGCACACCCGCAACCCGGCGCGCAGCGTGGCCGTCGGCGACGGCAACGTCGTCTTTGCCACCGTCAGCGGCCCGCCGAACTGCTCCGACCTCGTGCGCGGCCGCCGCCCCGGCACCATGGCCGACTACGAGGACTTCCTGCGCCTCGCGCAGGTGTTCAACATGGTTCACGTGATCGGCGGCTACCCCGTCGAGCCCCTCGACGTTCCCGTGCCGGTCCGCCACCTGCACGGGCTGAGGGCCATGGTGACGATGACGGACAAGATCCCCCGCATCTATTGCCACTCGCTGGAACGGACCCGCGATGCGCTGGAGATCATCCGCCTCGCCAACGGCCTGTCAGAGGACGACATTGCGGCGCGCCCCGTCGCCTTCGCGATCATCAATACCAACTCGCCCTTGCAGCTCGACGCCGCAATGGTCGAGGGCATTGCCGAGATGGCGCGGCTCAACCAGCCGACGGTGATTACCCCATTCACGCTGTCCGGAGCCATGGCGCCCGTCACACTCATCGGAGCGGTGGCGCAACAGAATGCGGAGGCGCTGGCAGGCATAGCCGTAAGCCAGTTCGTGCGGCCCGGCGCACCGGTCGTCTACGGCGCCTTTACCACCAACGTGAACATGAAGTCCGGCGCACCGGCGTTCGGCACGCCGGAATACGCCAAGGCCGCGATCATCTCCGGCCAGCTCGCCCGCCGCTATCGCCTCCCGTTCCGCTCCTCCAACATCAACACGTCCAACGCGCCCGACGCGCAGGCCGCCTATGAGTCGATGATGGCGACGTGGTCGGCCGTCATGGGCGGCGTCAACTTCCTGCACCAGTCGATGGGCTGGCTCGAGGGCGGCCTCA
>CAZJCW010000009.1:0-37382 GCA_964544365.1 uncultured Alsobacter sp.
GAGGCGAGAGCAACGCCGATCGTCTGCTCGTTCTCCTCCAGCAGGAACACGGGAATGCCGGCTACGATCGGGTAGCGATGCCCGTGCTCGCAACAGAGGTGGGATCCGTCCACATGAAGCTCCGACCGGTCCCTCGGGCATTGCAGTATTCGGAGGACGTAGGGATTGAGCGAAAGAGCCATGCTTGTCGCCTCCAGTCGGACAGCCAAACGTTAGGCACTGTCCCGTGGATCTCCGGAACCGGCAACTGTGGCATCGGACAAATGCAGCCTCTCCGGTTGGATGCGAATCCAGCTTTTGGCCGATCACGATCGTAGATCCAGCGGGGGACAGCCGGAAGCCTGCTCGAGTCAAGCCTCAGCCATCCCCAGCGGGAAGACCGTCGCGCCTTTTCAATGCCGTTCAGGGGCCTTGTTAGGCGCGCCTGCGCCGTTGCCGTCTCGAAGCATTTGCAATGGTCGCGCTTTGTCGCCCATTGACTCGGGCATCCTGACCGCGTTCCCTCCCCTCGGGCGCGTGTGGTCGTCGCGCCGGGGGCACGCGCGGTGCGGTATTCGGTCTTTTCGCTGTTGTCCCAGGCTCTGGTGGGCAACAAGGGCTGGCGTGCCGCGTGGCGCGATCCGGCGCCGAAGGCGCGGTACGACATCATCATCGTCGGCGGCGGCGGTCACGGGCTGGCGACGGCCTATTACCTCGCCAAGGTGCATGGGCTGCGCAACATCGCCGTCGTCGAGAAGGGCTATCTCGGCTCGGGCAATGTCGGGCGCAACACCACCATCGTGCGCTCCAACTACCTGCTGCCCGGCAACACGCCCTTCTACGAGTGGTCCCTGAAGCTCTGGGAAGGGCTGGAGCAGGACATCAACTACAATGCGATGGTGAGCCAGCGTGGGGTGCTGAACCTCTATCATTCGGACAGCCAGCGCGACGCCTATGCGAGGCGCGGCAACGCCATGATGCTGTGCGGGGTCGACGCCGAACTGCTCGACCAGGAGGGCGTGCGCCGCCTCGCCCCCTATCTTGATTT
Source organism: uncultured Alsobacter sp. (assembly GCA_964544365.1). GTDB lineage: Bacteria > Pseudomonadota > Alphaproteobacteria > Rhizobiales > Beijerinckiaceae > Alsobacter. Next base: position 1,028 of record CAZJCW010000009.1, read on the forward strand.
CGACAATGCGCGCTTCCCGATCCAGGGCGGCCTGCTGCAGAAGCGCGGCGGCACGGTGCGGCACGATGCGGTGGCGTGGGGCTATGCCCGCGCGGCGGACATGCGCGGGGTCGACCTGATCCAGAACTGCGAGGTGACCGGCATCCGGGTCGAGAACGGCCGGGCCGTGGGCGTCGAGACCACGAAGGGCTTCATCGGCGCGGGCAAGATCGGCCTCGCCTGCGCCGGCAACACCTCCCGGGTCGCGGCCATGGCCGGCCTGCGGCTGCCGCTCGAGAGCCATGTGCTGCAGGCGTTCGTGTCGGAGGGCGTGAAGCCCATGATCGACCAGGTCATCACGTTCGGCGCCGGGCATTTCTATGTGAGCCAGTCCGACAAGGGTGGCCTTGTGTTCGGCGGCGACATCGACGGCTACAACTCCTACGCCCAGCGCGGCAACCTGCCGACCATCGAGGACGTGATGGAGGAGGGTTTCGCGCTGATGCCCTCGATCGGCCGCCTGCGCGTCCTGCGCCACTGGGGCGGCATCATGGACATGTCGATGGACGGTTCGCCGATCATCGACCGAACGCCCGTCGACGGCCTCTATCTCAACTGTGGCTGGTGCTACGGCGGGTTCAAGGCGACGCCGGCCTCCGGCTGGTGCTTCGCCCATACGATCGCTCGCGACGAACCCCACGCCTACAACGCGGCCTACCGCCTCGACCGCTTCGCGACGGGCCGTCTCATCGACGAAAAAGGGACGGGCGCAACGCCCAACAAGCATTGATGTCGCGCTTCCGATTGCTCCGACGGCGCCTGTCCGCCATCCCGCCCCACGGCTTCGCACCCTTTGGTCCGGCGGGCAGCCGGAGCCTGCGTCTCGGAGGATGCCCGATGCCCACGCCTGCCGCGACCGAGCCCTGACATGCGGATCCGATGCCCCCATTGCGGTGAACGCGGCAACGAGGAGTTCGCCTATCTTGGCGATGCCACCGTGACGCGTCCCGACCACCTGCCGGACGCGAGGGCGGACGGGGCGGACTTCGACGCGTGGTATGCCTACGTCTACCTGCGCGACAACCCGGCCGGAGAACACCGCGAGTTGTGGCAGCACGTGCACGGCTGCCGCAGCTGGCTGGTCGTGACGCGCGACGTCCGCAGCCACGCCATAGCGTCGGTGGAGGATGCCCGGGCCGTGGCACGGGCGCGCACGCCGGTGGGATCCGCCCGATGACCGCGTTCGATGCTCGGCGACGGCCGACAGGCGGCCTGATCGACCGCGAGAAGCCAGTAGCCTTCACCTTCGACGGCGTGCGTCATGTCGGCTTCGCCGGAGACACGCTGGCGTCGGCCCTTGTCGCCGCCGGGGTCGGGCTCGTCGGCCGGTCCTTCAAGTACCATCGACCCCGCGGCATCCTGTCGGCCGGGGCCGAGGAGCCGAATGCGCTTGTCGAGCTTCGCGCCGGAGCCCGCCGCGAGCCCAACACGCGGGCGACCTCGGTCGAACTCTATGACGGCCTTGTCGCGGAGAGCCAGAACCGGTGGCCGTCCCTGCGGTTCGACGTGCTGGCCGTCAACCAGCTGCTGTCGCCGGTGCTTTCGGCGGGCTTCTACTACAAGACCTTCATGTGGCCGGCTTCGTTCTGGGAGAAGGTCTACGAGCCGCTGATCCGCCGGGCGGCCGGTCTTGGCCGTGCCGCCACCGCGCACGATCCTGACCGCTACGAAAAGGCCACGATGCATTGCGACGTGCTCGTCGTCGGCTCCGGGCCGGCCGGCCTCATGGCCGCGCTCGCGGCAGGGCGCTCCGGGGCGCGGGTCGTGCTTGCGGAAGACGACTTCGTCACCGGCGGCAGGCTCAACGCCGAGGAGTCGATGGTCGACGGCGTGCCGTCTGCAATATGGGCGGGGCGGGCGACGGCCGAACTGGCGGCCATGCCGGACGTGACGATCCTGACCCGCACGACGGTCTTCGGGACCTACGACCACGGCGCCTACGGAGCCGTGGAACGGCTGGCCGACCATCTGCCGACCCCGCCGCGGCATGGCGCACGGCAAAAGATGTGGCGCATCGTGGCGAAGCGGACGGTGCTCGCCGCCGGCGCGATCGAGCGGCCGCTCGTCTTCGGCGACAACGACCGCCCCGGCATCATGCTGGCCGGCGCCGCCCGTACCTACGTCAACCGCTTCGCTGCGCTGCCCGGCCACCGCGCCGTCGTGGTCGCCAACAATGACGATGCGGCCCGCACCGTATCCGCGTTGTCGTCGGCCGGCGTCCATGTCCAGGCGCTGGTCGACTGCCGGCCGGAGGTTTCGCCCGCGCTCCGTGCGGCCGCCGACGCCGCCGGCGCCTGGCTGATGACGGGCACGGTGCCGCTGCGCGCCCATGGCCGCCTGCACGTTCAGGCGCTGGACGTGGAGGGGCCCGGTGGACGACGCGCCACCCTGGAGTGCGATCTCGTCGCCATGTCCGGCGGCTGGAGCCCGACCGTCCACCTCACATCCCACCTCGGCGGGCGGCCCGTTTGGGACGAGCGCCTGCTCTCCTTCGTGCCCAGCGCGCTGCCGCCCGGCATGGCGGTGGCCGGAGCCGCGGCGGGCGCTTTCTCGCTGGACGAGTGCCTGACGACCGGCGCCTATGCCGGAATCGAGGCGGCGACGGCCGCGGGGTTCGCTCCGCCCGCAGTCGAAGTCCCGACTGCAGACCGCGAGTCGACTGCCGTCGTTCCGCTGTGGCGTCCCGCCGCGTCTGGGGGGACGTCTTTCGTCGACTTCCAGAACGACGTCACGACATCCGACGTCGAACTGGCGCACCGCGAAGGCTTCCGCTCCGTCGAGCACGTCAAGCGCTACACCACGCTGGGCATGGCGACGGACCAGGGAAAAACGTCCAACATCAATGCTTTGGCCCTGATCGCGGAGTTGCGCGGCCAACCTTTGGCCGACGTCGGCACCACGACGTTCCGCCCTCCCTACACCCCCGTGGCCATCGCCGCCCTCGCCGGACACCACCGCGGCAAGTCCTTCCGCCCCACCCGCCTCACCGCCGCGCATGACTGGGCGCGGGAGATGGGCGCCGAGTTCATCGAGACCGGGGCCTGGCTGCGGGCGGGATGGTTTCCGCGGGAGGGCGAGGACTGGCTTGCCGCCTGCACGCGGGAGGTCGGGGCGACACGGGGGGGCGTGGGCATCTGCGATGTGTCGACGCTGGGAAAAATCGACGTCCAGGGCCCGGATTCGGGGCGTTTCCTCGATCGGGTCTACGCCAACACCCTGTCGACGCTGCCTGTCGGCAAGGCGAGGTATGGGCTGATGCTGCGCGAGGACGGCTTCGTCTTCGACGACGGGACCGTCGCCCGACTGGAAGAAGACCGCTATCTCCTGACGACGACGACGGCGAAGGCCGGAGAAGTCATGGCCCATCTCGAGTTCTGCCTGCAGTGGCTGTGGCCGGACCTCGACGTGCAGGCCGTCTCCGTCACGGAGCAGTGGACCCAGTTCGCCGTGGCGGGTCCGAAGTCGCGCGACCTGCTTGAGCGCGTGCTCGACGGGGGACAGGACATCTCGAACGAGGCCTTCCCCTATCTCGCCTGCGGGCCGGTCACGCTGATGGGCGGCGTGCAGGGACGACTCTTCAGGCTCTCGTTCTCCGGCGAACTCGCCTACGAAATCGGCGTCCCGGCCGGCTTCGGCGACGCCCTTCCGCGCGCGCTCATGGCGGCCGGCGCCGACCTCGGCGTCACGCCATACGGCCTGGAGGCGATGAGCGTGATGCGGATCGAGAAGGGGCACGTCGCCGGCGCCGAACTGAACGGCCAGACGACCGCTGCCGACCTCGGTCTCGGCAAGATGGTGTCGCAGAAAAAGGACTGCATCGGCCGCGTGATGGCGACGCGCCCCGCGCTCGTCGACGCCAACCGCGAAACGCTGGTCGGCTTCAGGGTCGTGGAGCCGGGCGTGCGCGTCTCCGCCGGCGCGCATTTCCTGGAGACGGGGGCCCCGCCCACCCTCGAGAACGACCTGGGCCACGTCACCGCCGCCTGCTTCTCGCCGAACGAGAACGCGTGGATCGGGATGGGGTTGATGAAGCGCGGGGCCGAGCGGATGGGCCAGCGCGTCCGGGCCTGGGACGGCGTTCGCGGTCGAGACGTGGTGGTCGAGATCCGCAATCCCGTCGTCTTCGATCCGCAGGGAGAGCGTCTGCGTGGCTGATCCGTCCGTTCTCCGCCGTTCGGCATTTCGGGATCTCGCCGTTGTCGGGCGCCTCGGAATCGCCGAGGGCTCGCCCGGGCTGACCGTCCGCGAGGTGACGGGGCTGGTGCTGACCAGCGTCGTCGCCCGACAGGGCCAGGCCGATATCCTGGCCGGCCGCGTGGCGGAGGCGACCGGAATCGCCCTGCCGACGAAGCCCGCCCGGGTCGAAGGCGCCGCCGGAACGGCCGGCGAGGGGCTGGCCTTCGTCTTCGCCGGTCCCGCCCAATGGCTCGGGGTGGCCGAGCCGGGAGCAGTGGAGCGCCTTGCGGCGGCAGCCGGGCTCGATCCGGTGAAGGCCGGCGGCGCGGCCGTCGAAACGGCGCTGCGCACGCTGACGGCTGGTTCAGCCTCGATCGCCGACCAGGGCGACGGGCGCGGCGTGCTGAGGCTGTCCGGCCCCCGCGCCCGCGACGTCCTCGCCAAGGGAACAGCGATCGACCTGCACCCGCGAAGCTTCGCACCCGGAGACGCCGCACAGACATGGTGCGCCCATGTCGATGTGACTCTGTGGCAGCGCGACGCCGAGCCGACCTACGAGATCGTCGTGCCGCGCGGGTTTGCCGGTACGTTCTGGCACTGGCTCGAGGAGAGCGCGGCGGAATACGGCATCGCGGTGATGCCGCCGGCCTGAACGGCCTATCGCACGGCGAGCCCGGCGGCTACGGTCGCCCCGGCTCCGGACATCGACGGACATCCAGGATCACAAGGGACGTTGCCATGACGCTTTCGCTTTACGACGTATCGGTTCCCGTGTTCACGCGCTCGCTCAAGGCGCTGGACACCATTCTCGGCAAGGCCGCAGCGCACGCCGAAGCGCGCAAGATCGACCCTTCGGTCTTCCTTCAGGCGCGTCTTGCGCCGGACATGTTCCCGCTCGTCCGGCAGGCGCAGCTCGCTTCGGACTTCGCCAAGGGGGGCGCCGGCCGCCTCGCCGGAGTCGAACTGCCGAAGTATCCGGACGACGAGAAGACGTTCGCCGAACTCTCCGAGCGCATCGCAAAGACGCTGGCGTTCATCGGCAGCCTGAACAAGTCCCAGTTCGACGGGGCCGAGACCCGTGAGATCGTCATGTCGATCCGCGGCGAGGAGCGCCGGTTCGTGGGCCAGCCGTTCCTGCTGCACAACGCGATGCCGAACTTCTTCTTCCACCTGACGACCGCCTACGCGATCCTGCGCCACAACGGGGTCGAGCTCGGCAAGATGGACTTCATCGGCTGACACGGAGGGCGGCGGGAGCTCCCGCCGCCCGCCTCGGCGTCAGTTCCCTTCGCCCACGACGGCATCCTTGGCGAAAAGCGCCTTGTGGATGCCGCCCGCCAGCACCGCGCCGGCAATCGGCGCGACCCAGAACAGCCACAGCTGCTGGATGGCCCATCCGCCCGCGAACAGCGCCTGGCTGGTCGATCGGGCAGGATTGACGGAGGTGTTCGTCACCGGGATCGAGATCAGGTGGATCAGCGTGAGGCAAAGACCGATGGCGATCGGCGCGAAGCCGGGCGGCACGCGGCTCTCGGTCGATCCGAGGATGACGAGAAGGAAGAAGGCCGTCAGCACGACCTCGATCACGAGGGCTGACAGCAGCGTGTACTTGCCGGGCGAATGATCGCCGTAGCCGTTTGCGGCAAAGCCCCCCGCAAGCGAGAAGTCCGCCTTGCCGGAAGCGACGATGTACAGCACGACGGCTGCGAGAACGGCTCCGCCGACCTGCGCCAGCGTGTAGGGAACGAAATGGCTCCACGGAATCCGGCCGCCCGCGGCAAGTCCGGCGGTGACGGCGGGATTGAAGTGGCCGCCCGATATCGGGCCGACCGTGTAGGCCATGGTCAGCACGGTCAGGCCGAAGGCAAGCGCCACGCCCATGAACCCGATGCCGAGTTGCGGGAAAGCAGCGGCGAAGATGGCGCTGCCGCACCCTCCGAACACGAGCCAGAACGTGCCGAACGCCTCGGCCATGAGCTTTCTTTGCATGATTGTGTCCCCCTACAAGGCATCAACCCTCGCGAATCTGCGTCCGCGGGATGCGGCAATGATCAAACCGCAGGCTTCAATTTAACGCATTCGTAACGACGATTGAACCGATTTGAGCCGTATCCCGGCCGCGATATCCGGGCTGAAGCAACGGCGTTCGAAGCAGGTCGGGTTGCGCAGCGGGGGCGGAAGCTGACACCATCCCGCGACTCGCCGCCCCTCGGCCCGCTCCGGGATTTCATGCTCGCTTTCGCCCTCCGCCGGTTCGTCGCGCTGCTGGTCACGCTGGTCGTGGCGTCGGCCGTGGTGTTCACGGCGATGGAAGTGCTGCCAGGCGACCCGGCGCAGGTCATGCTGGGCACGCAGGCGAGGCCCGACACGCTTGCCGCGCTGCGGCTGCAACTCGGTCTCGACCGGCCAGCGCCCGAGCGCTACCTCGAATGGGCCGGCGGCATGCTGCGCGGCGACCTGGGCAAGAGCTACACCTACTCGACCCCCGTCGCGGAACTCGTGCGCGAGCGGATGCAGGTCTCGGTGCCGCTGGCGCTCCTGGCGCTCGGCCTGACGACCCTGATCGCCATCCCGGTGGGCGCAATCGCCGCGGCGCGTCGCAACACGGCGGCCGACATCTCGATCATGGGCGCGACCCAGGTCGGCATTGCCGTGCCGAACTTCTGGTTCGCCATGCTTCTGGTGCTGCTATTCTCGATCACGCTGCGCTGGCTCCCGGCCGGCGGTTTTCCAGGATGGAACGCCGGCCTTTGGCCAGGACTTCGCGCGCTGATCCTGCCGGCGGTCGCGCTCGCCCTGCCGCAGGCGTCGATCCTCGCGCGCGTGATGCGCTCGTCGCTGCTCGAGACCCTGTCCGACGACTACGTTCGTACCGCACGGGCCAAGGGCCTGTCCCGCGGACAGGCCTTGCGCCGCCATGCGCTGCGCAACGCCCTGATCCCGGTCCTGACGATCATGGGGCTGCAGTTTTCTTTCCTGCTCGCCGGGACCATCATCATCGAGAACGTGTTCTACCTGCCGGGGCTCGGGCGGCTGGTCTTCCAGGCCATCAACCAGCGCGACCTGATGGTCGTGAAAAGCGTCGTGATGCTGCTGGTCGCCAGCGTCATCGTCGTCAACTTCCTGGTCGACATCGCCTATGCCATCGTCGATCCGCGGCTGCGGAGGGGACGATGAGCGCGGCCGTCCATTCCCTTCCGTCATCGGGCTTCATGCGCCGCGCGATGCGCCACCCGAGCTTCCTCGTCGGGGCCACGATCACGCTGGCCGTGGCGCTCATGGCGCTGCTGTCGTTCGCCTGGACACCGCACGACCCGACGGCCATCGAGATCGCGAGGCGACTGCGCCCTCCTTCCGCCGAGCATTGGTTCGGCACGGATCCCTTCGGGCGCGACACCTTTTCGATGATCATGCGCGGCGCGGTGACGTCGATCGCTGTCTCGTTCGTCGCGGTGGGGATCGGCGCCGGGCTGGGCGTCCCGCTGGGCCTGCTGGCCGCCCAGAAGCGCGGCGGGCTGGTCGACCAGGGCATCATGCGCTTCGCCGACTTCGTCTTCGCCTTTCCGGCCCTGCTGATCGCGATCATGCTGCGCGAGGTCTTTGGGCCGGGCGCGATCAACGCGATGATCGCAATCGGCATCTTCAACATCCCGGTCTTCGCGCGGGTGGCCTATGGCGGCGCACTGCCGCTGTGGCAGCGGGATTTCGTGATGGCCGCCCGCGTCGCCGGGAAGGGGCCGGCCCGGATCACGGTCGAACACATCCTGCCCAACATCGGCAGCCTGATCATCGTGCAGGGCACGATCCAGCTCTCGCTCGGCATTCTCGCCGAGGCCGCGCTCTCCTATATCGGCCTCGGCGTGCAGCCGCCGCAGCCGAGCTGGGGCCGGATGCTGTTCGAGGCGCAGACCATGATGGCCCTTGCCCCGCGCCTCGCCATCGCTCCCGGCCTCGCCATCGTCATCACCGTGCTCGGCCTCAACCTGCTGGGCGACGGGCTCCGCGACCTGTTCGATCCCCGCCTGTCCCGGGAGCGCTGACGGTGCCGCTTCTCGACATATCGGGGCTCGACCTCGCCATCTCCGGAACGCCGATCCTGCGGGGCGTGTCGCTCTCGGTGGAGGCCGGCGAGGTGCTGGGGGTCGTGGGCGAGTCCGGATCCGGGAAGTCGCTGACGGCATTGAGCGTGATGCGGCTGCTGCCGCGCGGCGCCAAGGCGACGGGCAGGGTGACGCTCGACGGGTACGACCTTCTCGCCGCCTCCGAACGCGACATGTGCGGCCTGCGCGGACGGGCCATGGGGATGGTGTTCCAGGAGCCCATGACGGCGCTGAACCCGCTTCAGAGCATCGGCGCGCAGGTCGCGGAGGGATTTGCGCTCCACCTGGGGCTCAGCCGCTCCGATGCCGAGAAACAGGCGCTCGGGGTGCTGGAGCGCGTCGGCCTTCCGCCCGCGCGCATTCCGCCCACCCGGTATCCGCACGAGCTGTCCGGCGGGCAGCGCCAGCGCGTGGTGATCGCCATGGCCGTGGCGCTGAGGCCGCGGCTTGTGATCGCCGACGAACCGACGACGGCGCTGGACGTGACCACGCAGGCGCAGATCCTGCAATTGTTGCGCGGACTGGTGCGCGAGGACGGCGCCGGACTGGTCCTCATCAGCCACGACCTGTCGGTCGTGTCCGCAATGGCGGACCGCATCGCCGTGATGCGGGGCGGAGAGGTGGTGGAAACGGGCCCCGGCGGACCGGAGTCCTTTGCCGCCCTGACGCATCCCTATTCGAAGGCGCTGCGTGAAGCCGCGTCGCACGCGCCGACCAGACATCCGCAACCGCCCGGCGACGTGCTGCTGGCGGTCGACGGAGCCGTCCGCGACTATCGAATGGCACGGTCGAATCCGTTCGCGGCGCCGCGCTTCCACCGGGCGGTCGACGGGGTGTCCTTCTCCCTGCGCCGGGGCGAGAGTGTCGGCCTCGTCGGGGAATCGGGATGCGGCAAGTCCACGCTGGCCAGAGCGGTCCTCGCGCTGGAGCCCCTGCAGGGCGGAACGATCCGCCTCGGCGGGCAGGACACCGCGGATCTCTCGGGAGAGGCGCTGGCGACGTTCCGGCGCCGGGTCCAGATGGTCTTCCAGGACCCTTACGGATCCTTCGACCCGCGCCATCGCGCCGGGCGGATCGTCGCCGAGCCGCTGCACCTTGCCGCCGATCTCGACGCGCCAGAGCGCCAGCGGCGCATCGCGGAGGCGCTCGTCGAGGTGGGGCTCGACCCGCGCGACGCGGAAAAGTACCCGCATGAGTTCTCCGGCGGCCAACGCCAGCGCCTGGCCATCGCGCGGGCGCTCATCACGCGGCCGGACCTCATCGTGCTCGACGAGCCGGTGTCCGCGCTCGACGTGTCCATCCGCGCGCAGGTGCTCGACCTCCTGGCGGACCTGCAGGCGCGCCTTGGGCTGACCTACCTGTTCATCACGCACGACCTGACGGTGGTGCGGGCGATCACGGAGCGGGTGATGGTGATGGCGTCGGGCCGCGTCGTCGAGGAGGGCGCCACGGCGCAGGTGCTCGACTCGCCCGGCCATCCGGTCACGCAGGGCCTCGTCGAGGCGTCGCTGCATCTCGACCGGCTGCTGGCCGCGGCGCGCACGACCTGATTGTGCTGCTTGCACAGGTTGTGCACGATTGCCGTGCGATAGCTGCGCGACGCCGCCAGGAAACCCGCCGTGACGACCCCGCCTTTCCCCCGCCTTCCGTCCGTCTGGGACGGACCGCTCGGACCTCCGAAGGAGGGTCCGGGGCCGGAGGCTGCGCAGCGGCGAGGCGGGTTCCCGCGACGCCCGGCGCCCGCACCCGCCGCGGCTGCGGTGGTCGCACCCGAAACGGCGGCACCCGAACCCGCTGCTGCCGAGCCTTCCGTCGCCGAACGCGCTCCGGTCGAGGCTGCGGAAACCGAACAGAGAACGACAAGCCCGGCCGGACTCGCAGACGCCGAGGCCGTCGCTGCACTCCCGATCGAGCCTGAGACCGGTGTGCGGGCCATCGCTTCGGACGATCCCGTGACGGTGCCTCCTGCGGCGGCTGCGGCCACGCCCGGCCCGCAGCTCGATTCGCCGTCCCAGGCGCTTCTGTCGGCGCTCGAAGCGGAGCTGCTGGGGGGCGTGCCTTCCGGCATGGGTGACGGCGTTCCCGCGACACCCGACACCGCCGCGTCGTCACCGCCGCCGGAATTGCCGCCGGAACCGTTGCCAGCCGCCGAGCCGGTCGTCCCCGTTGCCGCCTCGGACGATCGAGGCCGTGCCTCGGCACTGGAAGCCGCGCTGCGCGAACTCGATGCGGAGGACGAGTCGTCGCAAATGCTGGCGGGCCTGCCGCCACAGCCGCCCCTGGAACAGGAATCGCCGCGCCGGCCCGTGGGCGAGTTCCAGGCCGAGCCGGAGGACGACCTTCCGGACCCGGACCTGCCCGAGCCTTCGCCCGAGGCCTCGATGCTCGCCATCGCGGCGATCCTGGAGGAGGAATCGAACGAACTCGCGCTCCTCGGTCCGTCCGCGCCGAAGCCGGTCCTGCGACCTTCTCCCAAGCCTGTGTCGATCGCCGTTGCGCCGGACATCGCCCAGTGGTTCGCCGCCCGCGGCATCGACCTGGAGGGGAAGACCGACGCCCTGCTGCGCCGTTACGTCCGCGAGATCGACAAGCAGCGCAAGGCGCGACGCCGGTAGGCCGGCGCGGACTTGAAGCGGGGCACGACCTCGACCACAGTGTCGCTCCCGCCGCCAGGCTTTCGACCCGAAGCGTTCCATGTCCCTCGCCATCTTCGACCTCACCGGGCGCATCGCCCTCGTCACGGGCTCGAGCCAGGGGATCGGCTATGCGCTGGCCGGCGGCCTCGCCCGGGCCGGCGCGCGCGTCGTCCTCAACGGCCGCGATCCGACCAAGCTCGAAACAGCCGTTGCGACGCTGCGAGGCGAGGGGCTGGCCGTGTCCGGCCTCGCCTTCGACGTGGGCGACTCGGCCGCGGCCGAGGCTGCCGTCGCGGAGATCGAGGCCTCCGTCGGGCCGCTCGACATCCTGATCAACAATGCCGGCAAGCAGCACCGCGCGCCCGCCACGGAGTTTCCGGACGATGCGTGGCACGACATGGTGCGCGCGAACCTCGACTCGGTGTTCTTCATGTCCCGTGCCGTCGGCCGGCGCATGGTCCCGCGCGGCCGCGGCAAGATCGTCAACATCGGCTCCGTGATGAGCGAACTGGGGCGGCAAACCATCGTGCCGTACACGGCGACGAAGGGCGCGGTGAAGATGCTGACGCGTGGCCTTGCCGCCGAATGGGCGAAGCACGGCATCCAGGTCAACGCCATCGGCCCCGGATATTTCGAGACGCCGCTCAATGCCGCGCTGATGGCCAACGCGGAATTCAACGACTGGCTGTGCAAGCGGACACCCGCCGGTCGCTGGGGCAAGCTGGAGGAACTGGTCGGCGCCGCGATCTTCCTGTCCTCGCCGGCGTCCGATTTCGTCAATGGCCACCTGCTGATGGTGGATGGCGGCATCACCACCGCCGTCTGAGCAAGATGTCCAAGGCGCGGCAAGCGCCAGTCGAAGACCCGTGGAGAAACGCCCGATGTTCACCGACAAGCCCAATGCACCCCAGCCGGCCTATGCCGACATCCACCCGACACCCTTCGAGATCCTCGACAAGCGCGCGAAGGGGCTTTTCAACGGCACGGCCAAGCTGGAGCGGCTTTATGTCGGGTGCCGCTGGGCGGAGGGGCCGGCGTGGTTCGCCGCAGGGCGCTACCTCGTCTGGTCCGACATCCCCAACAACCGCATCATGCGCTGGGACGAGACCGACGGCTCGACGTCGGTGTTCCGGCAGCCGTCCAACAACACCAACGGCCACACGGTGGACCGCCAGGGACGGCTCGTCTCATGCGAGCATCTCGGCCGACGCGTCACCCGGACCGAGCATGACGGCACGATCACGGTCCTGGCGGATCGCTGGAAGGGCAAGCGGCTCAACTCGCCCAACGACGTCGTGGTGAAGTCCGACGGCTCGATCTGGTTCACCGACCCGGCCTACGGGATCGACTGGGACTACGAGGGCGAGCGCGCCGAGAGCGAGATCGGCGCCTGCAACGTGTATCGGATCGATCCGGCGAGCGGCGAGGTCACCCTCGTCATCGACGACATGGTTCGCCCCAACGGCCTCGCCTTCTCCGTCGACGAGGCGAAGCTCTATGTCGCGGACACAGGCGCCAGCCACAAGGAAAACGGCCCACGCCACATCCGGGTCTACGACGTGGCCGGCAAGGGCGGCACGAAGGCCAAGGGCGGCAAGCTCTTTGCCGAGTGCACGGCCGGCTTGTTCGATGGCTTCCGCCTCGATGAAGCAGGCAGGATCTGGACTTCGGCGGCGGACGGCGTGCACGTCTATCATCCGGACGGCACGCTGATCGCCAAGGTGCACGTGCCGGAAGTGGTCGCCAATGTCTGCTTCGGCGGCCGCCACCTGTCGCGCCTGTTCATCTGCGGAACCACGTCGCTCTACAGCCTGTTCACGCTGGTCCGGGGCGCCAAGACCTACTGAGGCTTCGGTCCGCCTTTCAGTCGCCATCCCGGCGCACGGCGCCCGGGATCGCGGCACCTGTGCCATGTCGGGGAAGGGACAGGGCTCCCCTAGCGGCTCTCGAGCCGCATCGGCAGGGTGCCGCCGGGGCGCAGCGTGATCGTCGCGCGCGGATAGACGTCCTGCGGCGCTGTACAGGCGAAGCGGAACCGGGGCAGGAGCGTGGCCAGCGCGGTCAGCGCCTCCTGGATGGCGAAGCTTGCGCCGATGCAAACCCTGGGGCCGACACCGAACGGAAAATACACATATCGGTCCACGGTCTCGCGCAACCCCGGAGCGAACCGCTCCGGGCGGAAGGCGTCGGGATCAGCCCAGAACTGGCGGTGTCGGTGCGAGACGAACGGCGACGTGATGACGATCGTACCCGCCTTCACGTCGACCGGACCGAGCCGGTCATCCTTCAGCGGCATGCGGGGGATGAGCGGCGCGGGCGGATAGAGGCGCATGGCCTCGTCGATCACCATTCGCGTTTCGACGAGACGTGACAGACGCTCCGGCGTCAGCGGTCCTTCGCCCGCCTCACGGCGGATCTCGGCGACGAGACGCTCGTCCCACCCAGGATTTTCCGAGAGCAGGAACAGGGTCCAGGCCAGGACATTGGCCGTGGTCTCGTGCCCGGCCGCGAGGAAGGTGACGGCGTTGTCGTAGACGAGGTCGGGCGGCAGGGGGCGGCCCGTCTGGGGATCGGTGGCGGTGAGGAGGCGCGTCAGAAGGTCGTCGGGCAAGCGGTCGGCCCCCTCGCGCGCCAGCCGGTCCCGGCGGCGGGCGACGATCCCGCCGATCTCCTGCCGGAAATAGGCGAGGACAGGGCGCGCGCGCAGCCGGTCGAGCGTCGGCACCCAGGACGGGAGGTTGAGATAGCTTGCCGCGTCCAGCCGGCCGAGCGTGTCGAAATAGGCGGCGATCGCCCGCGAGAAGGCGTGCGGATCGCCCACGGCGTCGGACGAGAAGGCCGTCCGGGCGATGACGTCGTAGGTGAAGCCGATCAGCGCGTCGTGCATGTCGACGACGGCGCCGCAACCAAGGCCAGCGAGGCGATCGGCCTCGGCCTGCGCCGCGGCCAGCATCTCCGGGAAGAAGGCCTCCACGCGGCGTGTCTGGAACATCGGCGCCGCGATGCGCCGCTGGGGTCGCCAACTCTCCGAGGCAGCGATGAGCACGCTGTCGCCGAGGAACGGCCTGAGGCGCCGGCGCACCACGTCGCCCTTGTCGTAGATGTCGACCGCGTCCAGGAAAACGCGCTTCACCATCGCGGGGTCGGTCACGAACAGGAGGTCGGGCCGAAATGCGCCCCCCTTCAGGTGCAGGAATGGCTGCTCGTAGGCGGCGACGGGCCATGCCTCGATCGGATTTTCCCGCAGCGCCCGAAAGAACGCCCAGAATGGCAACTGCGAAGGCAGCGGTGCGGGCGCCGGGGGGCGGCGCGTAAAGGCCGGGGATTCGGCCAGCGCGGCGGCACTCATGGCATCCTGTCCTCCGGTGTCCCGTCCACGTTGCAGCCCGGCGTGAGGGTTCGCAAACACCGTATCGGAGCCTGTCATATAGGTTGGAAGCGGCGAGGGAGCACCCCGGGCGATTGCGGACATGACAAAGTCGTGCCGCGACTTTCGCTCCGTTCGCCCTAAGGCGCCTTGACGCGCTGCAACAAGGCGGGTCTGATTCGGATCGTTGCGTCCCTTGGGGACGGGAGACCAGGGGGCAGTCCGTGATCATTGCAGTGGGCGGAACGAAGGGTGGGACGGGCAAGTCCACCGTCGCCACGAACCTCGCCGTGCTGCTGGCGGCGGCCGGCAAGGATGTCCTGCTCGTCGATGCCGACGAACAGGGCACGGCCACCGACTTCACCACCATGCGCAACCAGTCCGGAGAAGAAGGCGCCGGATATACGTGCATCGCGTTGAAGGGGCGCGCCATCGTCACCGAGATCCGCCGGCTGGCCCCGAAATACGACGAAATCGTGATCGACGTCGGCGCGGGAGACAACGCGAGCCAGCGCGGCGCGCTGGCGGTTGCAGAAGTGTTCGCTGTGCCGCTGGCGCCGCGCTCCTTCGACGTCTGGACGCTCGACAAGGTCGCCGAGATGGTCGAGGAGGCACGCGTCACGAACCCCGACCTGAAGGCACTGGCCTTCCTCAACAGGGCCGACGCCAAGGGCGGAGAAAACGACGCGGCGGCGGAGATCATCCGCAAGCAGCCGGTGCTGAAGTTCCTCTCCGTCGGGCTCGGCAACCGCAAGTCCTACGCCAAGGCTGCTACGGCGGGTCTTGCCGTCACCGAGCTCCGCCCGCGCGACGCCAAGGCAAGCGAGGAGATCGCGGCCCTGATGGACAAGCTCGGCTATGTGAAGGCCAAGAAGTCGCGCAAGTCAGCCACCCCGTCGACCACGCGCGCAAAGAAGTCCGGCTGATGCGCGCCATCCTCGACCTCTGCCACGACATCCCCGTCAGGGCGCTGCCGGACGGCACGATCCTCCTGACGGAAGGCATCACCACCGGCCGCGTCTACATCCTCGTCTCTGGCGCTATCGAAGTCCTGCGCGGCGGTACGCAGGTTACGGTGCTCGCCGAGCCGGGCTCGCTGGTCGGGGAAATGTCGGTCCTGCTGAACACGCCGCACACGGCCACCGCCCGTACGCTCGGGGAGACGACGGTTCATGAGGTGGAGAACGCCGAGGCCTTCTTCCGCGACCGCCCGGCCATGTCCTGGCTCGTCGCCAGCCTGCTCGCCCACCGCCTCAACGCCGCCACAACCTATCTTGTCGATCTGAAGCGGCAGTTCGCCGGCCACGGTGATCACCTGGAGATGATCGGCGAAGTGCTCGAATCGCTGATGTTGCAGGAAGAGCGGGATTTCAGGCCCGGCTCGGACCGCGATCCAGGGCGGTAGGGCGAGCAACGTCGAAGCCGCGCCCAAGCCTTGTCGGCCGCGTCGCGCCTGCGTCTCAGGCTCCGAACCACTCCGGAAGGGCCTGAGCCGGGGGGATGGGGCGTTCAAGAGGCGCATCGAGCCTGACGCGCTGGACACCCATGGCCGAGATCCAGACGGCTTCGCCGTGGTCGGTATCGAGGACGATGTGCGCGGGGGGCGCGCCGAACTGGTGTCCTGCATTGAACACCCAGGTGGAACCGATGCGATCCGCCCACGAGCCCTCGCGAACGAAGGGCGACTGGTGGATGTGCCCGGCCACCACGAGGTCAGGGTGGTGTTGGGCGATCCACTGCTCGAGGTCCTGATCGCCCATGGTGCGACTGCCCGACCAGCTCGTGGGCGAGTTTTTCGGCGGGGCATGGTGAATCCACACCCACCGCAGCCCTTCGCGCCGACGGGCGTCGGTTTCGAGCTGGACGATCAGCCGCTCGCGCGCCAGCGGTCCGTCCCACCAAGGGCAGACAGTGAAGAGGGTGTCGCCGATCGAAAGGCTGTCGCCGTCCCCGGCGATACCGAGCTCACGGATGTCGGCGATCCAGCGGGCGGTCTTCTCGCCGTCGTCGGCACGGCTGTCGAGGTCGTGGTTGCCCGAGCAGACGATCAGGCGCGTGATTCCGGCCAGCCGCTGGAGATACTTGCGAACGACCAGCGTCTGGGCGCGAAAGTCCACGATGGACCCGACGTCCAGCGCATCGCCGGCCAGGACCACCAGGTCGTAGCCGGGCGCGGCCTGGAGCAACCAGTCGAACTGCGGAAGCGAATAGTGCAGGTCGGCGACGAAGAGGCAGCGCATGGTGGACCGTGACTTGACCGGGCACGATACCTAGCACGCGCCGTGCCAGCGCGACATCGCCGGGTTGATCGAACCCCTCTTGCCGGGACGCCGACTCCGGGCGAAAGCTGGCCTCGGAAGAACTGACGCGCCCCGGCACGGGGACGCGGGCATGGGAGAACGCCGGCATGGATGATCGCCGCACCGCGTTGGTCACGGGCGGGACGCGCGGGATCGGGGAGGGCGTCGCGCGCGCCCTCGCGGCTCAGGGCTGGCGGGTCGTCGCCGGCAGCGCCTCGAGAGACGAACTGGACGCCTTTGCCCCCGATCCGGCCATCGAGACGGTATGGGTCGACGTGACATCCGATGCCTCGGTCGCGGAAGCGATGGGGCATTGCGGGCGTCTCGACGGACTGGTGAACTGCGCCGGCATTCTCATGCGTGGCGGCGCGGAATTCAGCATGGACGCATTCGAGAAGACGGTGTCGGTGAACCTCCTCGGCACGATGCGCATGTGCCTCGCTGCCCGGCCCCTGCTGGCACAGCGAGGCGGGGCCATCGTCAACCTCGGCTCGATGTATTCGTTCTTCGGGGCCCCCCACGCGCCGGCCTATGCGGCCTCGAAGGGCGGCGTGGTCCAGCTGACCAAATCGCTCGCCGTGGCGTGGGCGACCGAGGGCGTGCGGGTCAACGCGGTGGCGCCGGGCTGGATCGAGACCCCTTTGACGAAGCCCGCGATCGACGACGCTGCCCGCTCCGCCGCCATCGTCGGCCGCACGCCGATGGGACGCTGGGGCGCGCCGGCCGATGTCGCCGGTGCGGTGCTGTTCCTGCTGTCCGACGCCGCCCGTTTCGTGACGGGTACGGTGCTCCCGGTGGACGGCGGCTATGCCGTCGCCTGAGCTGGCGTCCCACCGTTTTCGAACCAAGCCTGGAGAGACGCGATGAACGCCCTGGACCGTGACGCCAACCGGGTCGGCCTGACCGAGAGCGAGGCGGAGAAGCGCATGCCCTATCGGCATCCACAGCCGGAATACTCGCCGCCCGAGATCGTCATTCCCGATGCCGTGCCGACGGACGAGCGGATCTGGGTGCCGCAGGCCGAGAATGTCTGGTTTCGTCCGCTGTGCCTGTCGGCGTCGCGCGGCTACTGGCAGAACATCCTGCGCGTGCGCAAGTCCGGCGTCCTCTCGCGCCACCGCCACCCGCAGCCCGTGCATGGCTTCGTGCTCAAGGGTCGGTGGCGCTATCTCGAGCACGACTGGGTCGCCACCGAAGGCGGCTATGTCTACGAGGCCCCGGGGGAGACGCACACCCTGGTCGTCGACGAGGATGTCGAGGAGATGATGACGCTGTTCCAGGTGAACGGCGCGATGATCTACGTCGATCCCGACGGAAAGGTGCAGGGATACGAGGACGTCTTCACGAAGATCGAGATGTGCAAGCGCCACTACGCTTCCGTGGGGCTCGGGGCGGACTACGTGGAGCGGTTCATTCGCTAAGGGCGGCGATCCGGAAGGATCGTCACATCGCGATCCCTTGTGCTAGCCTCGGTGCCAACGACGGCCCAAGGGGCCGCGCCTCAGGGGGGAACGCCATGCTTGGCCTCATGCAGGACTGGCCGCTGCTGATCCACAAGATCCTGGACTACGCGGCGCAGCAGCACGGCGAACGCAAGGTGATCAGCCGCTCCGTCGAGGGGGGGATGCATGAGATCGGGTATTCCGAGGTCCGGCGGCGGGCGCTTCGGCTGGCGCGCCGCCTCGACGCCGACGGAATACGATTGGGCGACCGGGTCGCGACGCTGGCGTGGAACACGTGGCGGCACCTCGAGGCGTGGTACGGCATCACCGGGATCGGCGCGATCTACCACACTGTGAATCCTCGTCTTTTCGAGGACCAGATCGTCTACATCATGAACCACGCGGAGGATCGCATCCTCCTGCTGGACCTGACTTTCGTGCCCTTGGCCGAAAAGCTGGCGCCCCGGCTGACGACGGTGGAGCGCTACGTCGTCCTGACCGACGCGGCGCACATGCCCAAGACGTCGCTGAAGAACGCCGTCGCCTACGAAGACTACATCGGCGAGTCCGACGAAGACTTCGCGTGGCGGGAGTTCGACGAGAGAACGGCGGCGGGCCTCTGCTACACCTCCGGCACGACCGGCCATCCCAAGGGCGTGCTTTACTCGCACCGCTCGAACGTGCTGCACGCGATCGCGATGCTGCCGCGCGAGGTCATGGGCCTCGCCTCGACCGACCGGGTGCTGCCCATCGTCCCGCTGTTCCATGCCAACAGCTGGTCGCTGGCCTTCGCAGCGCCGATGGCCGGGGCGACGATGGTCATGCCGGGCGCGAAGCTGGACGGGGCGTCGGTGCATGACCTGCTGGAGACGAACGCCGTCACGATCTCGGCGGCGGTTCCCACCGTCTGGCTCGGGCTGCTGGCCTACATGGAGCAGACCGGCAAGCGGCTCACGACGCTGCAGCGCGTGTTCATCGGCGGCTCGGCTTGCCCCCGGGCGATGACGGAAGCCTTCGAGCGCAAGTATGGCGTCACGGTGGTGCATGCCTGGGGCATGACGGAGATGAGCCCGATCGGGTCGGTGTGCCTCGTCAAGCCGGAAGTCGCCCACCTGAAGGACGACGCGCTCTACGACCTGAAGATGAAGCAGGGCTACGCACCCTTCACCGTCGAGATGAAGATCACCGACGACGCCGGCCGCGTCATGCCGCACGACGGCAAGACGTTCGGCCGGCTGAAGGTGCGCGGCGTGGCGGTGTCGAGCGCCTACTTCAAGGGCGACGGCGGCGACATCCTCGATGAGGAGGGCTATTTCGACACCGGCGACGTGGCGACGATCGACCCGCACGGGTACATGCAGATCACGGACCGCGCCAAGGACGTGATCAAGTCGGGCGGCGAGTGGATCTCGTCGATCGAGCTCGAGAACCTCGCCGTCGGCCACCCCGACGTGGCGGAGGCCGCCGTCATCGGCGTGCCCCATCCCAAATGGGACGAGCGGCCGCTGCTGGTGATCGTTGCGAAGCCGGGCACGAACCCGACGCGGGAGTCCATCCTGGCGTTCATGGACGGCAAGATCGCCAAATGGTGGATGCCGGACGACGTCGTGTTCGTCGCCGAGATCCCGCATACGGCGACCGGCAAGATCCAGAAGACGACGCTGCGCAAGACATTCGAGACCTACCGTCTCGCCGCCGACTGAACGCGTCGTCCCTCGCGCGCGACCGGGCTGCGGCGAGGTCCGGACGAAGCCGGCTGCTCAGTGGCCCGGTGCGCCCGTCGGGTCGGCCTTCCGGCCGCGGCCGACCAGCGCGTGGCCGCGCTCGCGCAGCTCCTGCGCCAGCCTGTAGAGGCCCGGGATCAGGAAGATGCCGATGATCGAGGCGGCCAGCATGCCGCCGAAGACCGCCGACCCGACGGCCTGCCGGCTCGCCGCACCCGCGCCCTGCGCGATCACCAGCGGCACGAGGCCCAGGATGAAGGCGAAGCTCGTCATCATGACCGCGCGGAAGCGCAGATGGGCGGCCTCGAGCGCCGCATCGGCGATGGGCTTGCCGTGGCTGCGCGCCTCCATGGCGAACTCGAAGATCAGGATCGCGTTCTTGGCGGCCAGGGCGACCAGCACGACGAGGCCGATCTGCGCGTAGAGGTTGTTGTCCAGCCCCATGAACAGCAGGAAGCCCATGGCGCCGGCGATGGCGACCCCGACGGACAGCATCACCGCGACGGGCAGCGACCAGCTTTCGTACAACGCCACCAGGAACAGGTAGGCGAACAGGATCGACAGGGCGAAGATGAAGCCGGTCTGGCCGCTCGCCTCCTTTTCCTGCAGGGCGGTGCCCGTCCAGGCGAAGCCGAAGCCGGCCGGCAGCGTCTTGGCCGACACGGCCTCCATGGCAGCCAGCGAGGCGCCGGACGAGACGCCGGGCGCCGGCTCGCCGTTGATGGTCGTGGATCTCAGGTTGTTGTAGCGCACGAGGCTCGCGGTCGAGACCTCGAGCTCGCTCGACGCGATGGCGCGCAGCGGCACCATGTCGCCGGCAGCGTTGCGCACGTTGACGCGGTAGATGTCCTCGGCCTGCATGCGATCCTGCGCCCGGGCCTGGAGCATGACCGACCACGTGCGGCCGAACTGGTTGTAGTCGTTGACATAGTAGCCGCCGAGCGTGGCCTGCAGGGCGCCGAACACGTCGGAGAGGTTGATGCCGAGCTGCTGCAGCCGCTCGCGGTCGAGGTCGAGGCGCAGCTGCGGCGTCGATACGGAGAAGCTGGACCGGACGCCGGCGAGGTTGGGGTTCTGGTTCGCGTTGATGACGAGCCCGCGCGACACCTGCGCCAGCGTGTCGATGGACGCGCCCTGCAGGTCGAGGAGCTGGTATTCGAAGCCGGACCCCGTCCCCAGCCCGATGATCGGCGGCAGGTTGAAGGCGAAGGCCACGCCGGCCGAAACGGTGTTCAGCTTCGGCTGGATCCGCCGCAGCATCGCCTGGACGGTTTGCGGCTGTCCGCTCCGGCCGGCGATCGCCTGGCGTTCCTCGAAGGACTTGAGGCCGGCGATGAAGGACGCCCGGTTCGACAGGACAAGGCCCTCGGTGATCGAGTACCCGGTCACGGTGATCAACGACCCGAGGCCCGGCTCGCTGCGGAGGATCTCCTCGATCTGCCGCGCGACATCCTGCGTCCGGTTGACCGAAGCGCCGGGGGGCAGCTGGACTTCGGCCATGAAGGCACCCTGGTCCTCGTCCGGCAGGAAGCCCGTGGGGGTGATCTTGCCCAGCCAGCCGGCAAGGACGAGCGACACCAGCAGCAGCCCGACGGTGAGGCTGACGCGCCGGACGAGGATCCGGCACCCCGACACGTAGCCGTCGCGCGCCTTGTCGATGCCGGCCTGCATCTTGCGGATGATCCCGATCGGCTTCATGCCGTGGGTGAGCAGGATCGAGCAGAGCGCAGGAGACAGGGAGAGGGCGTTGACCGCGGAGATCACCATCGCCACCGACACGGCGACGGCGAACTGCTGGTAAAGCTGTCCGGTAATGCCCGGGATGAAGGCCGTGGGGACGAAAACCGACAGCAGAACGAGCGTGATGGCGATGATCGGGCCGGTGATCTCGGCCATCGCCTTCTTCGTGGCATCGGCGGGCGACAGGTCCGGGTGCTCATGCAGCACGCGCTCGACGTTCTCCACGACGACGATGGCATCGTCGACGACGATGCCGATGGCCAGCACCAGCGCCAGCAGGGATACGGTGTTGGCGGAGAACCCCAGCGCCAGCATCACCGCGAAGGTGCCGATGAGCGAGACCGGCACGGCGATGATCGGCACCAGCGTCGCGCGCAGGCTGCCGAGGAAGACGAACACGACGATGCCGACCAGCACGAACGCCTCGATCAGCGTGTGCACGACCTCGCTGATCGTGTCCTTCACGAAGATCGTCGTGTCGTAGACGATCTCGATCTCCATATCCTCGGGGAAGCGGGTCCGCATTTCGGCCAGCGCCTTGCGGATGCCTTCGGCCACGGCGACCGCATTGGCGCCGGGCGCCTGGTAGATGCCGATGGCCGTTCCGGGTCGACCGTTGAGGAAGCTCTGCGAATCGAGCCGCTTGGCTCCCACGCTGACCTCCGCGACGTCGCGGACGCGAACGGTGCTGCCATCCGGGCTGGCCCTCACGATGATGGCGCCGAACTCCTCCGGCGTCGTGAGGCGGCCTTGCGTGGTGATGGTGAGCTGGAACTGCGTGTCGCCGGTCAGCGGCGCGGCGCCGATGCGTCCGACGGCCGCCTGGGCGTTCTGAGACTGGATGGCCTTGATGAGGTCGGCCGGCGTCAGGTTCAGGGCGGTCATCCGCTCGATGTTGAGCTCGACGTTCATCGCGTAGTCGAGCGAGCCGAACAGCGAGACACTCCCCACGCCGGGCACGCGGCCCAGCGTGTCGAGCATGTTGATGGTCACGTAGTTCGACAGGAACAGGCCATCGAAGGTTCCCTTGGGCGAGTAGACGGCCGGAACCTGCAGCAGCGCCGACGACGCCTTGGCGACGGTGACGCCTGCGCGCTGGACCTCCTGCGGCAGCTTGGGCAGGGCCAGCTGAACGCGGTTGAGCACGTTGACGGCGTTCAGATCGGGGTCGCTGCCCACCGCGAAAGACACCGACAGGCTGTAGCTGCCGTCGTTGCCCGAGGTCGACTTCATGTAGAGCATCTTGTCGACGCCGTTGACCTGCTGCTCGATGAGCTGGGCAATGGTCTGCTCGACGACCTGCGCGGACGCGCCCTGGTAGCTCGCCTTCACCGACACCTGCGGCGGCACGATGTCCGGGAACTGGGCCACCGGGATGCGGAAGATGGCGAGCAGGCCGGCAATCGTGATCACGATGGAGATCACGAAGGCCATGCGCGGCCGGTCGACGAAGACGGCGGAGATCATGGGAACTGCCTTGCCTGCGGGGCCGGGATCACTGGGCGGTCACGGGGCCTTCACGAACGGGCCGGCGCGGCGGGAGACACCGTCGGCGCCACCTGCATGCCCGGCCGAACGCGAACCATGCCTTCGACGATGACCCGGTCGCCGGCGGCGAGGCCCTTCTCGACGATGGTGAATCCGCTGCGTTGCGAGCCGATCTGCAGCCGCTTGACCTGCACCTTGTCACCTTCGCCGACGACGAGGACGAATGGGCCCTGCTGGTCGATGGCGACGGCGGCCGAAGGCACGACGAGGCGCTTCTCGGGTTCGCCGATGGCCAGGACGACCCGCACGGACGATCCGTCGATGAGCGTGCCCTGCGGATTGGGGATCGTGGCGCGCACGGTGACGCTGTCCGTGCCCTGGTTGGCCACCACGTCGAGCAGCTGAACCCGCCCGGACTCGCCGTACATCGACCCATCCGCGAGACGCAGCCGCACGTCGATGCGCTGGGGCTCGCCGCCGGCCCTCTGGCGCGCCTGCAGAAGCTCGCGCTGGGTCACCGGGAAGGTCACGTTGATGGGATTGATGCTCACGATGGTGGCGAGCGGGCCGGTCGCCGGGTTCACCAGATTCCCGGGGGTCACGCTCGCCGTGCCGATCCGGCCGTCGATCGGCGCGGAGATTTCCGTGTAGGACAGGTTGATCTCGGCGGTGCGCAAGGCGGCCTGGGCCTTCGCCACGTCCGCCTTGGCCTTCGCATCCTCGGCGATGCGCTGGTCCAGCGTCGCCTGCGGGGCGTTGCCCCGCTCGGCCAGGTCCTTGGTGCGGGCGAGTTGCACGATGGCGTTGGCCTCGATCGCCTGGGCGGCGGCCAGATCGGCCTTGCGCTGATCGACCGTGGCCTCGTAGGGCGCCTTGTCGATGACGAAGAGCACGTCGCCCTTCTTCACCATCTGGCCTTCCTTGAAGCGCTGCTCGACGATGAAACCTTCCACGCGCGCCCGCAGGTCCACCTTTTCGGCGGCCTGGATGCGGCCGAGGAAATCCGCGCTGTCTGAAATCGCCTGCATGGCCGCGGGTGTGACCACCACGGCCGGAAGCCCTGCCGGGGGCGTCTGGGCCAGGGCCGACAGCGGAGCGACGAGACAGGCGACGAGCGCCACGGTGCGAAGATCGCGCAGAACCATGATCGGGACCCTTTCAGACTGCATCCTTCTTGCCTTGCAACCATGGTCGAGGTCCAGTCCGCTTTCCATTCGCTCTTCAGGAAAACGCGGCCAGGCAGGCACGGATGTCGGCCCGCAGGACGGGGAGCAGATCCCGGGCGAACCAGGGATGGCGCTTCAACCAGGCATTGTTTCGCCAGGACGGGTGGGGCAGGGGGTAGACCCCGGTGGCCGAGCGAATCGCCGCCCAGTTCTCGACGGTCTCGCCCAGCGTCCGCCCGACGAGATCGGGTCTCCCCAGCCGGGCGATATGGTAGCGCTGGGCGTGCAAGCCCAGCGCGACGACCACCGAGGCCTGCGGCAGAGCGGCGAACAGGGCATCGTGCCAGGCGGCAGCGCATTCGCGACGGGGCGGCAGGTCTGCGCCCTTGGCGTCGTAGCCGGGAAAGCAGAAGCCCATCGGCACGACCGCGAACAGGCCGTCGTCGTAGAATTCCGTGTCTGAGACGCCGAGCCATTCGCGCAACCGGACGCCCGAGGGATCGGTGAAGGGGAGGCCGCTGCCGTGGACCCGCAGACCCGGCGCCTGCCCGCAGACGAGGATTCGGGCCCGTCCTGTCCCGACCCGGACGACGGGCCTCGGCTCGTGCGGCAGGGGCCGCCCGCGTGGTCGTTCGACGCAGATGCGGCATGCCGCGATCCCGGCGAGGAGCGCGGCGAGACCGGTGGCCGATCCGGGCCCGCTCAATGGCGCGCCCTCCAGTCCGCCGGCTGCTCGAAGCGCGTGGCCCAGATGCCGCGGCGCTGGCGGCGGGCCTCGCTTTCCTCGGCTTCGTAGTCGCCGCTCGCGACGGCAAAGCCGGTCCTGACGAGTTCCCGGTTCACGTCGAGCCCGGAAACGCTGCACAGCGCGAGGCCGCGGCCATAGCGATCACGCTTGCCGATCCGGCACGTCACCTTGCCGTCGTCGAGCATCGCTGCAAGCCTGTCGCGCGCGTTCCGCCCGCAGGCGACTTCGCCCTGCGCGGCGAGGCAGGTCTGCCGAAGTTCGGGGGCGTCGAGCCCTTCCAGGCGCAATTCGACCCCGTCGAGGCGCAGGCTGTCGCCGTCGATCGCCGTCGCGCTGCCCGCAACCGTGGTGCGCGGGCGCAGGCCGTCGAGCCCGAAATACCCCACGGCGCCGGCGACGAGGCCGGCAAGCATCCCGGCCAGAAGGGCACGGAAGGGACCGCGCACACGGCCTGCCCGGATCAGTCCGCGCATGTCCGCCGCGGTTCGATTGCGAACAATTGCAGGTATCCGATCATCCCAACGTTAACTCTTTTCGGACAAGAATGGCCATGTGGGAGCCGCGGCCCGGGGAGCCCGGCAGGGACAATGACGGACCTTACGCCAGAAATCATCCAGCGCGGGCGAGGCGCCGATCCGGAGGCCGTCGCACGGCGCCGGCAGGTCAACTCGCAGTTGCGCGCGGTCCGCGAAAAGCTGACGTCGGGCTCCGGGCTCGAGCGCGCCTTCGACTACGAGTTGCTGCGCCTGTTCGCCGAAACCCAGCGCGGCAGCCTCGCGGCGATGCTGCTGTTGATCGGGGCGGTCGGCGTCACCTGCACGATCTGGCTCGACGTTCCGAAAATCCTGCTGTGGATGCTTCTGGCCATGACCGTGGCCACGAGCATGGCGCTGGTCGCGAAGCGGTTCCTCAGGCTGGACGCGGAGACCGTGTCGATCCGCAGCTGGCGGCGCGCCTTCGCGCTGTCGGCTTTGCTGCATGGCATCAGCTGGTCGACCCTGATCAACGTCCTGCTGCAGGTCAACGGCAGCGGCGCGCACACCTTCGTGCTGTTCCTGGCCCTGCTCATCACCGCCGTCACGGTGATGCTGTCGTTCAACGTCCCCCTGAGCGTCTATGCGGGAACCCTGCCGATCACCGCCGTGATCACCGGGCACCTCATCGCCGCCCCGTCCAACCTCGAATGGACGGCGATGGTGGCGATGGCCGTCGGCGGCCAGCTCTACTTCGCGGCGCTGTCGAACCGGCTCTACTACACGACGATGGCGACGCTGGAGTTCCGCGCCGAGAAGGACGCGCTGATCGCCGAACTCGAGCAGGCCAAGGCCAATTCCGACGAGGCCAGACGGCGGGCGGAGGAGGCCAATGTCGCGAAGTCGCACTTCCTGGCGACGATGAGCCACGAACTGCGCACGCCGCTGAACGCGATCCTCGGGTTCTCGGAGGTGATGAAGTCGGAACTGTTCGGCCAGCACCAGGTGCCGGCCTATCGCGAGTATTCCAACGACATCCACGCCTCCGGCAAGCTGCTGCTCGACATCATCAACGAGATCCTCGACCTCTCCCGCATCGAGGCGGGCCGCTACGAGCTCAAGGAGGAGACGATCAGTCTCGTCCACATCGTCGACGACTGCCGCCACATGCTCCAGATGCGGGCGCGCTCGCGCTCGATCACCATCAAGGAGGCGGTCGAGAAGGACCTGCCGCGGCTCTGGGCCGACGAACGCGCCGTGCGCCAGATTGCGCTGAACCTGCTGTCGAACGCGATCAAGTTCACGCCGCAGGGCGGCGAGGTGACGCTGAAGGTGGGCTGGACGGCCACGGGCGGCCAGTATTTCAGCGTCAAGGACAACGGCCCCGGCATTCCGGAGGACGAGATCCCCATCGTGCTGCAGTCCTTCGGGCGCGGATCGCTGGCGATCAAGACCGCGGAGCAGGGCACCGGCCTCGGACTGCCGATCGTGAAGGGCCTCGTCGACATGCACGGCGGCACGCTGACGCTCAACTCGGTCCTGCGCCAGGGCACCGAGGTCGTCGTGACGTTCCCGGCCACGCGCGTGATGGACACGGTCGCCCCGGTCGCCACCGAGCAGGACGGCCCGCAGCCGGCCGGGCCGCAGCCGACGCTGCGCCGCCGGCGCGCGGCCTGACGATCCGGCTCAGCCCTTCCCGCTCACGCCCGCCTGCGCGAACGTCGCCATGTCGCGGTGGCAGGCGACCGCGGCCTTGACCAGCCCCATCGCCAGGGCCGCGCCGCTGCCTTCGCCGAGCCGCATGCCGAGGTCGAGCAGGGGCGGCTTGCCGAGCCGCTCCAGCACCTCGCCGTGCGCGCCTTCCGCCGAGCGGTGGCCTGCGAGGCAGTGGTCGATGGCCTCGGGATCGAGCGCGTGCAGGATCGCCGCCGCCGCGGTGGCGACATAGCCGTCGAGAACGACCGGAACCCGCTGCAGCCGCGCCGCGAGGATCGCCCCGGCCATGGCGGCGATCTCACGGCCGCCGAGCCGGCGCAGAACCTCGAGCGGATCGTCGAGATGGCCCGCGTGGGTGGCCAGCGCCCGCTCCACGGCGTCGATCTTGCGGGCCAGGGCGGCATCGTCGATGCCCGTGCCGCGGCCCACGAAGCGGGCCGTGTCGCCACCGTAGAGCGCGGCGTAGATCGCTGCCGCGACGGTGGTGTTGCCGATGCCCATCTCGCCGATGCCGAGCAGGTCGGTGCCCCCGGCCATCGCCTCCATGCCGAATGCCATGGTCGCGACGCAGCTGCGCTCGTCCAGCGCGGCTTCGGCGGTGATGTCGCCGGTCGGGATGTCGAGCGCGAGGTCGAAGACCTTGAAGCCGAGGTCATTGGCCGCGCAGATCTGGTTGATCGCCGCCCCGCCGGCGGCGAAGTTCTCCAGCATCTGCCGCGTCACCGCCTGCGGGTAGGCGGAGACGCCCTGCGCCACGACGCCATGGTTGCCGGCGAAGACGCAGACCAGCGGCCGCGTCACCTCGGGCAACGGCTTGGCCTGCCAGCGCGCCATCCACTCGACCAGGCTTTCGAGCCGGCCCAGGCTGCCCGCAGGCTTGGTGAGCTGCGCGTCGCGCGCCCGGACGGCCGCTGCCGACCCCTCGTCGCCGGCAGGCAGGACGCCGAGAAGGTGGCGAATGTCGTCGAATGGCAATCCGCTCGGTGTCGGGCCCATGCCGTGCTCATGCTCCTGCGCCGCTGGATTCATGCGGCGGCTTGCCATAGCAAGCGGGGCGTGGAGCGCATAGCCCGATGACCGAGCACGTCCGTCCCGAGGTTCGACCTCTCGTCGCGCTGGCGCAATGCCTGCGCTTCTACTCGCGCCTTCCGGTTCCGGCCCTGCCCGGGGAAGCGGACCCGCACGCCTTGCCGGATTTCGCGCGGATCCCGCGCATGTTGCCGCTCGCGGGCGCGATCATCGGCCTCGTCGGTGCAGCCGTGCTCGCCCTCGCCCTGCGCCTCGGCCTGCCGCCGATGGTGGCCGCCGCCGCCGCGGTGACGGCCCTCGTCGCCGCCACGGGTGCGTTTCACGAGGATGGGCTCGCCGACACGGCGGACGGCTTCGGCGGCGGGACGACGCCCGCGCGCAAGCTCGAGATCATGACCGACAGCCGGATCGGAACCTATGGCGGTGCCGCGCTCGTTCTGTCGCTTCTGTTGCGGGTGACGCTCATCGCCAGCCTCGTCACGCTGTCCGGCGGGGCCGTCGCGGCGCTGGCGCTGGTGGCGGTGGCCGCCGTGTCGCGCGTCGCGGGTCTGGTGCCGATCTGGCTGCTGCCCAACGCCAAGCCGGACGGAAAGTCGGCCGCCGTGGGCCGGCCCGACACGGACACCATGGTGCGCGCGGCGCTGCTGGCCGCAGCGATCGCCCTGCTCCTGCTGACGCCGTCGCACGGCGTCGTCCGGACGGTCATGGTCCTTGCGGTCGCCGCCGCAGCCGCCTGGCCGGTCGTCGCCCTGTCGCGCCGGATGATCGGCGGTCAGACCGGCGACGTCGCGGGGGCCGCTCAACAGGTTTCGGAAATCGCCATGCTGGCCGCCCTCGTCGCCCGTCCGTGACGGGCTAGGGGCAGGGCGCGAGGGCCCGTCGCCGTCAGGTGATGATGCCGAACAGGAAGCGCAGGCAGATGATCGAGAGGAAGAGCCCGAAGGCGACCTCGAGTTTGCGCTTGGACAGCTTGTGGGCGATCTGGACGCCGATCGGAGCCGTCCAGATGCTGGTCGGAACCAGCAGCGCAGCGCCCAGCAACGAGACATAGCCGAGCGAAAGCGGCGGCAGCACATCCATCTTCGGCCAGCCGGCATAGACGTAGCCGATGGCGCCGGGGATCGAGATCAGGACGCCGAGCCCCGAGGAGGTGGCCACCGCCTGATGGATCGGGCGGCCGTAGAAGGTCATGAACAGGTTGGAGATCTGCCCGCCGCCGATGCCCATCAAGGCCGACAGCACGCCGATGACGAGGCCGAACAGCTTCATCAGCGGCCCCTTGGGCAGGTCGTCGCCGATGCGCCAGCTGTCGCGGCCGAACAGCAGCCGGATCGCGCTGGCCCCGGCCACGAGCACGAAAACCGCCTTGAACACGTCCGGCGAGGCGTAGCGCGCGGCGATGGAACCGATGACCACGCCGATCACGACCGGAACGGCCCAGACCTTGAGGATCGACAGATCGACCGCGCCCTTCGCCTTGTGGGCCCTGAAGGAGCGGATCGAGGTCGGGATGATGACCGCGAGCGACGTTCCCACCGCCAGGGGCATCCGGATGTCCTCCGGGATGCCCTGGAGCCGGAACATCTCGTAGAGCACCGGGACGATGATGGCACCGCCGCCGACGCCGAAGACGCCGGCCAGAAGACCCGTAAGGGCGCCGGCCACCAGGAGCCCGACGGCGAGAAAGACCAGCTGGGCGATGGCCACGTCCTGGAACATGGGGGAGGCACCTCGTATTCGTCGGCCTCCCGGTCGAGGCGCGGCGCGCACGTGTGGGACATTTCGCGCGGCAGGGCAAGCGCCATCCCGGGCCGCCGTCCGTCGACCGATCAGTCGCTCAGGGCTCCGCGGTCGCGCACGCACATGATCGTCGCCGTCATGATGGCGCAGACGCGCGATCCGGACGCGGAAATGGCGTCGACCTCGGCCGTCGCCACGCTCAGCGTTCTTCCGGCACGGACCACCTTGCCGCGCGCGACGAGGCGATCTCCGGCCGCCGGCGACAGGAGGTTGACCTTGAACTCGGCCGTCAGCACGGCGGTGCCGGGGTCCATCAGGGACAGCGCCGCATAGCCGCAGGCGCTGTCCGCGATGGTCGAGACGATGCCGGCATGGACGAAGCCGTGCTGCTGGGCCACCGCCGGCGCGACCGGCAGCTCGATGTCGACCTCTCCCGGCCCGACGCGGACGAGACGGGCGCCGATCGTTTCCATGACCGTCTGGCGCGCGAAGCTGTCGCGCACCCTGTCCTCGAAACCGTCCGGTGCCGTGCGCATCGTTCGCCGTTCCCCCGCTGTTCAGGCCGCCTCGGCCGCGTCGCGCCGCACGAGGGCGGCGGCTTCGCGCAGCGTCGACAGGCCGGCTCCGGGCTTGACGCCCTCGGTCGCAAGGTGGCGCCGCCACGCCCGCGCGCCGGGACGGCCGTTGAAAAGACCGAGCATGTGCCGGGTCATGGAGTGCAGGCGATAGCCTTCCGCAAGGCGATCCGACACGTAGCCCTCATAGGCGGCCAGCGCCTCGAAGGCGTCCCCGGCGGGCGGGCTTTCGCCGAACAGCTCCGCATCGACCCGCAGCAGGAGCGCGGGATCGTGATAGGCGGCGCGGCCCAGCATGGCTCCATCGACGCAGGCCAGATGCGCCTTCGCATCCTCCAGCGTCGCGATGCCGCCGTTGATCGCGACCGGAAGGTCGGGCAGCCGTGCCTTGAGGCGGTAGACGCGGCCATAGTCGAGGGGAGGCACGTCCCGGTTTTCCTTCGGCGACAGGCCCTGCAGCCACGCCTTGCGCGCGTGCACCGTCACGCCGTCGACCCCGGCGGCCACGACGGCGTCGGCCAAGGCGTCCAGCGCGGCCTCGGGATCCTGATCGTCGACGCCGATGCGGCACTTTACCGTGACGGGAATGGCGACCGCCGCCTTCATCGCGGCGACGCAGGCCCCGACCAGGTCAGGCTCGCGCATCAGGCAGGCGCCGAAACGGCCATCCTGCACCCGGTCGGACGGACAGCCGACATTGAGATTGATCTCGTCGTAACCCTCTTCGGCGCAGATCCGCGCCGCGGCAGCCAGCGCCGCGGGGTCGGAGCCGCCCAGCTGCACCGCAACGGGGTGCTCCAGCGCGTCGAATCCGATGATCCGTCGCCTGTCCCCGTGGAGGACCGCGCCGGTCGTGACCATTTCCGTGTAGAGCAGCGCGCGCCGCGACAGATGGCGATGGAAGGCCCGGCAGTGCCGGTCCGTCCAGTCCATCATCGGGGCGACGCTGAAGCGCCAGGCGGAGGATTCGGTCATCGGAGCCTTCGGCTTTCGGTCCGGGACTTTGCGGCTTCGCGCCGCGGCAGGTCAGCCCCGTGCATCCGTTCCTCCGCGATGTGCAGCAGAAGGCTGTCGCGATCAAGTCCGGGGCCTCGCCGGTCGCCCGGCCTCTTTATGTGACAGTTCAAAACATACAATTTATCAACTCATGATTGCGTAAATGACGATGCAATCTGCGGGGCGTCATGCGCATTCAACGCCTGTTCCTGTGCCTTGCGATCGTCGTGACGGGGCTTCTCCTGACCGGCGCGTCGCGTCTGGTCCTGTGGAACTGGGAAACATTTCACCGCGGCCGCTTCGGTGTCGAGGCGACGCGCTCGCTCGATCTCGTGCTCAAGGCGCAGGAGCGCGTCTCCGCGGAGCGTGGACCGACGAACGGGGCGCTGGGGGCCGAGGCGCCGCTCGACGAGGCGCGCAGGACGGCCCTGGCCAATGCCCGCGCGGCCAGCGACGCAGCCATCAAGGCTGCGATGGACAACCTCGACCGGGAGAGCTTCGTCGACATCGGAATTGCCCGCGCGGGGCTCGAGAGCCTGAGGCTGCAGCTCGCCGGCGCACGCCGCACCGTCGATACGCTCACGTCCCGGCCTCTCGCCGAACGGTCGCAGATCTCCATCGAGGCCGCCGTGGCCGGCATGATCGCCCTGATCCCCGAACTCGGCCCGGTGATGAACGTCGTGGAGCGCGAGGCTTCCGCAGCCGATCCCCAGCTGGTGCCGATCATTTCCGTGGCGCGGCTGGCGGGCGATCTGCGCGACTATGCCGGCCAGATCGGCTCGGTCTTTACCGTCGCCCTCGCGGCCGTCCGGCCACTCAACGAAGCGGAGCTGATCCGCATCGCGAAACTGCGCGGCCGGGTCGAGGGGCTGCGGGACCAGGTCCTGCTCAGCGCCGACAAGCTCGGCGCAGACCCGGACTTCGCGCAGGCGCTGGCGACCATGGACACCGTGTATTTCGGCGCGGGCATGAACATCGTCGACATGACCATTCGGGCCGGGCGCGGCGCGGTTCCCAATTACGGCATGACGACGGCCGAGTTCGCCGCGCGCTACGTCCCGCAGATGAAGTCCATCGTCGACGTGCGCGACGTGGCGATCTCGCGCGCCAAGGCGACCGCGGCCAGCGCCGCCGACCGGGCCTCGGGGGACCTCGAGCTGACGCTCCAGGCGATGATCGCGAGCCTGCTGATCGTTTTCCTCGGCATTCTGCTGTTCCGCAACCGCGTCATCGGTCCGCTCGCCGCGCTGACGCCCGTGGTCGAGGCCATGGCGCAGAGCCGGTTCGACGTCCCGATCCCGCGCCACGAGCGCCAGGACGAGATCGGACGTCTCGCAGCCGCACTGGAGGTGTTCAAGGAGACGGCGGAAGCCCGGTCCCGGCTGGAACGGGACGCAGCCCGTGCCGGAGTGACGGCCGACCGCGAACGCAAGGCCTTCATCGATTTCCTGGCCGGCACGCTCGAGCAGACGGTGATCGGCCTCGTCGGCAGCGTCACGCAGTCGGCGGCGAGCGTCAACGGAACCGCGCTGACGGTCTCCGACGTCGCGGCGCAGACAGCGGGCGACGCCGAGCAATCGCGGCGCGCCACCGAGCGGGCCGCGGCTCTCGTCGACGAGGTCGCGCGCGCAGCCGCCACCATGTCGGAGCTGCTGGCGCAGACGTCCCGCCATGTCGAGCGGTCGATGGACATCGCCGACCGGGCCGCGCAGGAGGCCGTGTCGACGGATGCGGTCATTGCGAACCTCGTCGACGCCGCGGCGCGGATCGACCGGGCCATCGACCTGATCTCGCAGATCGCGAGCCAGACCAACCTGCTCGCGCTGAACGCGACGATCGAGGCGGCGAGGGCAGGGGAGGCCGGGCGCGGCTTTGCCGTGGTGGCGTCGGAGGTGAAGGCCCTGGCCGCCCAGTCGGCACATGCCGCGCAGGAGATCGCCGGCCAGATCGACGCCATCCAGGATTCGGCGGACCGCGCCGCGGAGGCCCTCGGGCGCATCGGCCGGACCGTCGGCGACATCAACGACACCGCGCGCCTTGTCCGCGCCACGGTTGGCCAGCAGAATGAAGCCATCCGCCATGTCGTGGCGAACGTCGCGGAGGCGTCGGAAAGCTCGCGCTTCGTTCTGGGCCGCATCGGCCAGCTTTCGGACGTGTCGCAGACGGCGGAAGGATCCGCGACGGAGCTGTCGTCCGCCGCCGGCGACCTCGCCCGCATGGCGACGGAGTTGCAGAACACCGTCGGCCGGTTCCTGTCGGAACTGCGCGCCTCCGCCTGATAACCGCGCGGAAAGTCGCGTCCCGGCAAGATTTGATGCCAAGGCGACGCAGACACGGGGGTGGCTGCCGCCTAGGCTGCATTCGGGGGAACGTAGCCCTTTCGGGGGCTCGGGGACGGACATGACGCATCTTGTGGCTTTCGACCGCGAGGCCGCGGCCGGCATCATCGCCGGGCTCGCGCATCTGGACGGCGCGACCCTGCCCATCCTGCATGCGTTGCAGGAGCGGTTCGGCTACATCGACGACCAGGCGATCCCGCTCGTGGCCGACGCGCTCAACCTGTCGCGCGCCGAAGTGCACGGCGTCGTCACTTTCTACCACGATTTCCGTCGCCGTCCGGCGGGCCGGCACGTGCTGAAGCTGTGCCGCGCCGAAGCATGCCAGGCCATGGGATGCGAGGGCCTCGTCGAGCACCTGGCGGCCGAGCACGGCCTCTCGATGGGCGAGACGACGCCCGATGGCCGCCTCACCGTCGAGACGGTGTATTGCCTCGGCAATTGCGCCCTGTCGCCTGCGGCGCTGCTCGACGAGGCGCTGGTCGGCCGCCTCGACAGGGACGGGATCGACCGGTTGGTGGCGCAATCGCGGGGGACGGTGTCGTGACGCTACGCCTGTTCATCCCCGCCGACGCCGCCGCGCTGTCCGTCGGCGCCCAGCGCGTCGCCAATGCCGTGATGGCCGAGGCCGCGATCCTCGACATGCCCGTCGCGCTGACCCGGACGGGATCGCGCGGCATGATGTGGCTGGAGCCGCTGGTCGAGGTGGAGCGCGCGGGCGTCCGCCACGCCTATGGGCCGGTGACGCCGGGGGACGTGCCGTCCCTGATGGCGGCACTGGCCTCGGGGGCGGCGCATCCGCTGGCGCTGGGGCCAGTGGACGCGCTGGCATGGATGCCCCGCCAGCAGCGCCTCACCTTCGCCCGATGCGGGATCGTCGATCCCCTCTCGGCGGACGACCATGCGGCGCATGGCGGCTGGCGCGGGCTGCAAGCGGCGCTCGCCCTCGGGCCGCAGGCCATCGTCGACGCGGTGAAGCTCTCCGGCCTGCGCGGACGCGGCGGCGCGGGCTTCCCGACCGGAATCAAGTGGAACACGGTGCTGAACGCGCCGGGCGGCCAGAAATACATCGTCTGCAATGCCGACGAGGGCGACAGCGGCACCTTCGCCGACCGCATGATCATGGAAGGCGACCCCTTCCTGCTGATCGAGGGGATGATCATCGCCGGCATCGCGGTGGGCGCGACGAAAGGCTTCGTCTATGTCCGCTCGGAGTATCCGCACGCGTTCCGCACGCTGACGAAGGCGGTGGACGCCGCCTACGGCGCCGGCATGCTCGGCGACGACGTCGGCGGTTCCGGGCGGGGCTTCGACCTGGAGATCAGGCTCGGCGCGGGGGCCTATATCTGCGGCGAGGAAACCTCGCTGCTGGAGAGCCTCGAGGGCCGGCGCGGCCAGGTGCGGGCCAAGCCGCCGCTGCCGGCGCGGCAGGGACTGTTCGGACGCCCCACCGTCGTCAACAACGTGCTGTCGCTCGCCGCCGTGCCCTGGATCCTCGAGCATGGCGGCGCCGCCTACGCCGCATTCGGCATGGGCCGCTCGCGCGGCACGCTGCCGGTGCAGATCGGCGGGAATGTGAGGCAAGGCGGGTTGTTCGAGACGGCCTTCGGGCTGACGCTGCGCGAGATCGTCGAGGACATCGCCGGCGGGACCGCCTCGGGCCGTCCGGTGCGGGCCGTCCAGGTCGGCGGGCCGCTGGGCGCCTATCTGCCGGAGCGCCTCCTCGACACGCCGCTGGACTACGAGGCGCTGGCGGGCGCCGGCGGCATGCTCGGCCATGGCGGGATCGTGGTCTTCGACGACACGGTCGACATGGCCCGGCAGGCCCGTTTCGCGATGGAGTTCTGTGCGATCGAGAGCTGCGGCAAGTGCACGCCCTGCCGCATCGGATCGACGCGCGGGGTCGAGGTCATCGACCGCATCGTCGCCGGACAGGAGCGCGAGGCCAACCGCGCGGTGCTCGACGACCTGCTCGCGCTGATGACGGACGCCTCGCTCTGCGCGCTGGGCGGACTGACGCCCTTGCCCGTGCAGAGTGCGCTGAGGCATTTTCCCGAGGATTTCAGCCGACCGGCGCGTCCCGCGCTGCGCGCGGCGGAATGAGGAGGCAGCCATGCCGCTCATCAAGGAGATCGACACCGGCACGCCGATCCGCGTCGCGGAGACGAGCGTCACCCTGACCATCGACGGCCAGTCCGTGACCGTGCCCGCCGGCACCTCGGTGATGGCGGCGGCGATGAGCATGGGCACGAAGATCCCCAAGCTCTGCGCCACCGACATGCTGGAGGCGTTCGGCTCCTGCCGCCTGTGTCTGGTCGAGATCGAGGGCCGCAGGGGAACACCCGCCTCCTGCACCACGCCGGCCGAGACCGGGATGGTCGTGCGCACCCAGACGGACAGGCTGGCGAAGCTGCGCAAGGGCGTGATGGAGCTCTACATCTCCGACCACCC
This sequence comes from uncultured Alsobacter sp., assembly GCA_964544365.1. Lineage (GTDB taxonomy): Bacteria > Pseudomonadota > Alphaproteobacteria > Rhizobiales > Beijerinckiaceae > Alsobacter. The sequence continues at coordinate 37,270 of CAZJCW010000009.1, forward strand.
GCTGGACTGCCTCACCTGCGCCGCGAACGGCGACTGCGAGTTGCAGGACATGGCCGGTGCGGTCGGCCTGCGCGAGGTGCGCTATGGCTATGAAGGCGACAATCACGTCTTCA
>CAZJCW010000010.1:0-36920 GCA_964544365.1 uncultured Alsobacter sp.
AATAGAAAACAAATCGATGTAAAGAATCAGGTGCGAGATCAGAATAAAGAATAAGTTCTATTGATCGAAGCCTATAACTCTCAATATGGACAAAATCAGAAATAAGAAATGAGATTATGTGGAAAAAAACGGCATTCGACATCGTGTGGGTGGGTGGTTTTCGTTTCCAGAACAAGTAGAAAAAACAACACGGATATTGAATGCGTCTTGCCGTGAACGTCAGGTCTGCGATTCAGGGGGATGGGGGCGCGCTCGCTACCTTGAGTTTGAGCGCGTGACGCCTCTACGATGGTGTCGGTTCAGGGCGCTGGGGAGGGCCTTATGGGCGACGATCCCGTTGACGACTGTGTCGAGTTCGACGTGCCGCCGCCGCTCGTCGCGCCCCCGTTCATCGCCCCGGAGCTTTTTCAGAACATTGACTTCGCGACCAGAAAGCAAAGGCTCGCCAAGATCATCGAAACCGACATCGTCCCGCGCCTGATCACGCTTCATGCCGAGACAGGTCACGTTGCAGCCGTCGATCGGGAGTGTCCGTCCAGGCACGAGGTGGCCACTCTGGCCAAGATGATGATCAGTTCCGACATCGGACTGTCGTCGAAATATGTCAGCGAGCTGAAAGACCGTGGCCTTTCGATGGAGGGGCTGTTCGTCAACTTGCTGGAGCCGACCGCCCGTTACCTCGGAACGATGTGGGAGAACGATGAATGTGATTTCATCGACGTGACGCTCGGCGTTGCCCAACTCCAGCAGCTTCTCTCCATGTTCAACGCCTCCTTTTCGGAGCCTTCGCTGATCGAGAAGCGCCGTATCTGCATGATGACCATCGGTGACGAGAAGCACTCGTTCGGCGTGTCGATGGTGGAAAAGTTCCTGCGGGCAGGGGGCTGGCGGGTGCACTCGGAGCGGGGCGCCATCCTTGGGCAGGTGCCGTCCCTGATGACGACGGACTGGTTCGCCGTCGCGGGCCTGACAATCGGAACCCAGGAGCGCCTTGACGATCTGGCCGCCATCATCCGATCGATCCGGCAGAATTCGCTCAACCCCTGCATCGGGATCATGGTGGGTGGCCCACCATTCTCCGAGCATCCAGAACTCGCTGCCCGGGTCGGAGCCGATGCGACGGCGATCGACGCCCCCACGGCGGTCCTGCTGGCACAGAAGCTGTTCGACATCGGGGCCAAGGCGAACTGGCAGGACGCCCTCAGCCAGACAGGCAGCCACGCGACGGGATGAAGTTCCCGATCCCCGGCGAACGGACAGGCGTGAGCGGCCTGACAGGATGACAGCATGTGTCGGCTGTCGAACATCGCCGCCATTCGGTACTGGGTTCCGCCCCGCTCGATGACCGCCCGGACCGGCGGTTCGCCTTTGCCGGGATTTCGGCCTATCCTCCCAGTCAACGGGAGGCTAACGACCATGCTGCATGTCGATATTCCTACGCGCGTCGATTTCTCCACGCTCGCTGCACAGCGCGACCCGATGAGCGTGTCGATCTACCTGCCGTCCACCCCGATATCGCAAGATACGGTTGCCAACAGGACGAACCTCAAGAACCTGCTGAACGAGGCTCTCGGGCAGCTTCAACAGGTGAACGCCGACAAGCGCCGGGTCGCCGCCCTGACCGAGCTTTTCGAGCACGTCCTGGAAGACGACGATTTCTGGCAGTTTCAGGCCCATAGTCTTGCGGTCTTCGCAACGCCGTCCAACATCCGGACCTTCCGCGTCCCGAACGCGCTGACCTCGAGCGTCGAGGTCTCGGATCGGTTCCACCTGACGCCGTTGTTCCGCGCCGTGGCCTTCCCGAACGTGGCCTATGTCCTGGCGTTGTCGGAAGGCGCCGTGCGCGTGGTGGAAGTGTCCCCGGACCTTCCGGCCGTCACGGTCAAGGTGCCCGAGCTTCCCAAGGACGCCGCGAGCGCGGTCGGCCGCTCGAACGTCAACAGCGTCCGATCCAATACGCGCCTGGAGGGGGCGGCAGGCCAGAAGGTCCTCCTGGGTCAATACGCGCGCAAGGTAGACCGCGCGTTGCGGCCCCTTCTGACGGGCTCGGACATTCCTCTGATCCTGGCGGCGACGGAGCCCCTCGCGACAATCTTCAGGTCAGTGAACACCTATGCCCATCTGACCGGAACCGGTATCGCCATTAGCCCCGACCGACTGACCGATGCCGAACTGTCGTCCCAGGCCAGGGCGGTCCTCGACAGCGTCTACCGCGAGGACGTGGCGGCATGGGGCAAGCACTTTGCCAGTGCGGAAAACAAGGGACGGGCCACCACGGACATCGCACAGGCCGCGCGCGCCGCGACATTCGGTGCCGTCGAGACCCTCCTGGTCGACATCGACAAGTCGGTCGTCGGTTCTGTCGGCGAAGACGACGGGGCGGTGCAGTTCGCCGACCATGCCAGCGCGCTGAGCTATGACATCCTCGGGGAGATCGCCACGCGGGTCATCCGGTCGGGCGGTCGGGTTCTCGGCGTTCGCCATGGCGACATTCCGCAGGGCGGAGCCTTGGCAGCAACGCTTCGATACCCGGTGTAGACGTCGAGCCTGTCCTACGCGGATACATTGACGCGACGTCGCCGCGTCTGTCGATCGGCGGCCGGCGGTTAGCCATGTCTGCGGTCGGTCGCGCGGCCAGTGGGTGACCGGCGGCGGTCAGCGCTCGCGAAGATGCAATCGCATCAGGATGTCCTGGTCGTGGTTGCCGAACCCGCGACCGAAAATGTTCACGCCGCCCGGGCGGCCGCCGTCATCGTCGATGCCGATGCGCAGGCGAATGGAGTGGTGCTCCGGCAGCCGCAGCTGCTCGATCGTGACATCGCTGAGTTGATCGTCGCCGATGAACGTGCCGCGCGACGAGATATGCCAGCGGGTGAGGATGCCGTACTGCGAGCCCTCGAGCTTCCACCAGCGAGGCGTGAACGCGCCACGGCGATCACCGTAGTCTCCGGGCGACGTCCACGTCCCGACCTTCACGTCGTTGACCCACAGGCTGATGTCCGACGGCCAGTTCGTGTTCGTGCCCGGCACCTCGGAGGACAACTCCATGATGAATTCGAGCGCGGCGACCGGAGAGTTGAGGACCTTCGCGTTGTTGGGAAACTTGTACTCGACATAGCCGCGGCCGAACCAGATCAGGGCAGCCTGGACGCGGCAGGGGTCGAGGAAGAGGTCGGGGACGTCGAGAACGCCCATGATGCTCCTCGTCGAGCACAGCCCGCATGGCGCCGATACGCTGTAGCTCGTGTAGAGGCCGAGCGGCATCTCGACCTCGATCAGGTTCTTCTCGCGGCTCGGCTCCTGCGGATCGAGCCGGACGACGATTTCGTCGAAACGCGCGGCACAGACCTTCTGCTGCCCCTTGGTGGCGCGTCCGACCCTTGTCTCGATCAGTTCGGCGTCCTCGAGGATCTGGATGTTGCTGGCGATCGTCGATTGGGGCAGGTCGAGAGCTTCAGCGATCTGGTTGACGTTCAATGGTCCATTGCGTCGCAACAGGCGCAGAATCCGGACCCTCACCGGCGAGGCGAGGCCGCGCAGGATCCCGAACTGACGCTCGGGATTGACGACCAGAAAGCTGCGACCCGGTGCATCCGGATCACCGTCGGTCCTCATCTTCGCCGACAAGGCGGTCTTCTCACCGCCTCCTTGTCCCTTCCGGCGATCGAGCATCTCAGTCTCGTCTCCCCAACCTGCGATCGGGCCGGGATCACCCCGGCCCGATCCCCTGGATCACGCTTGGACCAACCGTATCACAGTCCAGGATGCCGGCTTGAGTGTTGCGCGGATCGTGCCGCCGTCGACCGCGACACCCGCCAGCGGCATCGGGCGAACGGCGTCCGGTGCGTCCTTCGAGTTGATCGCCTTGAGATCGTCGTGCCGCATCTCCTCGGCCTCGGCGACCTTCAGCCGGCCGAAGTTGCGCGCATCCATGGTGACGGCCACCTCCTGCTCGAGGTCGCGGTTGAGGAGGAACAGCGACAGCCCGCCCTTGTCGTCGGCCACGGCGGACACTTTCAGGTAGGGCGTATGCGGAACGGGGAAATAGAGATCCTGAGCGCCGCGCGGGTCGAAATAGGAGGCGGAATAGGTGTCCGATTCCACCCGTGTGCGCAGCACGCTGCCGCGGCCGAGCCGGCTCATCTGGGCGAACGGCCAGAAGATGGTCTGCCGCCACGCCGGTCCGCCGGTCTCCGTCATGATCGGCGCGATGACGTTCACGAGCTGGGCGAGGCAAGCGGACTTCACGCGGTCGGCATGGTTGAGGAGCGAGATGCACATGCCGCCGAAGGCGAGCGCATCGGCCATGTCGTAGATCTCCTCGAGGATCGGCGGGGCAATCGGCCAGCCTTCCTTGACCCGCTCCGAGCGCACGCGCCGCGTGCGGTACCAGACGTTCCACTCGTCGAAGCTCAGCATGATGCGCTTGTTGGAGCGCCGACGTGCGGCGACGCCGTCGGCGATCGCGACGACCTCGTCGATGAAGTTGTCCATGATGTCGGGGCTGGCCAGGAGAGCGGGCGTGTCCCGGGCATAGTCATTCAGGTAGGTGTGCAGCGAGATGTACTCGACGTGCTCGAAGGTGTGTTCGAGGACCTCATCCTCCCAGCGGCCGTAAGTCGGCATGTTGCGGCCCGACGAGCCACAGGCTGCAAGTTCGATCGACGGATCGATCCACCGCATCATCTTCGCAGCTTCCTTGGCAACGAGGCCGTACTGCGTGGCGGTCTTGTATTCCATCTGCCAGGGGCCATCCATCTCGTTGCCCAGGCACCAGAACTTCACGCCGTGCGGCTGCTCCCACCCGTGCTCCTTCCGCAGGTCGGACCAGTAGGTCCCGCCGGGATGATTGCAGTACTCGACGAGGTTGCGCGCGGCATCGCCGGCGCGCGTGCCGAGGTTGACGGCCAGCATGGGCTCGATGCCGGCGGCCTTGCACCAGTCGACGAACTCGTTGGTGCCGAACGTGTTGGGCTCCGTCGAGAACCAGGCGAGGTCGAGCTTCTTGGGTCGCGCTTCGACCGGGCCGACCCCGTCCTCCCAATTGTATCCGGAGACGAAGTTGCCGCCGGGATAGCGCATGATGGTCGGCCCCAGTTCCTTGACGAGGGCCATGACGTCCTGGCGAAACCCCTTTTCGTCCGCGGTGGGATGTCCGGGCTCGTAGATGCCGCCATACACGCACCGCCCCAGGTGCTCGATGAAGGCTCCGAACAGGCGGGGGTCGGTCTGACCGATCGCGAAGTCGCGATCCATCATCACAGTGGCTTTTCTCATGGCACTCTCCAGGAACGTCGTTGGGCTCTATGGGGCGGGATCGGGAACAGGCTCCACGGCGGCGACGTCGGGCAGGAGCACCGCGTCGCGCAGCTGGCGTGAATAGGGGTGCCGGGGCGCGGCGAGGACGGTGCGTGCATCGCCGGCTTCCACCACCTCTCCCTTCTGCATGATGATCAGCCTGTCGCTGATGTAGTAGGCGGTGGCGAGGTCGTGCGTGATGTAGATGATCGAGATCCCCAGATCGTCGCGCAGGGCCTTGAACTGGTTCACGATGGCCATGCGCAGCGAGGCGTCGACCATCGAGACCGGCTCGTCGGCGACGATCAACCGCGGCTTCGAGATCAGGGCGCGCGCGATGGCGATGCGCTGGAGTTGGCCGCCGGACAGTTCGTGCGGAAAGCGTCCACGTGCCTCCACGAGCGAAAGGCCGACCTGTCGAAGGGCCTTGTCCGCCTGCTCTTCCTCCTCGCGGACCGTCGCGGCATTGCCGAACCGACGTGCCGTCATGAAAAGATAGTGGTCGAGCCGCTTCAGCGGATTGAACGCCTCGAACGGATTCTGGAAGATCGGTTGCACCTTCGCCATGAAGGCGTGCCGCGCCGCGCCGCCGCGAATGGAAGCGATGTCCATCCCGTCCAGCAGCAGCCGCCCCCTCGACGGAGCGTGGATGCCGAGGATCATGCGCGCCAGCGTGGACTTGCCCGACCCCGACTCGCCGATCACGGTGAAGATCTCGGGCCGGCCGTCCCCTACCACGAAGTTGACGTCCTTGACCGCGTCGACACGCCGCGCCGAGAACAATCCACCCCGGGTGAATGTCTTGCAGACCCCGTCGACGGTGAGGAGCGCGCTCATGCCGCGAGGCTCCCATCGACCGCGTGGCAGGCGACGCGATGTTCCGAAAGGACTTCAACCATGGGCGGTGTCCGCTCCCTGCACACGTCCATCGCGAGCGGACAACGCGGGTGGAAGCGGCAGCCGGATGGCGGATCGGCCAGACTCGGCGGCGAACCTTCGAGAGCCTTGCGGGGCGTGTCGTCACCGATGCGCGGCAGGCTGGCGATGAGGTGCTTGGTGTAGGGATGCAGTGGCCGCGAGAAGATCTCGCGCGTCGGAGCCTCCTCCGCCAGGCGGCCGGCATACATGATGGCAAGGCGATCCGTCAGGTGGGCGTGCACGCCCATGTCGTGGGTCACGAACAGGACCGACGAGCCGATCTCCCTCTGGATCGACCGTATCATCCCGAGCACGTCCTTCTGGACGAGCACGTCGAGCGCCGTCGTCGGTTCGTCGGCGATGATGAAATCGGGCCTGCAGATCGTGGCGAGCGCGATGGTGACGCGCTGCCGCATGCCGCCCGACAATTCGTGCGGGTAGGCCTCGAGGACCGATCCATCGAGCTTGACCCGTGCCAGGTGATCGAGCACGGCGTGCTCGAAGGCGGCTCCTTTTCCGCCCATGTGGCGGGCGGCGAAGTCGCGGAACGTGTCACGAATCCGCCGCAGCGGGTTCAGCACGTTCATCGAGCCCTGCATGATGTACGACAGGTTCTTCCAGCGAATGCGCTCCACCTCGTCGCGCGGCGCCGCATGGAGGCCGTCATATCCCTTGAGGAAATCGAACTGGATCGTGCCGCCGACAACCTCCAGGGGCGGCTTGACGAGGCCCGCGATCGTCTTGATCAGGGTCGTTTTGCCGGAGCTCGACTCGCCGGCGAGTCCGTAGATCTCGTTGCGGCGCACGTCGAACGTGATTCCGTCCACGGCCTTCACGTCACGGGTGACGCCGAAGTAGCGGCTCCGGAAATGCGCCTGCAGGTCGCGGACGCGCAGGACGGGTTCCTGGGCGGCCACCGGGGCAGAGGCGGCGGTGCGGAGTTCGGCGGCCATCAGCCTGCTCCCCCCATGCGGGCCAGGCGGCTGCGCGGATCGATGTACTCGTTCATCGAGACCGCCAGGAGATAAAGGCCGACGAAGGCCATGACGATGAAGATCACGGGGAAGGCGATCCACCACCAGATGCCGGCGACGATGGCCGTGTGCTGGTTCGCCCAGTAGATCATCCCGCCGATGGTGGGCGTGTTGATGTCGGTGAAGCCGAGTACCGACAAAGTCACCTCGAGCCCGATCGACCAGTTCATGTTGTTCATGGTCGTCGAGAACACGATGGGCATGACGTAGGGCAGGTGCTCGCGCGTCAGGATCTCCCGCGTGGTCATGCCGGAGAAGACGCTCGTCTGGGTGAACTCGCGCGTCTTCAGGCTCATGGCGACGGAACGGATGAGCCGCGCGTCATAGGCCCAGCCGAGGCAGGCCATGATGACGGCGAGCAGCACCCACGACATGGAGTCGCGGAGCACGAAGTAGAACAGGATCAGGATCGGGAAGAGCGGGATGATGATGAAGGTGTCGTTGAACGACATCAGCACGCGGTCGACCCAGCCGCCCTTGTAGCCGGCGAGAAGGCCGACCACGAGGGAGATGATGCGCGACAGGATCGCGACGACGATGCCGAACAGCAGCGTGTTGCGCAGCGCATAGGTCAGTTGCCAGAACACGTCCTGGCCGCGCGACGTCGTCCCGAACCAGTGCGCCGAACCCGGCGGCACGTCGGGCGCCGCGACGTAGACGTCGATCGGCGAGTGGGGCGAGACGAAGGACAGCGCCGCCATGCCGAACACGAGACCGACGAGGAGCACGCCGATCCGGAACTCGACATTGTAGCGAAGGAGATCGCGCAGGATCGCCAGCATCACGACACCTGCACGCGGGGATCGAGGAGAGGGTAGAGCAGGTCGATCACGAGCACGCAGACCGACACGCCGAGGATGGACACGCTCGTCACGCCCAGCACGAGGCCGTAGTCGCCGGCATAGACGGCATCGACGAGCAGCGAGCCGAGGCCCGGATAGCCGAACACCTTCTCGGTGATGACCGCGCCGTTGAAGATGCCACCGAGTGACATGGCGAGGCCCGTCACCTGCGGCACCAGCGCGTTGCGCATGACGTAGGAATTGAGGATGCGGCCGCTGTCCACGCCCGCGACCTCGGCATAGACCACGTAGTCCTCGGTCACCACGTTGGAGACGAGCGAGCGCATGCCGAGGAACCAGCTGCCAAGCCCCAGCAGGATCAGCGACAGCGCGGGCAGGATCGAGTGCTTGATGACACTGCTGATGAAGGTCCAGTTCCAGCCCTGCTGGATGTTCATGGCCGAGCCGCCGCCGATGGGCAGGATCGGCCAGAGGAAGCCGAAGGCGACGAGCAGGGCGAGCGCGACGATGTAGTAGGGCACCGGATGCAGGGCCATCGCGACGACGCCCATCGCCTTGAGGGTGCGGTTCTTCTGGTAGTAGCCGGCGAGGCCGCCGAGCCAGTTGCCGAGCGCCCAGGTGATCAGCGTCGAGATGATCAGCAGGCCCGCCGTCCAAGGCAACGCCCGCGCGATCAGCGTGGAGACCGGCGTGGGGAAAGCGGAGAGCGACGGACCGAAATCGCCGCGCAGGATGCGGCTCCAGAACGACACGTACTGTTCCCAAGGCGTGCCCTTGAGCCCGTAGAGCTCCTGGAGCGACTGGCGCATGTGCTCGATCGCTTCCGGCGCCGTGTTGCCGAAGGAGGTCACCACCGCGATCGACTGCTCGACCGGATCGATCGGCGTCGCATGCGTGATGACGTAGGCGAGGTTCACGCCGATGAAGACGACGAGCGCGAACTGGCCGAAGCGCTTCGCGAAATAGGCGAGGTAGCCGCGCATGGGTTTCTTGCGTTGGACAGAGGAAGGCTGCCGTCGCCGCTATGTCGAGGTGATCCGGGGTGGCGCGCGGGAGGCGGGCCTGAGCCCGCCTCCCCGAAGCCGTCAGTTCGCCGGCTTGATCTTCACGAACATGTAGCGGGAGTTGCCCCAGTTCGTGACGGGATTGGCGTACGGGTTGTCCGCAGTCGGCCAGCCCGTCCAGTAGGTCGTGTCCATGGCGGTGAACACGTTGTAGGCCATGAGCGGGATGATCGGCATCTCGCGGACCATCAGCTTCACGTACTCCTTGCCGATCTCGACGCCTTTCGGGTCGTCGAAGCTGATCGAGCGGATCTGCTCGATGTACTTGTCGAGTTCCGGGTGCGACCAGCGCTGCCAGTTGCGCAGCGGCTGCGACTTGCCCGGCTCGGAGACGAACTGGGAGTGCCAGCTGTCCATGAAGAAGGACAGATCGTTGTGCCCGCCCCAGGTCTCCACGCTCCAGCCGATGAAGCTGTCGAAGTCGCCCGCCGCGCGCCGCGTGAGCAGCGTTCCCTGCGCGACGTCGACCTTGGCGTCGATGCCGAACTGGCGCCACTGCTGCACGATCATGCTGCCCGCGCGGGTCATCACCGGGCGGAAGTCACCCTCGACCATCAGCCGGACGGTGAACGGCTTGCCGTCCGGACCCATCCACTGGTTGCCCTGCTTCTTGTAGCCGGCGCGCTCCAGCAGCTCCGTCGCTGCCTGCGCATCGGGCTTCCACCAGCCGGTGCCGAAGGCCCGCGCGATCTCGTTGGCGTCGGTCGGGATCTGGTCGCCCATTGAGGGACGCAGCATGTCGGCGATCTGCTTGCCGACCGCCGGGTCGTACGGCTTGATCTTCCGCTTGCCGGTGTCGAGCTCGAAGTCCTTCAGCCACCCTTCCATCTGGAAGTGGTAGGCATCCGGATGCACACCCGTCGGCGGGACCGCGATGGCCGAGATCGTCGCAGCGCCGCGATAGGCGGCCATCACGACGGCCTTCGGATCAATGACCATGGCGAGCGCCCACCGCACGTCGCGGTTCTTGAAGTGCTCGTTCTGCGTGTTGAAGATCACGGCCGGCAGGGTCGGATCCGGGTGGCCGTAGGGGAAGCCCTTGAACCAGGCGCGGGTCGCCTTGTTCTTCGCCAGCGTGAACATGCCCTCGGGGGCGATGTCGTGGATGACGTCGAGTTCCTTGTTCAGCTGCGCGATGACGCGCTTGTCCGGCGGGCCGGGATCGACATAGGCGAGGTAGCGCGGCGCGGGCTGGCCGAAGCGACCGAGCGTCGTGCGCTGCCAGTCCTCGCGGCGCTGCCAGATGTACCACTTACCGTCCGGATCGAAGCTGTGCAGCGTGTAGGCGCCGAGCGAGACCGGCTTGTTGAAGTCGAACTTCACCGGATCTTCGACCTTCTCGAAGATGTGCTTCGGCATGATCCAGATGCCGGCCCAGCGCACGGTGAAGTTGGCGTGGAAGCGCGAGTTCGGCTTCTTCAGCTTGAAGATGACCGTCTCGGCGTCGGGCGTCTCGACGGAGGCGACGTTGTTGATCAGGACAGCCGAGAACCGCATCGACGGGTTCTTGATCATGATTTCGACGGTGGCCTTCACGTCCGCGGACGAGAACTCGACGCCGTCGCTCCAGAAGATGCCCCGCCGCAGCTTCACCCGCATTTCGGTGAAGTCGGCGTTGTAGATCGGCTTGTCCGCCGCGAGGGAGTTGTCCCAAGCGCCGTCCAGGCCCTTCTCCGGATCAATGTACCAGAGCGTGTCGAGCGCGACCTGCTGCAACCCGTTCGACTGGCTGCCGGCGTTGATGGCCCAGATGTTGAACCAGCCCGCGTTCTTGATCGTGCCCTCGGGATTCTCGAGGATCACGAGTTCCTTGCGCGGAATGTTCTGGGGTATTCCTTGCGCCTCGGCCGGCGAATACATGGACCAGGCCGGCGTCAGGACGCACGCAGCAAGAAGCATCGCACGAATGCGCTTCATCGTTTCCTCCTCGGTCAAATGGCGCTTGTGTCGCGCCAGTTGGAATCAGCTTAGTCCTGTCCACAGAGGACAACAACGGCAAGTCTGATGGATACCCGAACATCGGGTTCAAAGCCGAGGGCAGCCTGGCTGTCGCGCCTTGCGGGCCAGGAATGCGGCGCGCTCCAGGGTCCTGACGCCGGGGACGCTGCCCTGGCCGAGCGTGGCGAAGCCCTCGCGTTCGCCTGGATGGCGCCCCCTACCGGGCACGGCTCCGGCGAAACGATGCCACATCCAGAGGCCGTCCTCCACGGCGGCCCTCCGGCTGGACCCGCCGGGCGCTCCGTGTCCCGGATCAGCCTGCCTCAGCGTTCGTGAAGCAACAGCGGAATCGCGCTGAGCCGTTCGGCGGCTCCATCCGTGATGATGAAGGTCTGGCCGACGCCGGCCGCCAAGCCGGTGCGCGTGTCGGGAATCATGATGTGCACGAAGAACACCATGCCCGGCGCCATGACGAGCCGGTTGCCGGAATAGATCATCGGCGGCACGTCCATCCAGGTAGGGCGAAACGTGCAGCCCAGCGCATAGCCGCAGGCGGCAAAGCGCTCCGAGGCAAAGCCCGCTTCGTCGAGGACGCGGCGGTGGATATCGTCGAGCGTTCCCAGTTCCCTGCCGGCGCGGGCGTTCGCGACGATTTCGTCGAGGGCCTGCGCGGCCACCGAGACCATCGCGCGCTGACGCGGATCGACGGGACCGATGGCGATCGTGTGCTCGATGCAGACGTGGTAGCGGCAGAAGGAGGCGCCGAGCTCGACCATGAGTTGATCGGTGTCGCCCATGCGGCGCGGTCCGCCGACGCCGCGGCCATAGAGCGCCCGCGGGCCGGAATTCACCAGAGGCCCGGTCGCCGGCATGTCGGCGCCCTCGTCCAGCATTGCGGCGACGCCGGCAGCAGTGACACGGCTGTCGAGAACGCCCGGTCCGGCGGCCGCGATCATCGACTCGACGGCGACGTCCGCAAGCCGGCCCGCCTCGCGGACATAGGCGAGTTCGGCGGGCGACTTGACCAGCCGAAGCCCGCGCACCACGTCGGAGGCGTCGACCAGAGCGCAGAAGCCGTCGAGGGCACTCTCGACCTCGCGGCAGTTGGCGCCGGTCAGGCCGTGCGTGGAGAATTCGACGCCGACCTTCGCCCCGGCGAGGCCCGACTCTTCGAGAATGGCCCGCAGTTCAAGGGCCGGGCGGGCACCCTCGGCGTTCAGCCAGACGCGGATGTCGTCGTAGAGCGACGACACCTGGGCCTGTCGCAGATCCGGCCGACGGGTGAGAAGGATCGTCGGCCTGTCGTCCGCGGTCAGGACGCCGACCTGGAAGAAGACGTAGCCGGACGTGTCGAAACCCGTCAGCCAGTAGTGGCTCTCCTGCGCGAAGACGAGCAGCGCGTCGAGCCCACGTCGCTTCAGTTCCGCGCGGGCACGCGATTGCCGGTCGCGGTGCTCGGACTCCTCGAAGCGCAGGGTGACCTCGCGACCCCCAGGGGTCGTCGACATGAACTCTCTCATGGCCCTGTCCGCGTCGCTCAGGCGATTTCGCAGATGTCGAGAATGGTGAGGAGGTACACCCGCACCATGTCGAGAAAGTCGACGAGGTCGACACGTTCGTCCGGCATGGTGTTGTAGCGCCCGCCTGGACCGCACACGATCCCTTCCATGCCGAGCTCGGCGTAGAAATGGCCGGCATCCGTGCCGTAGAAGCCGGGCGGCGTGATCGCGCCGGTCGGCTGCGGTACGCCGCGGACGGTCTCGTAGGCCCGGTTGATCGCCTTGACGATCCGGGCATTCCGGTCGACCTGGAAGAACGGCATCAGGGGCCGGTCATCGACCTTCTCGCGCGCGACGGTCGCCTTGAGCCCGGGGAAGCGCGCCTCCAATGCGTCGAGCGCCTTGCGCAGGTCGGCCAGGGCGTTTTCCTCGGTCTGGCCCGGGGCATACCGGCCGGATCCCTTGATGCGAACCATGTCGGCCACCTGCGGCGGACGCCACTCGTGCAGATCGCGGCCCAGCGCCCCGTGGACGACGCCGACATGCACGCGGTTGATCGAACGGTGCTCCTCGCTCGGCGCGTCGCTGAAGGTCATGCCGTTGAGGCGAGGGATCAGATCGCACGCCGCCATGATGGCATCCACGGCCTGCTCGCGCTTCGACATGTGCCGGGTGATGCCCTGCAACTCGATGATGAAGGTGAAGGCGGCCGCGTGCATGGTGATGGCCTGCAGGTCCGTCGGCTCGCTGTTGACGAAGTAATCCGCCTTCACGCCCTGCCGGATGGCAGCCAGCGTGCCGACGCCTCCCTGCAGCTCGCCGATGACGAAGGTCAGGATCACGTCCCCCTTCAGCTTCACGCCCGCATCGATCAGCGTCTTCACCGCACAGTAGTACGCCGCATCTCCCGACTTCATGTTGGAGACGCCGATGCCGTAGATGAACGCGTCGTCGACGATCCCGCCCCACGGATCGACCGTCCAGCCCTCGGTGACGGGGTTCGTGTCGAGGTGGCCGTTGAAGAGCAGGCTCTTGCCGCCGCCCTGGCCCTTCCAGGTGCCGATTGCGTTGAAGCGGCCGGCCTCCACCGGCGTCATGGCCGCGTCGAGGCCGATGTCCTTCATCGCCTTGCACATGTATTCGACAAGCCGGAGTTCGCCCTCCGTCTGCGTGTAGCTCTTGTGACGGATCATGCTGGCCAGGAAGTCGATGCAGGCGGCCTCGTCGATGGACTGGAGAAGCGCGGCTGCGGTCATGGCAAGGATCCTTCGTGCGGGAGTTCAGCCGCCGGCCGGCGTCGGGACGGCGTCGAGCAGACTGCGGGTGTAGGGATGGCGGCCCGGCGCGTCGCAATCGGGCGTATCGAAGAGGTCGACGCATTCGCCGCGGTACATCACGGCGATCCGGTGCGCGAGCTGGCGGACGAGGTTGATGTCGTGGGTGATGAAGAGACACGTCGCTCCGGTGCGCGTCTGCAGGTCAACGAGCAGGCGGGCGATAGCGGCCTGAACCGACACGTCCAGCGACGACGTGATCTCGTCGCACAGGACGATCGAAGGCTCGGCGGCGAAGGCGCGGGCGATGGCGACGCGCTGCTTCTCGCCGCCGGAAAGCTGGTGGGGATACCGAGACGCGAAGTCGGCCGGGAGGAGAACCTGACCGAGCAATTCGGCGATGCGTGCGTCGAGACCGATCTCCGGGACGAGGCCGTACAGCTTGAGTGGGCGTGAGAGGATCGTGCGCACCTGCTGGCGCGGATTCAGCGATCCATCCGGGTTCTGGAAGATGATCTGCACCCGACGCCTATAGGCGCGGTCGAGAGCCTCGCGCGCCGAGAAGACCCGACCGTCGAGCGTGACCTTGCCCTCGAATGCGTTCAATCCGGCGACGGCCCGGGCGATCGTCGACTTGCCGGACCCCGACTCGCCGACGATGCCGAGGATCTCGCCCTTGCGCACGCCGAATCCCACATGGCGCGCGCCGACGACCTCGGCCTGGGCGCGGCCGAGCAGGCGGTTCAGCAGTCCGCGCTCGCCGTAGCGGATGGTGACGTCGTCGAGCTTCAGCAGGGCGGGGGCCGCGGGGTCTATGCGGCTCGTCACCAGTCTCACGCTCGGGCGCGGCACGGAGGCAATCAGGTTGCGGGTGTACTCCTGCCGGGGATCGGAGAAGATCTGCCTTGCCGGCCCCTGCTCGACGATTGCTCCGCGGTGGATGACCGCCAGGTGGTGGGCGATGCGCGAGACGAGCGCCAGGTCGTGCGAGATGTAGAGCGCCGCGACGCCGGTCTCCTCCTGCAGGCGGACGAAGAGATCCTGGATCTGACGTGCGGTGATCACGTCGAGCGCGGTCGTCGGCTCGTCGAAGATGATGCACTCCGGATTGCAAGCGAAGGCCGTGGCGATGACGACGCGCTGCTTCTCGCCGCCGGACGCCTGATGAGGGAAACGCCTCATCATGTCGGCTGGCCGGGAAATGCCGGTCCGCGCGAGCAACCCCTCGCCGTGCTCCCAAGCCTCCGTTTCCCCCATGCCGCGATGGCGAACGAGAACCTCTGCCAGTTGCCGGCCGAGCGTCAGCGTCGGGTTCAGCGACGTGCTCGGATCCTGGAACACCATGCCGATGCGACGACCACGGATGTCACGGATCTCGGCAGGCGACTTGCGGCGCAGATCCTCCCCGGACAGCAGCAACTCACCACCGCCCTCGCGCGCATTGGCGGCCAGGTAACGCATGACAGCCCACGCCAGGGACGTCTTCCCGGAACCGGATTCCCCGACGAGGCCAACGGTCCGGCCGCGGTGCACGGCAAGGTCGATGGACTTCAGCGCGTCGACGACACCGGACTCCGTGGTGTAACCGAGCGAGTAGCCGCGCACCTCCAGGACCGGGCGGGCCCGTTCGCTGTCCGCGGTATCGTCCGCTGCGGGGGAGGTGACGACGGTCATCAGCGCCGGCCCCGCGGGTCGATCAGGTCGCGCAGCGCGTCGCCGAACAGGTTGAAGCCCATCGCCGCGATGGCGATGGCAACACCCGGCACGGCCACGCACCATGGATTGCGGAACATGAACTGGCGTGCCTCGGCGATCATCAGGCCCCATTCGGTGCTCGGGGGCTGAGCGCCGAGCCCGAGAAAGCCCAGCGTCGCACCGAGCATGATCGCGAACGAGACCCGGATCGTCGCCTCGACGATCAGTGGTCCCAGCGCGTTGGGCAGGACCTCCGCCGCGATGATGTAGACGCGCGACTCGCCGCGAGCCTCGGCCGCCTGCACGAACTCGCGCGTTCGGATCGACAGCACCGCGCTGCGCGAGATCCGTGCCATGCCGGGCGTGAAGGCGACGGCGACGGCCAGCAGCGCATGTCCCGCGCCGCCGCCCAGCACCGTCACGATCAGCAGGGTGAACAGCAGGTCGGGAACGGCGAGGAGGCCATCGACAAGCCGCATGATCAGGCTGTCCACCCAGCCTCCCGTGACACCGGCGGTGATGCCGATCACCGCGCCGAACGCGACGCCGAGAAGCGTCGCGGAAACGCCGAACGCAATGGTGGTGCGCGCGCCGGTCAGGATGCGCGAGAGGATGTCGCGGCCGAACTGGTCCGTGCCGAGCCAATGGGCCGCGGTCGGCCCCTGCAGGCGGGCCATGGGATGGAAAAGCTGTGGATCGTAGGGCGCGAGCCACGAACCGAACAGGGCTGCGAACAGCACGATGCCGAGCAGCACGACCCCGGCCAGTCCGGTCGGATGGCGGACCAGCTCACGCATACCGCACCCTGGGGTCCAGCGAGGCGATGACCAGATCGGAGATCAGGTTTGACAGGGCGTAAACCGCAGCCAGCACCAGCGTCGCCGCCTGGATCACCGGAAGATCACGGTTCTGGAGGGCGTAGATGATGAGGCGGCCGAGCCCAGGCCACGCAAACACCTCCTCGACGACGATGATGCCGCCGAGCAGGTAGCCGACGTCGAGCGATATGACGGCCACGGCGGGCGCGAGGGCATTGCGCAGCGCATGCCGCCGCACGACGGTGAATTCGGACAGGCCCTTCAGCCGGGCGGCGCGGACATAGTCGCTCGCCAGCACGTCGGACATCTCGCTGCGCACCTGTCGCGCGATGTGCGCCGTCAGGATGAGGCTCAGGGTGAGTGCGGGCAGCACCATGTGATAGAGGAACCCGCCCGGGCTCTCGGCGAAGGGCGTGAATCCGCCCGCTGGAAACCAGCCCCGCTCGGGCGCCGCCATGAAGACCAGGAGCAGCGTTGCCGTGACGAATTCCGGCACCGCGGTGCCGAGATAGGCGAAGATGCTGATCAGCAGGTCGACCCACGTGCCGCGCTTCAGCGCGGCGATGACGCCAAGCGGAATGGCGATCAGCGTCACGGTGACGAGCGCGGCCGCTGCAAGCGCGGCGGACCGCCAGAACGCCTCGGCGATGAGCCCGCCCACAGGGACCGACAGGCGCATCGACACGCCCCAGTCGCCCGACAGGATATTGCCGATCCAGGACAGGTACTGGACGTGCCACGGCCGGTTCAGCCCGAGTTGCTCCTCGAGCGCCTTGAGCTGGTCGGCCGTGGCATACTCGCCCAGGATCATGACCGCCGCATTGCCGGGCAGGATGAGCGTGATGGCGAAGACCGTCAGCGAGACGATCAGCAGCACGATCAGCACTGCGAGCAGGCGGCGAGCCAGATATCCCGCGTTCATGACGGGCTAGGCGCGGTCGACCCAGACGTTCTCGACATAGAAGGTGCGAGACAGCGGGTGCGCCGACCAGCCCTTCACGGGTGCGCGGCTGGCCGTGAGCACGTCCTGGAAGAACGGGATGATCGACGGCCGGTCGCGGACCATCATCTGCTGCGCCTCGGCGTAGAGACGGCGACGCTCGGCCTCGTCCGGCGAACTGCGGCCCTTCGCGACGAGCGCGTCGAACTCCTTGTTGTTCCAGGCCGTGTCGGCGAAGGCAGCGTCCGATGTGAAGAGCAGCGTGAACGCGGCGTCCTCGGTGGCCTGCATCCCCCAGTAGCCGATGTAGAAATTGCCCTTGCGCCAGACATTGGCGAGGTAGGTGTCGTGCGGGATGGTCTGCACGTCGATGTCGAAGCCGGCGGGCAGCGCCATCGACTTCACGGCGACGCCGACCTGCGAGCGGATCGCCGGGCGGTTCGAACAGATCAACGGGATCTTGATGCCGTTCGGATAGCCCGCTTCCGCAAGCAGCTTCTTCGCCTTGGCAGGGTCGTAGGCGACCTCGGGCGTATCGGCCAGGAACCGGAAACCGGGCGAGATGACGTTGTCCTTCGCCGGACGGCCCAGTCCCTCAAGCACCAGATCGACGAGCATCTGCCGGTCGACGGCATGGGCCATGGCGGTGCGCACGCGGACGTCGTCGAACGGCTTGGAGTCCATTCGCATGACGATGTTGACGAACCGGCCGCTCGGCACGCGGATGGCGTTGCTGTTGGGGGCGGACGCGATGCGCTTGAAATCCGCCTGCTGGACCTCGAGCATGACGTCCATCGCGCCGGAGAGGTAGTTCGCCGACTCCGCGGCAAGGTCCGGGAAGAGGTACATTTCCACGCCGTCGAGGTGCGGCTTGCCGGGCCGGTAGTAGCCCGGATGCTTGACCAGCTTGAGCAGCCGCGAGCTGTCGAAGCTCTCGATCTTGAACGGGCCGGTGCCGTTCGCCTTCGTATCGAGGTTGATCAGCGGCTCCTTCAGCGCGGCCGCCGATACGATACGCGCATTCGCATGGGCCACCGAGACGGGAAGGTCGGCATAGCCGACCTTGAGGTCGAACTTCACGGTCAGCGGATCGACGGCCGTGATGTCGGCGATCATGTCGAGCACGCTGCGGGCCGGCGACTTGGTCGCCGGGTCCAGGATCGCCTTGAATGTCGCCACGACGTCTGCGGCGGTAAAGGGCGAGCCGTCGTGGAACGTGACGTTGGGGCGCAGCTTGAAGACGAACGTCTTGGCGTCGGGCGACGCCGTCCACTCGGTGGCAAGCTCAGGTTGCGGCTTCATCGCCGGGTCCATCCGGGTCAGCCCGGAATAGATCATGTCGACGGCGAGGTACTCGGCCGGGCCCGACAGCTGCAGCACGTTGAGCTGGGCGATGCGGGTGGTGTGGCTGACTTTCAGGATACCACCGTTCTTCGGCGTTGCCTGTGCGTTCACGATGCCCGGGAAGGCGGTGGCGCCTGCAAGGCCCGCCAGCACATGGCGCCGGTTCATGCTCAGTTTCGTCATCGTCCGTTCCCCCTCAGATGATCACCGTCAACTCGTCCGGAAGTCCGGTCAGGACCTCGGGTGCCCCGTCCGTCACCAGCAAGGTGTGTCCGACGCCCATGGCGTAGCCGGTGTCGCTGTCCCCGATCATGACGTGGTAGAAGAGCGTCATGCCCGGCTCGCACGGTGTCGGATTGCCGGAGTAGATCATCGGCGGAACATCCATGCTCGTCGGCGCATAGGTGCAGCCCACCGAGTATCCGGTCGCCCCGTAACGATGCGCCCGGAAGCCGGCCCGGTCGAGTCCATCCGCGTGCACGTCGAAGATTTCGCCGAGCGTCGTGCCGGGCCTTGCGATCTCGGTCATGCGCCGGAGCGTGTCGCGCGCGGCGTCGTACATGTGACGCTGCCGGTCCGTCGCTTGACCGAGCAGGATGGTCCATTCCGTTTTCACGTTGTAGCGGCGATAGGCGACCGGATACTCGACGAGGATCTGGTCGACCGGTTCCAGGACCCTCGGCATCGAGACGCCACGTCCGTAGACGGCCCTCGGCCCGGAGTTGAACAGCGGCGCATTGGGCGGCATGTCTCCACCGCCTTCCAGCACGACCTTGAGATACGCCGCGTTGAGCGAGGCATCCATCACGCCCGGCCTGGCCGTGGCGATGACCACCTCCAGCGATCGGTCGAGCAAGGCGGCCGCCTTGCGGACATAGGCGATCTCGGCCGGCGACTTCACCAGCCGCATCCTGCGGATCATGTGGTCGTCGTTGTCGAGGGTGCAGAAGCCTTCGAGGGTCTTCTGCAGCCGCCAGAGGTTCCAGCCCGTGAGGCCGTGCGTGTTGAGCTCGACAGCGATGCGACCGCCCGCGAGCCCCAACTCGGCGAGGATCTCCTTGAGGTCGCGGGCCGGGTTTGCGTCCTCGGCATCCCACCAGATGCGAATGTCCTCGATGGTGCTCGTCTGGCGCGCCTGGATGAGGTCCGGGCGGCGCGTGAGGAGCACGATGGGCCGCTCGTCGGCGGTCACGATGGCGCACTGGAAGAAGACGAAGCCGCCGGTATCGTAGCCGGTCAGCCAGAAATGGCTCTCCTGCGCAAACACCAGCATGGCATCGAAACCGCGATCCTTCAGCGTTCGACGCAGTCGCTGCTGCCGCGCCAAATGCTCCTCGCGCGAGAAGGGAAGCATCGATCCAGGAGGCGGGGGCGAAGCCATGGCGCTGGTGTCCCATCGCGGGGGGCGGCGATGCTTGCCAAAACGCTAAGCGCTGGTATACCAGCTGTCAACCATAGGAATGCCCAAAGTTCCGTCACGAAACAGGGCGCTGAAGACCGAAGCTGTTGCACTCAGCCTGCCAGGCGTGCAGACCACGCCGAGGAGCCCCGGAACACAACCACCATGCTGATGATCCCGGAGAAAAGGCTGGCGGTTCAGGCCTACGAGCAGGTCCTGGACATGATCATGGCCGGACAGCTGAAGCCGGGTACGCTGATCCAGGAGCGACGCCTCGCCGAGCATCTGAACATGTCGCGCACGCCGTTGCGGGATGCGCTTCTCATGCTGGAAGCGGAGGGGCTTCTCGACCGCCAGGGTGCAAAGGGCATGCAGGTGAGGTACCTCAACCTCGAGGACTTCATGGAAAACCTGAGCATCCGTCGACTGCTCGAACCCGACGCCGCGCGGACGGCCGCCGGGCGCGTGCCGCGGGACGAACTCGACAATCTCGAGGAGCGGCTCAATCAGTTGCTGGCATCGGCGAGGCAGGACGCCCGCCAACCCGACCGGGCGCTCGTACGCTCCATCGACGAGGACTTGCACAGCGCCATCTCGACCGCCGCGCAGAACCGGAAGATGGCGACGATCATCCTCATCCTGCGCCGGCAGACCCAGATGTTCGACCTCCGCAGCGTGCCGGAGCGGCTCGAATCGACGTGCGTCGAGCACCTGGCTATCGTGCGCGCGCTGGCGGCCGGTGATGGTGACGGAGCCGCCGAGGCCATGCGCGTCCATCTGGACGGGGTGCGCCAGAGCATCATCGCCCGCTTGTCAGGGGCCTGATCGCTTGCCCGCGACTCGACCGGCCAAGGCGCCGTTCCCGCGCCAGAACGCTTCGGATGGCTCGCCCGACATCGGGCTGGCCGAGCGGCTTTTCGCTGCGTTGCGGTCCGGAACCGGGGATGCGGGCGGCATCACGCGCGCCTCATACGGGGCGGGGGAGAACCTCGCCCATCTGCTGGTCCGCAAGGAAGCGCTGGCCCTCGGGCTCGACATACGCACCGACGCTGCCAGCAATCTCTACCTCACGATGCGCGGCCAAGGCGCCGAACCCGGCCTGATGATCGGCTCGCATCTCGACTCCGTGCCCTCGGGCGGAAACTTCGACGGCGCAGCAGGCGTCCTCATGGGCCTGGCCGTCCTGTCCGGCTTCCGCCGCGCGGGGATCGTGCCACCGCGCGACATCACGGTGATGGCGATCCGTGCCGAGGAGAGCGCGTGGTTCAACGCATCCTACATCGGCAGCCGGGCGGCATTCGGCCTGCTCGAACCGGCCGAGCTCGACGACGTCGTGCGTTCCGACGACGGCCGTTCGCTCGGCGGCCACATCCTCGATGCCGGTGGCGATCCCGACGCGTTGCGCCGTCGCGAGGCGTATCTCGACCCCGGTCGGATCGGCCTTTTCATCGAACCGCATATCGAGCAGGGCCCCTATCTCGTCGCGCAAGGCCTGCCTGCCGGCATCGTCACCGGCATCAGGGGCAGCTTCCGGCACCGCCAGGCCAGGTGCATCGGATCCTATGCGCATTCGGGAGCGACGCCGCGGACATTGCGGCAGGACGCCGTCTCGGCCGTGGCCGCACTGGTGGTGGCCCTCAACGATCTGTGGCGGGACATGGAAGAAGCCGGCGAGGATCTGACGATCACGTTCGGGCAGGTCTCCACGGATCCGGCCGAGCACGCCTTCAGCAAGGTCGCCGGCCTCGTCCATTTCTGCCTCGATGTCCGCAGTCAGTCGGAGGCCACGCTCGAGAGCGTCCGTGCCAGTGTCTACCGGACAGCCGCCTCGGTCGCGGCCCGCCATCGCGTCGCGTTCGACTTCGGGCCATTGACGGGGAGCCGGCCGGCGGTCATGGACGCAGCGGTCGTCGACCGCCTCGCCTCGGTCGCGAAGGACCTCGGCATCGAGGCGCCGCGCATGGCCTGCGGGGCGGGCCACGATGCGGCGGTCTTCGCCAATGCGGGCGTCCCGACGGGAATGCTCTTCATCCGCAACGCCAATGGCAGCCACAATCCGCACGAAGCCATGGACATGACCGACTTTGCCGCCGCAGCGGCCATCCTTTCCCGCTTCTGCCTCGCCTTCGAGGGTGTTCGCCCATGACCGACTGCGTCGTCGTCCAGCCCATCGCAGACGTCGGCCTCGACCTTCTGCGCAACGCGGGACTGTCCATCCATGTCGCGTCCGACCGGACGCTGCCGGCGCTGGCCCCGCATCTGGCGACAGCGCGCGCGGTCGTGACGCGGGACGCCGGGTTCTCCGCCGAGGCGATCGCCGTTTCGCCCAACCTGAAGGTGATCGGCGTCCACGGCACGGGCACCAATGCCGTGGCGAAGGACGTTGCGCGCGATCGCGGAATCGCCGTGGTGAACACGCCCGGCGCGAACGCCCAGTCCGTCGCGGAGTTGACGCTGGCGCTGATGCTGGCCTGCACGAAGCGGCTGGTCGAGGCCGACCGTGCGGTCCGCGCCGGCGATTTCGCCTTTCGCTACCGCCAGCGCTCGCACGAGTTGCAGGGACGGACGCTGGGGCTCGTCGGCTTCGGCCACGTCTCGCGGCGGGTGGCGAGGCTGGCCCTCGCCTTCGACATGACTGTGCTCGGCTGGTCGCGCTCGGCTCGACCGGGCGAGATGGCGGCCCACGGCATTCGGTCGATCACCGATCTCGATGACCTGTGTGCCGCAAGCGACATCGTTTCGCTGCACGGAATACCCGGTCCGAGCCCGTTGTTCGACGCCGCGCGCCTGGCTCGGCTGAAGCCCGGAGCCGTCGTGATCAACACCGGTCGCGGCGGCCTGCTGGACGAGGCGGCCCTGATCAAGGGGCTGGAAAGCGGGCGGATCGGGGCGGCTGGCCTCGATGTGTTCCAGCACGAGCCGCTGCCGGCGGACAGCCCGCTTCTCGCGGCTCCAAACATCGTGTTCAGCCCGCATCTCGGCGGCGCGACCCAGGAGGCGCTGGAGCGCACGGCGCTGGAAGTGGCCGGAAAGGTTCTCGCCGTTCTCGGCCTTGCGCCGGCGAACGAGCCGTCCGGGAACGGTCAGGGGTGACGCCGCAGCCGCCAGCCGTCGATGCGCCACGCCTTCTGCCCTGCGGCGATGGCGCGATCAGCGTCGAGTTCGGAAATGCGATCGATCCGGCCCTGAACCTGCGCGTCCTCGCCCTCGACGCGGCCCTCGCCGCCGATCCGGTTCCCGGCGTCGTCGAGACGGTGCCGACCTACCGCTCGCTGCTGATCCACTTCGATCCCGTGGAGACGGATGTCCCGCTGCTCGTTGCGCGGATCGAGGAGAACTGCCGCAGCGCTTCTCCCTCGCGGGGGCATGTGCGGCGCTGGCATGTCCCCGTCGTCTATGGCGGGGCCTTCGGCATGGATCTCGACGACATCGCGGCCCGGCATGGATTGACGCCCGAAGCGCTCATCGAGCGCCACGCCAGTGCCGTCTACCAAGTCTACATGATCGGCTTCATGCCGGGATTCGCCTATCTGGGCGGTCTCGACCCGAGTCTTGCCACGCCGCGCCGTCCGGAACCTCGCATGGACACGCCGGCCCAGTCGATCTCCATTGGCGGCGCTCAGACGGCGATCAGCTCGGTCGCGGGCCCCAGCGGCTGGCACATGATCGGCCGAACGCCCGCACGCGGGTTCATGCCCGGTCGAAATCCGGTGTTTCTGTACGAGGCCGGCGACGAGATCGTCTTCGAGCGTATAGCCGAGGACGACTGGGCCCGGCTGGACGAGGCGGCGTCGCGCGGCGAACCGGTGGCGACGGCGACCTCCCGATGAGTTGTCTTGCTGTCCTGGCCTGCGGCCCCTCGACATCGGTGCAGGATGCCGGTCGCTTCGGCCTGCAGCGGTTCGGCGTTTCGCCGGCCGGCGCGATGGATCCGGTTGCCCTGGCCGCGGCGAATGTCCTCGTGGGCAATGCGGCGAGCACCGCGGGGATCGAGTTCTGCATGCTCGGGGGGGCATTCGCCGTCGAGGGCGGGCCGGCGCATGTTGCCGTCGTCGGCGCTTCGCTGACCGTGAACGACGTGTCCATGCCGCCGCTTGCTTCGGTCTTGGTCGGACAGGGAGATCGCCTGACCGTCGGCGTCGTCCGGGGTGGGGTGTACGCGTACCTCGCCGTGGACGGCGGCTTCCTGCTGCCGAGCGAAATGGGCAGCCTCTCCGTCCACCGCCGCTCGGGGATCGGCGGCCGGCCGCTGGCGGCCGGCGACCGGTTGGATACCGTCGCGCTGGCCGGTCAACCGGTCCTCAAGGCGCTCCCCGAAGTCCCGGTGGCCGAAACGGGACCCATCCGCATCATCCCGGGTCCGCAGGACGATCACTTCACGCGCGAGGCGATGGAGACGTTCCTCTCGGAACCCTATGCCGTTAGCCCGCGGGTCGACCGCATGGGGACGCGTTTGGCGGGACCGCCGCTGGCGCATGCCAAGGGCTTCAACATCGTCTCCGACGGCATCGTCACGGGGCATGTGCAGGTACCCGGGGACGGACAGCCGATCGTTCTGATGCGGGATCGTCAGACGACGGGTGGCTACCCGAAGATCGCGGCCCTCATCACCGCGGATCTCCCGCGCTTTGCCCAGCTGCCGCCAGCGTCCGTCGTGCGGTTTCGAGCCGTCTCACGCGAGGAGGCCGTCGCGGCGCTGGCCGACCAGCGTCGTGCCGTCGCGTCGGCGCTCGGACGGGTCCGGCCCGCGTCGGAGGGCCTCACGACCGAGCGTCTCCTCTCCGTCAACCTCATCAGCGGGGTTGAGGATGCAGGATCTCCGGTCAGCCCGGTCGATAGGACGTAACGGTCAGGCCGGCGGCTTCGAGGGCCGATCTCAGGGCCCGCGCGAGCGCGACCGAGGCGGGATTGTCGCCATGGACGCAGACGGAGTCGATGCCGACCGACATGCGCCTGCCGCCGACCGACGTGAGCGCCTGATCCTCGACCATCCGCAGGACGTGTCGCACCGCCTCGTCCACGTCGTGGATGACAGCGCCCGGCTTGCTGCGGTCCGTCAGGTTGAACGTGTCGTCGTAGGTGCGGTCGGCATAGACCTCGCGAAAGTGGTCGAGGCCGAGGCGCTGGGCGGCGCGTTCGGTCGCCATGCCGGGCATCACGAGGAACCGCAGTCCCGGATCCGCCGCCTTGATCGCGCGGCCCACCGCCATCGCCATCTCGTCGTCTTCGGCCGCCATGTTGCCAAGCGCCCCGTGCGTCTTGACATGCGTGACGCGATGGCCCGCCAGCGCCGCGACGGCCTGTAGCGCGCCGATCTGGTAGGCGATCATGTTCTCGAGCTCCCGCCCCGAAATCCCGAGAATCCGCCGTCGGCCGAAGCCCGCGAGATCGTGGAAGCCGGGGTGAGCGCCGATGGCGACATGCTTCGCCCGCGCCAGTTCGGCAGTGCGCCTCATGATCGTCGGATCGCCGGCATGGAACCCACAGGCAACGTTCGCCGTGGTGACGATGTCCAGCATCGCTGCGTCGTCGCCCATCGGCCAGGGACCAAAGCTCTCGCCGAGGTCGGCGTTCATGTCGATCTTCATGGCTGCTCCCGCTGCCGGCAGTCTTGATCAGCGTGGCGTGACAATCAGTTCGCGCGGATAGGTCGTCAGTCTTTCGTAGCCGGATTGCGTGATGGCAATCGTCTCCGAGAAGCCGAAGCTGTCGGCCAGGACGTAGGTGTGGAAGACCATGCCCGGCTCGAATGTCCAGGACGCACCGGGCGCGGCTTCGAGTGCCTCGCCGCCGACCGGGGGCATCATCAGGCCCACCGAATAGAACGTCTTGTTCGTGTAGTCCTTGCGAAGGCCGCGGCTCAGAATGCCGTTGCGATAGATGGCGTCCGGCACCGAGGCGGGGACGCCGGGACGCACCGCCGCGAGAGCCTCGTCCTGCACGGCGATGATGGCCCCGAGCTTACGCCGCTCGTCCTCCGAGGCGCTTCCGATCTTGATCGTGCGCATGAACCGGGCGTGGTAGTGGCGCACGGCCGGCGTGCATTCGCATTGCAGCGTGTCGCCGTGGCGCAGGACGCGGTCGGTGAACCCGCCATGCAGGTGGAAGGCCCGCTCGCCCGACGAGAGAGGCCCCGGACCCGGATGGTCGCTTCCCGCGCGGATCATCGCAGACACGATGGCCGCCGCGACGTCGCGCTCGCTGACCCCTGCCGCGGCAGTGGCCCGCGCGGCGTCCATTCCCGCTTCCGCAGCCCGTGCCGCCTGTCGCTGGTAGGCGATCTCGGCCGGTGACTTCACAAGCCGGGCCCGGCTGACCAGACCCTCGGCATCCACCATCCGGATGTCCGGCATGGCTGCCGACAAGGCCATGAAGCGCGCAGCGGTCATTTGCCACGCGTCGAACTCGACAGCAACCTTCGCCGAGCGTCCGAGCATCCGCGCGACGAACGAGGCGGCTGCGGCGTTCCGGTCGTCCCCGTCGGCCCAGACCGAGTGGCCGGTGAACACGCAAGTTCGATCCAGGTAGTACTGCGCCACGTCGCGGCAGAAGATCGCGGGATTCCCCTGTGCCGGCACGATCGCGAACTGGAACGTCGAATAGCCGCGGGTGAAGAATCCGGTGAGCCAGGTCACGGACTCGGGTGCAAACGCCAGGAGCCCGTCCAATCCCCGCTCGCGCAGCTTCCCCTGGATACGGGACACGCGGTCCAGGAATTCCTGCCTCTCGAACCACGGCTTCGCCCCGGTCCCGTCGTCTGCCGTCGTGTCCATGGCAATGTTCCGTTCCGCGGGCCGTCGGCCGACCTCGATCAGGCGGCGCGAAGCTCGCCCCGATGAGCGGCCGTCATGAAGTTCACCAGCATGGTGTCCGCCTCGACGGCATCGCGCGCAACCTGCTTCAACCGGTCGACGTCGGCGCCGTCGGATTCGAGGCGCGCGCGGGACGACTCGAACCATCCCTGAGCCTGCGCGGCGCTCACTTCCGGATGCCCCTGGATTCCCCAGGCCGGATAGCGCGCATGCCGCCACACGTGGTTCGGACAATCCGGCGACGTGGCAAGGATGACCATCTCGGGGTGGGCCGCGCGCACCTCGTCATTGTGCCAGACGAACATATGCACGGTCTCGGCAAGGTCGCGGGCAAGCCGGTCCGTGCGCGCGGCCGGCGTCACCGCGAGATCCATGTAGCCGACCTCGCAGGTCGGGCGCCGGAAGACCTGGTCCCGGCCGCACAGGGCGGAAGCGAGGATCTGGCTGCCGAAACAGATGCCCAGCAGAGGCGATCCCTGCTCGGCCAGCGTGCGCAGCCAGCCGTGCTCGCGGTGAATCCAGTCGATGTCCTCGTAGGCGCCGTGCGGCGAACCGGAGACGAAGCAGGCGCCGTACTGCCGAAGATCGCCCGGATCCTCCCCGCCATACGCCCAGACCATCGCGACATCGAAGCCGGCTTGGGCGAAGCGGGTCTCGAGGCCGCTGACCGTCGTTCTCGACGGACCGTTCTGGAGATAAAGGAGGCGCACGGCGGTTGGACTCCATGGTCGACCGTCTCTGACGCAGGACGGTCTGTTGCGGGACTGCAACGGGTCGCTGCTGCGAGATTCAGCGAGCAGGGTGCCCGTTCGCAAGCTCTTTCTTCGACCCTAGCGTCCCTTTTTCGGCGCGGCTTCGGGAGTTGGCGTGACAAGCACTTCGGCATGCCCGGGCGGCCGGTAAAGTGACAGGGCGCACAGCCCGGATAGGAATTCTCGCACAGGTTGCATCTGTGCGATTGCTCTCTCTTGCGTTGTGCATAGAGTAGAGGACCTGTTTGCAATCGCGCTGCTGCGAAGGCCAGGATCCCGCCGTGAACCCGCTGGATGATCTACTCCTCGTCGTGGACGACACGCCGGAGGCAGCGACCGGGTCGCGCGTCTCGACGATCGCCGTGGTGGACGACGACGAAGCCGTGCACGAGGGCACGCGCTTCGCGTTGCGCGACTACGTGCTCAAGGGCGTTGGCCTGAAGATCATCTCGGCCTATTCCGCGCAGGAGGCCCGCGAATTGCTCGCCAGCCACCCGGAGACGGCGGTGGTTCTGCTCGACGTCGTGATGGAGACGGATCGGGCGGGCCTCGATCTCGTCGAGTTCATCCGGCGCGATCTCGGCAACGAGACGGTCAGGATCATCCTGCGGACCGGCCAGCCGGGACAGGCGCCCGAGCGCGAGGTCGTGCTCCGCTACGACATCAACGACTACAAGGCCAAGACCGAGCTGACGGCGGACAAGCTGTTCACGACCCTGACGGCGGCCTTGCGAAGCCATGAACAGCTGACCCGGATCGGCGCGACGAACCGGACGCTCGACACGATGCTCGAGTTCACGGCCCGGTTGTTCGGCCAGCGGTCCATCCACCGGCTGGCGGAAGAGGTGCTCGACCGGCTCTGCTCCATTCTCGACGTCCCGCCCGATGGCCTGGTCGCGATCGACGAGCCGGCGAGCCCGGAGCGGGGCTGTCGGGTCATAGCGGGACGCGGGCGCTACGCCGGTCTCGCGGGCCTTGCTGCCTTCGCGGGGCTTCCGGCTGACGTGAAGGGCAACATGCTGGCGCTCCTGGACGGGCCGCCGGGGCTGCGGTTGGCCGAGCCGCTCGGCATGGCGATGAGCTCGGCCGCCGGGCGACGCCTCGCCGTGCAGTTGACAGGTACCGCGCCGGCGACACCGCCCGACCCGATGCTGCTGCGGCTCTTCACGGAGCGCGTCTCGGCGGCGTTCGACATGGTGATGCTGCAGGAGGAACTGCGGATCGCCAACGAACAGCTCGAGCAGCGCGTGGCCCAGCGGACTGCCGAACTCATGGCCGCCAACCGGCGGCTGGAGACCCAGTACGCCCGCGCCCGGCGCACGACCGCATTCCAGAACGAGGTCCTGGGCATGGTGGCCCACGACCTCAAGAATCCGCTCGCGGTCATCATGGGCCGCACGGAAATCCTGCAGGAAATGATCGCCGCGATGCCCGACGCCGGAGACGTCGCGCAAAACCAGCTCGACCGGATCCGCGAGTCGACGCGCCGGCTGACCGGCATGGTCGATGCGCTGATCAAGGACGCCATGGTGGACGCGCTGGAATTGCCCGTCCGCCCGGAACCGACCGATTTCGTCGCGCTGGTGCGGGAGGCCGTCGACGCCAACCGCCCGCTGGCGGAGCGCAAGCAGCAGGTCATCGCCTTCAGCGGGGCCGATCCGATCGCCGCCGTCTGCGATCACGAACGGATGCGCGAAGCCGTCGACAACCTCGTCAGCAATGCCGTGAAGTACAGTCCGCCGGGCGGGCGGATCGCCGTCACCGTGACCCTTTCCGGCACGGAGGCTGCGGTTTCGGTCGAGGACAGCGGTCCGGGCCTGCGCCCCGACGACTATCCCAGGCTGTTCGGCCGGTTCCAGCGCCTCTCTGCCCGCCCGACCGGAGGCGAGAACTCGACGGGTCTCGGCCTGTTCATCACCAAGCGGATCGTGGACCTGCACGGCGGACGGCTCGACGTCCGGTCGAACGGCCCGGGCGCCGGTTCGGTGTTCACGATCTCCATCAAGGCCACATCCGATCGCGAGGCGGCGGCGTGAGAGGGCAGAGCCATATCGCGGTCGTCGACGACGAGGCGGAAGCCCGCGAGATGATCGGCGACTACCTGTCGCTGCACGGGTTTCGCGTCAGCCTGTGCGACGGCGGTCGGTCGCTCAGGCACCTCATATCCCGTGACGAGCCCGATCTGGTCGTGCTCGACCTCAACATGCCGGAGGAGGACGGGCTTTCCATCATCCGCGGGCTCAAGCAGACGACGCCGCTGCCGGTGATCATGCTCACGGCCACGGCCAGCGCGATCGACCGGGTGGTCGGTCTCGAACTCGGCGCCGACGATTATCTCGCCAAGCCCTGCGAACTGCGCGAGCTGCTCGCCCGCATACGATCTGTCCTGCGCCGCGTGCGCTGGATCCGCCCGGCGCAGGCGGAGCGGCGGCTGGCCGCCATCGTCTCCTTCGACATCGTCGGCTTCAGCCGGCTCGTCCAGGACGACGAACCGGCCACGCTTGCCGCCGTCGACCGGGTGCTGTCGGAACTGGTGTCGCCCTCGCTCGCCCAGCGGAACGGGCAGATGTTCAAGATGCTGGGGGACGGCGCCCTTGTCGAATTCCAGAGCGTCGTCGACGCGGTGGAATGGAGCGTCGCCTTCCAGGAGGAGGCGCGCTCCTGGTCTGCCGAGGCCGGTGGTGCTGCGTCCCGGCTCTTGTTTCGGGTGGGAATCGCCGTCGGCGACGTCGTCGTGAGCAGCAACGATCGCTTCGGCGAGGGCGTGGCCCTGGCCGTCCGGGTTCAGGAAATGGCCGGACCGGGGGAGGTGATGCTGTCGGACTACGTCCATCAGCTCGTGCGCGGCAAGGTCACCGCCAGCTTCGCGGACGAAGGACTGCACGAGCTCAAGAACATCGCCGAGCCCATGCGGATCTGGCGCTGGACCAGTCCCCAGGCCTAGCTCGCCTACCGGATGTCGACCCCGTCGAAGGGATGCCGGCCAAGCGGGTCCATGACGAAACCCGTGACCTCCTTGCGGGTTGCCATGAACACGACCGAATGGGCGATCGGCACCCAGGGCGCCTCGGTGTGGAAGATCTCCTGCGCCTGCCGGTAGAGAGTCTCGCGGCCCGCCTCGTCGGACGTCCGCTTCGCGCTCGTGACGAGGGCGTCGAACGGGGGGTGGCACCATCGCGAGATGTTGTTTCCGCCCGGTCGCGCCGCCGTGCATCCGAGCAGCACGTAGAGGAAGTTGTCGGGATCACCGTTGTCGCCGGTCCAGCCGTACAGCGCGAGCGTCGGCGTGCCGGCCTGCAGTTCCTTGCGGTACTCCGCCCATTCCCTCGTCTCGAGCCGCAGCCGGATGCCGATCCGGCCCAGGTCGGCCTGGATCATCTCGGCGATCCGCTTGCCGTTGGGATTGTAGGCACGGCTCACCGGCATGTACCAGAGGTCGGCCTCGAAGCCGTCCGCCTTGCCCGCCTCCGCCATCAGCCTCAGCGCGGCCGTGCGGTCGAAGGGATGGTCCGGTATGGCGTCATTGTAGGACCAGAGCGTGGGCGGAATGGGATTCTTGGCCACCTTCCCGGCGCCCTGGTACACCGCTGCGACGATCGCCGCCTTGTCGATGGCCATCGTCGCCGCCAGCCGGATCCGCCGGTCGTCGAACGGTGGGCGCGTCGTGTTCATGGCCATGTAGCCGACGTTCAGCCCCTCCTGCTGCAGGAGCGTGAGGGCCGGATCCTGTGCGATGCGCGGCACGTCGGCCGGGCTCGGAAACGCCATCACGTGGCATTCGCCGGCCTTCAGCTTGGTGTAGCGGACGGCCGGGTTGGGCGTGATCGAGAAAACGAGCGTGTCGATCGCCTGCCGCCCGCCCCAGTAATCGGCGAAGGCCCGGTAGCGAACGGTCACGTCCTTCTGAAAGCTGTCGAAGAGGAAGGGTCCGGTTCCGACGGGCTGGGTGTCGAGAAGCTCCGGTTTCCCCATCGCCAGCAGCCGGTCCGCGTATTCCGACGACAGCACGACGTTGAAGGGCATCGCCAGGTTTGCAAGAAACGGCGCCTCCGGCTTCGTCAGCACGATGCGCACGGTGCGGTCGTCGATCTTGTCGATCGACTTCAGCAGGTCCGGCATTCCCAGGTCGCGGAAGAAGTCGAAGCTGAACCCCGAGACCTTGTGGAAGGGGTGGTCCTCCTTCCACTGTCGGACCAGCGAGAACACCACGTCGTCGGCATTCATGTCCCGGCTCGGCTGGAACAGCGCGTTGGAGTGGAACTTCACGCCCGGGCGCAGGCGGAAGACGTATTCCGTTCCATCCGGCGAGATGGTCCAGCTCTCGGCAAGCCCCGGTTCGATGATCGTCGTTCCCTTGCGGAACTCCACTAGGTTGTTGAACATCGGCCGCCCGGCGTTCATCCCCGTGGTCGTCGTGACGATCTGCGGATTGAGCGCCTCCGGATTTCCCTCCGAGCAGAAGACGAGCGTCTTGGCTTGCGCCGGGGCCGCAAGCAGCGCGCCGGCAACGAGTACGGGCAACCACGAGACGGGCCGAAGGGCGGCGGCAGTCCACTGACGGGTCATGGGCGGTCCTCCTTCACGGGTGGTGGCGGCGGTTCTCGTCGAGGGGTGCGTGGTCCGCGACCGGAGTAGGGGTCGGCAGATCGATGGTGTAGCGGGTCCCGCGTCCGGGTTCGCTCCAGACGTCGATCCGCCCCCGCAGGGTCTGGACGACCAGATTGTAGACGATGTGAAGGCCGAGCCCAGTGCTCCCGTGCTGCCGGGCGGTCGTGAAGAACGGGTCGAAGATCCGGCCGACATGCTCGCGGGCGATGCCGCGGCCTTGATCCTCCACCACGAGGATGCAGCGCCCCGTTTTTCCGGACAGGACCTTCACGGTGACCGGTCCTCCCTTGCCGTCGTCATAGGCATGCAGTGCGGCGTTCACGACGAGATTGGTCACGACCTGTCCCAGGGCGCCGGGGTAGGTTTCGACCTCCACCCCCTCCGGGCAGTCGATGGTGACGGCGAGGCCTCGCTTGCGCAGGAGCGGGCGAAGGCTGGTGACGAGTTCGGAGAGCCAGTCCCGCAGGTCGAACCGCCGGCGCTCGCCGCTCACCTGGTCGACCGCGACCTGCTTGAAGCTCTGTACCAGGTCGGCGGCGCGGGTCAGGTTCGAGAAGAGCAGCCGCGATCCCTCGTTCATCCGGTCGGTGAAGGCCAGCAGGCGCGAGCGCCGAAGCGAGTCGCCCCGTGCCTCCTCCGCAAAGCTGCGGGCCTCCTCGCCCATTTGGGTCGCGGTCGTCAGGGCGACTCCGACAGGGGTGTTGATCTCGTGCGCCACGCCTGCCACGAGCTGGCCGAGCGATGCGAGCTTCTCGGCCTGGATCAGCTCGGCCTGGGTCCTCCTCAGGTCCGACAGCGCCGCGTCGGCCCGGGCGATGGCATCGCGCAGGGCACGCTCCCGCACGACGATCTCCCCGACGAAGACGTTGGCCGCCCGCGCCATGTCTCCCAGTTCGTCGCTGCGACCGGAATCCGTCACGCCGCCGCCGGCGGGGTCGTCGGCGAGCTTGAGCATGGACAGGCGCAGCCGCAGGAGCGGCCTCGTGATCGATCGCGCGACGACGAGCGCGGCGAGGATGCCCATGAGAAGGGCGATCGTCGCTCCGATCAGCAGGATCGTCCGCGTCGTGCCGCCGAGGCGGTCCGCGTCACCGGTGAAGGTGTCGTTGAGCGAGCTCGCGCCCTCGGTCAGGTCCCTTGCCGCGGCGTCCATGCTGGCGGCCGTGGCGTTCTGCTGGCGCAGCCCGGCCAGGGTCGTCAGGAGACGATCCCTCCAGACCCGGATGGAATCGATCATTTCGCTCTGGATCAGCGGCGAGATGGGCAACGCCGCGATGGAATCGGCCAGCTGCCGGCTGTCCTCGCCAAGCACCGACACGGCCGGGATATCCCGGTTGCCGAGGGCCTGGGCCGAGCGCTGTCCGAGCTTCAGCGCCGATATCGCGACGTTCTGCGTGGCCTGTTCCGTCTCGTTGGCCTTGACGGAATAGGTGAGGAGCTGCGCGACCTCCTCCTGCAGGGCCCTGCGCTCCGTCTCGTCGATCTTCAGAAGCCGCTCGCACCATTCGATGATGGCGCGCGCCGTCGCGGACAGGGTTCCGGACGACGCCGTCAGACCTGCGTCGCTCGCTATGGTGTCCGTCAGGCGATGCAGGGTGGCAACGTCGGTGCCGCGCCCGGACGCCTCGAGGGCTGCCGCGAGGTCCAGGCTCGCGTTGCGCAGTTCGGCGCGCGCCGCGCCGCGTCCCGCGCTGTCGGCAACCGCCAGGGCGATGAGCGCCCGAAGGTCCTGCGTCTTGTCCACGACGTCGCCGATGAGCATCAGGCGACGATCCTTCTCCGTCAGCGACGCGACGATGTCGGCATTCGAGGCCCGCTGGCGAAGCCGCGCCTCGTCGGTCAGCACGATCAGCCGCGCGGCGCGCTCGGCCATTTCCCCGACCAGCCTCTCGCTCTGCTCCATGGCGTTGACGAGAAGGCCCATCTGCTCCGTGTACCGGTTGAGGTCAGCGCTGGCACGGGCCACGGCCTCCGCCTGCTCCGGCGAGCGGGTGACGCCGGCCAGCGCGGCGAGATCGGTCCGAGCACGGTTCGTGAGAACGAAGAAGCGTCCAGCCGCCGCCATCCGGTCCTGTGTCGGGGCGACCATGAACCGGTCCCGCTCGGCGATCGAGACGAGGGCATCGCGGTAGATGCTGCCGGCGAGCACGGCGCCGCTGCGCGCCCTGTCGGCTTCCCGCAACAGGAACCACGCCGTCGTCGCGATGACCGCCGCCATCGCGATCGGAATGCCGCCGACGAGAAGAACTTTCGAGGCGATGCGCAGGGTTGCATCTCCGGAGGGATGGTCAGCTGCAGTTGAGCGGAGCCGAAAGCAACCTGCAAGCTTCGGCGGGACTGCTCGTCCGGTGCCCTCGATCCACCACGTGGTTGCGCGTTCGTGCGGGACACGGCGCAATGCTGGAGATGATATCCGTCAATAAATTCTTTCGAGTGCGATAACAATCCATTTCATGCAGTTTTATTGGCGCCAAAGGATTTTTCTGTGCAGTCAAAGTTAAGCAATAAATGTCCAAGTAGGATCCTTATCTGCGGAAAATTCTGTTGTTAAGCTTCCGGTCCCATGTCTTTCTTTGTCCAGTGTTTTGATTCGCGGTTGTTGGAAGTCGTGCCTGACGTCGAATTGGGGAGCATGATGCGGCCGGCGGTGCGAATTGGTCAGTCCCAGGCCGACCGAGGACACGTTCCTCAAGTCGGGCATGGGCAACAATCGCAGAGCGCTCTCCGGCGCGCCCGACACCTGGGGCTGCCGACGCCCCGATGGGAGACGATCTGTCTCGTCGCGGCCAGCATGCTGATCTCGCTGGGCTGCATCGTCACGGTGGCTGCCGCCATCGCCTCGATGCGATAGGGCATCGCAGCGCCGAGCGACGTCCGGTTGCGCGACGGGGCGGCGTGAGGACCCTCCAGCCGGCAGGCCGAGGCGGCCGGGCCTGCTTCCGCTCCCGAGCCTATGGCCGGTCCGCGGGCGGCTTCTCGTCGCTGCCTTGCTGCAGGGCCGCCGCGGCCCGTTTCCGACGCGAGCGCAGGATCGGCAGGATGTTGCTGAGGGCGATCATCGCGGCACCGACCAGTGTCGCCGGCCTCAGGGCGTCGCCGAAGAGGGCATAGCCGAAGCCGGCCGCGAAGATGAAGCGCGAGTAGGGGTAGGGTGCCAGCGCCGAGGCTTCGGCCCGCCGGTAGGCCTCGACGAAGCAGTAGGTCGCGGCAGTCCCCGACAGGGACAGCAGGATCAGCAGTCCCATGTTGGCTGCATCCAGCGGCTTCCATGTCAACGCCGCCTGCGGGATGGCGCTGAGGAAGACCACGGTCGCCATGTAGAACATGATCGTGTCGGTACGCTCGGTGAAGGACAGCGACCGGGTGATCAGGATCATGATCGCGCCGAGGAACGACCCGGTCAGCCCGTAGAGGATGCGCCAGTCGAGTCGGGTGGGCTGCCAGAGTTCGACGGCGATGACGACGCCGGCAAAGCCGAGCAGGGCCATCGCGGCACGCTCCATCGTCACCCGTTCGCCGAGAACGGGCCATGCCAGGACGAGCAGAAAGAGCTGGGACGAGAAACTGATCGTCGTCGCGAGCGGCAGCTCCAGCGACCGGAAGCTCATGAAGTAACACCACCAGGCGATGGCTGCCAGGCTGCCGCGCGCGAAGTGGCCCTTGATCCTCTTGGTGCGCAGCATCGTGATGCCGCTTCCCGTGAACATGCCGCCAAGGATGGCCGTCAGCAGCACCTGCGCGCCGGCGCGCACGAGGAGGATCTGTCCGATGGCGAGGCTGTCCCCGATGATCCGGATGAACACCGTCTCGAGCGTGCCGAGCAGCGATGCTGCGATGAGAAAGGCAGCGGCGTAGCGCATGGAAGCCGGCGTCTGGCGGACAGGGTCGACGGAAGGCGGGCGATGCACGCGATAGGGGAGGCTGGTGGAACGATTCGCTGTCGGATTGTCGAAGATTGCAGGAAGGCGGGTCGTTCATGCTCCTCAGCCGGAACACGGCATGCACTATAGACCAGCGGCGAGGGCGATTCACAGCCGTCCCGTTCAGCGCCGGTTCAGGCGCGGCCGTGATAGCGTGCCCGTCATGAGGCTGATGAAGATCCTGCTCACGGCGCTGCCTTTGGCCGCGGCCTGCATTGTTGCCGACGGGGACGTCCGCGCCGCGGACCGGTGCTTGACGGCAGACGAGATCCGCGAGGAAGTCGCCCAACGCCGGGTTGTCAGCCAGGTCACGGCCTTGCGGACCGCACGCAGCCAGATCGGCGGCGAGGCAGTGCGAGCCCGGCTCTGCAAGGGGGAAGCTGGCCTCGTCTATGTCATCACGGCCCTGAAGCGCGACGGCAAGGTCATCCGCGTGATCGTCGACGCTCCCTCGGGTAAGATCATCAGCCAGAACTGAGCCGATCAGGAAACGGACCCCGTCATGCGACTGCTCGTCGTCGAGGACGACAAGGACCTCAACCGCCAGATCGTCACCGCGCTTGAACAGGCCGGTTACGCGGTCGATCGCGCCCATGACGGCGAGGAGGGGCAGTTCCTGGGCGAAACGGAACCCTACGATGCCGTCATCCTCGACCTCGGCCTGCCGCGGGTCGATGGCGTCGCCGTCCTGTCCGCATGGCGCCGGGCCGGGCGGACGATGCCCGTCCTGATCCTCACGGCGCGCGACCGGTGGAGCGACAAGGTGCAGGGCTTCGATGCCGGCGCCGACGACTACGTGACCAA
>CAZJCW010000011.1:0-1235 GCA_964544365.1 uncultured Alsobacter sp.
CTACTTCTTCTTCGTCGCCGAGGAGGTGCGCGAGCTGATGGCGTCGATGGGGTTCCGGACGCTCGACGAGATGATCGGCCGGTCCGACCTGCTCGACAAGGAAGCCGCCGTCAGCCACTGGAAGGCTCGCGGGCTCGACTTCACGCGGATCTTCCATCGTCCCGATGTCGGCCCGGACGTCCCGGTGCGTCACGTCGAAAGACAGCACCACCCGGTCGAGGACGTGCTCGACCGCCGCCTGATCGCGGCGGCCCGGGATGCCATCGCCCACGGGACGCCGGTGTCGATCGAGCATACGGTCCGCAACGTGGACCGCACGACAGGCGCGATGCTGTCGGGCGAGGTGGCGAAGGCCCATGGCTACGCCGGGCTTCCCGAGGACACGATCCGGATCCGGCTGACCGGGACCGCCGGGCAGAGCTTCGGCGCATTCCTGGCGTCGGGCGTCACACTCGAACTCGTCGGGCAGGCCAACGACTACGTCGGCAAGGGACTGTCCGGCGGCAAGCTGATCATCCGGCCGTCCGACAAGGCGGTGGCTCCGGCCGACCGTTCCATCATCGTCGGCAACACCGTGCTCTACGGTGCGATCGCGGGCGAATGCTATTTCCGCGGCGTCGCCGGCGAACGGTTCGCCGTCCGCAATTCCGGGGCGGTCGCCGTTGTCGAGGGGACGGGAGACCACGGCTGCGAGTACATGACCGGCGGGGTCGTCGTCGTCATCGGCCAGACCGGGCGCAACTTCGCGGCCGGCATGTCGGGCGGCATCGCCTACGTGCTCGACGAGGACAAGAGCTTCGCCAAGCGCTGCAACCTCTCCATGGTGGATCTCGAGCCGGTCGAGGAGGAGGACAATCTCCTCGAGCGCCTGCACCATCACGGCGGCGACCTGGAGACCAAGGGCCGCATCGACGTGCTGGGCGACATGTCCGGGCACGACGAGGAGCGCCTTCACCAGCTCATCTCGAACCACCTCGCCTACACGGGCTCCGAGCGCGCCCGGCACATCCTCGACAACTGGGCCGACTATCGCACCCGCTTCGTCAAGGTGATGCCGGTCGAGTACCGCCGCGCCCTGCGCGAGATGGAGAAGCTGCGGACCCTGCAGGCGGCCGAATAGCCATGCGCATCTTCGGCGACATCGGGTCGGGCAACTGCCTGAAGGTGAAGTACACGGCGGACGCGCTGGGGCTCGCCTATGAGTGGGTGCCGGTGGACATCATGCGCGGCGAGAG
>CAZJCW010000011.1:1335-22606 GCA_964544365.1 uncultured Alsobacter sp.
ACGCGCTGGGGCTCGCCTATGAGTGGGTGCCGGTGGACATCATGCGCGGCGAGAGTCGGTCGGCCGACTTTCTGGCGGTCAGCCCCATGGGCCAGGTGCCGGTGGTGCAGTTCGACGACGGGCGGGCGCTCGCCCAGTCCAACGCCATCATCCGCTACCTCGCGCGCGGAACACGACTGATGCCCGACGACGACTTCGGGCAGGCGAAGGTCGACGAATGGCTGTTCTGGGAGCAGAACAGCCACGAATTCTTTGTCGCCGGAGCCCGTTTCCAGATGGTCTATCTCGGCCGCAGCCGGGACCAGCGCGACCCCCTGCGCGTCGAACGAGGCGAGCAAGCCCTGGCCTTCATGGACGAGGCACTCGCGAAACGCCCCTATTTGACAGGGGAAACCTTCACGATCGCCGACATCGCCCTGCTCGCCTACACGCGGCTGGCGGGAGAAGGCGGTTTCGATCTATCCACCCGGACGAATGTCGGCGCCTGGATCGGGCGCTGCGAGCAGGCCCTCGGCCTGCAACCGGTCTGAGCAGCGGAGCGGGCAGGCACATGGGCAAGGTCACTGGATTTCTCGAGTTCGACCGGCAGGAGCAGAAGTACCAGCTCGCCGGCGACCGCATCCGCCACTTCCGCGAGTTCACGCTCCCGCTCGACGAGAAGGATGTGAGGCGGCAGGCGGCGCGGTGCATGGATTGCGGGGTGCCTTACTGCCACTCGGGGACCGGGTGCCCCGTCAACAACCAGATTCCGGACTGGAACGACCTGGTTTACGCGGGCGATTGGCGGGAAGCGGCGAGAAACCTGCATTCCACGAACAATTTCCCGGAGTTCACCGGACGCGTCTGTCCGGCGCCGTGTGAAGAAGCCTGCACGCTCAACCTCGAAGACATGCCCGTCACCATCAAGACGATCGAGCAGTCGATCGCAGACAAGGCGTGGGAAGAAGGCTGGATCGTCCCCGAGCCGCCGAAGGACCTGACCGGCCGGCGCATCGCCGTGATCGGCTCGGGCCCCGCCGGGCTGGCGGCCGCGCAGCAAC
Organism: uncultured Alsobacter sp.; assembly: GCA_964544365.1. Lineage (GTDB taxonomy): Bacteria > Pseudomonadota > Alphaproteobacteria > Rhizobiales > Beijerinckiaceae > Alsobacter. The sequence continues at coordinate 2,376 of CAZJCW010000011.1, forward strand.
TCGCGCGAGTGGGACATGAGGTCCACGTCTTCGAGCGCGAGCCGAAGGCCGGCGGCCTGCTCCGCTACGGCATTCCCGACTTCAAGATGGAGAAGCGCCACATCGACCGGCGCGTGATCCAGATGGAGCAGGAAGGCGTGACCTTCCACTACGGCGTCAATGTCGGCGTGACGAAGCCCTTCGCCGAACTGGAGGCGGAGTTCGACGCCGTCCTGCTGGCCGGAGGCGCCGAGGATCCGCGCGATCCGAAGCTGCCCGGCCAGGATCTCAAGGGCGTGCACTTCGCCATGCCCTATCTCGTGCAGCAGAACCGCCGCGTCGGCCTCGAGCCTGCGGCGGCCGAGGAGCCGATCACCGCCGGCGGAAAGCACGTCGTCGTCATCGGCGGCGGCGATACGGCGTCGGACTGCATCGGCACGGCCTTCCGCCAGGGTGCCCTGTCGGTGACGCAGCTCGACATCCGCCCGAAGCCGCCGGCCAAGGAGGACAAGCTGGCCGTGTGGCCGTACTGGCCGACCAAGATGCGCACGTCGTCGTCCCAGGCGGAGGGAGCCGAACGCGAGTTCCAGGCGGCGACGCTGGGGATCGAGGGCAAGAACGGCAAGCTGACGTCGGTGCTGTGCGCCCGCGTGGACGAGAAGCGCGTCCCGATCCCCGGCTCGGAGTTCCACCTGAAGGCCGACCTCGTGTTCCTGGCGATCGGCTTCGCCGGCTCGCAGGTCCACGGCATGGTCAGCCAGTCGGGCGTCTCGCTCGACCGCCGCAACAATGTCGTCGCCAACGAGACCGACTACCGGACGTCCCGGGACAAGGTGTTCGCGGCCGGCGACATGCGGCGCGGCCAGTCGCTCGTCGTATGGGCCATCCGCGAGGGACGGCAGGCGGCGCATGCCATCGACCTCTTCCTGATGGGTGCGACGACCCTGCCGCGCTGAGGAGGCCCCTCCCCGCCGCACCGCGAGGCGAAGGGCCGGCCCGGGGCCGGCCAGAACGCGCGGCCCGGGCCTACTGCTTCCTCAGATAGAGTTGTGCGCCGCTGGGCGGATTCTTCTCGAAGACCCCGTCCTTGGCCGGGGCGAAACTCTGCTCGTGCCCCTTCCTGGCCACGAGGATCAGACGACCGCGCTCGGTTCGCCAGCCGATGGGATCGAACACCTTGAGCCCGCTGTCGAGGCAGCCGCCCGAGATGAGCGCCGCGTACTGCCCCCGCCGCGCGGCCGGGCGATCCGTCAGCTCGATGGAGCAGATCGGGCGGTTCTTCTCCCGTGCCACGCCGTAGAGGCCGACCAGAGACGCAGGCTGGAGCGGCGGAAGGTCCTCCGCGATCGGCTGGTGAGACAGGGCCGCGGCGACGGACTGCGCCCGCTCCTCCGGGGTCTGCTGGACCGGCTTGGCGCCGCGCCTGGCGGGAGCCGGCGGCGGCTGGCCGCTGATCGGCGTCAGGACGAGGTCGTCCGCCCCCGCCTTCGCCACGAAGGTAGGCCCCTCCGGACTGCGGCGCAGGTCGATGACGCTGACCCCGGCGGGATCGCGCAGGCTGATCGTGCCGTCGGGATTGTAGGACCACGTGGTGGCCGGAGCCATGACCGGCAGCGCCTGCCGGCAGGTCGGAGGCGCCCCCAGCATGTATCCGTGAGCCACGATGTTGGGAGTGAGCGTGATCCGGCAGGAGCGAGCGCCGCCCTGCCCCGCCAGCTCCCAGACGCCCGACAGGGTCTTCACGATGGCCGGCGCCTCGGGCCGATCGCCCTGCTGGCGCTGCGCCAGCGCCGGCGCCGCCGCCATCGCCATGAGAACCGTCAGGGCCGTCCGGAGCCTCATCGAATCATCCCTTGCCGTGTCATCCCTTGATACCTGTCCACGGAGTCTCCGCCACCGGAGTTACCGGACCCTTGCCCGCGAACCACGACACGAGATTGTCGACGACGAGCTGGCCCATCAGCTGGCGCGTGTGGTGAGAGGCGGAACCGACATGCGGCAGCAGCACGACGTGGTCCATGGCGATGAGCTCCGCCGGGACCTTCGGCTCGTGCTCGAACACGTCGAGCCCGGCGGTCGCGATGGTCTTGTCCTGCAAGGCCTTGATGAGCGCGGGCTCGTCGACGACGCTGCCCCGACCGATGTTGATCAGGACGCCCTGCGGTCCCAGGGCCGCCAGCACCTCGGCGTTGATGATGTGGTGAGTGTCCGGACCGCCCGGCGCCACGCTGATCAGGATGTCGACGTCCCGCGCCATCTCCACCAGGCTGGCGTAGTAGCGGTAGGCGACGTCCTTCTGCGCGCTGCGGCCGTGGTAGGAGATGGAGAGACCGAAGGCTTCGCAACGCCTGGCGATGGCCTTCCCGATCCGCCCGAGCGCGAGAATGCCGACGCTCTTGCCGCGCAGCGTGCCATGGGTGAGCGGATAGGCGCCCTTCTCCACCCACTTGCCCGCGCGCAGATAGCGCTCGGACGCCGAAAGCTCGCGCACGGTCATGAGAAGGAGGCCGAGTGCCGTGTCCGCGACCTCGTCGGTCAGCACGTTGGGCGTATTGGTGACGACGATTCCCTTTCCGCCGGCCCACGCGGCGTCGACCGAATCGTATCCGACACCGAAATTGGAAACGATCTCCAGGCGCGGCAGCCGGCCCATGAGCGTGGCGTCCGTGCGCGCGTGGCCCCCCGTCGCAACGGCACGGATGCGCGGTCCCACCTCGGCGAGAAACGCGTCACGCTCGGCGGGCGCCGGCAGCCGGTGCAGCGTGAATGTGGCCTCCAGTTGCTCCATGATCAGCGGCATCATGGTTCCGGTCGCCAGTACATCGATGGTCTTCACGACAATCCTCCGAGGCCGGAGTGCCCCCGGCTTGCACATTTCAATCGTTTGAGACGGTTTCTTCGCCGGTTGATTTCCCGGCGTCGCGTGCAATGATGGCCGTGGATGACGCGACGGGCAAGCCTCGCCGTTCCATCCGCAACACCAATCACGCTCGACCGAAACGAGGCAAGGCCCGTGGCGAGCAAGGGAGGACTGAATGGCATCCGTTGAAATCCGCGACGTGCGGAAGGCTTTCGGCGCGACCCCCGTCATCCATGGGGTCAACATCGGAATCGACGACGGCGAGTTCGTGATTCTCGTCGGCCCGTCCGGATGCGGGAAGTCGACCCTGCTGCGCATGATCGCCGGACTCGAGAACATCACCGCCGGCGAGATCCGCATCGGGGACCGCGTCGTCAACGACGTGCCGCCGAAGGAGCGGGACATCGCGATGGTGTTCCAGAACTACGCGCTCTATCCGCACATGACGGTCGCCGACAACATGGCGTTCTCCATGAAGCTGCGCGGAGCCCCGAAGGCCGAGATCGAGCAGCGCGTCAACAAGGCAGCCGGCATTCTCGGCCTCGAGAAGCTGCTCGACCGCTTCCCGCGCCAGTTGTCCGGCGGCCAGCGCCAGCGCGTGGCCATGGGCCGGGCCATCGTGCGCGACCCGCAGGTCTTCCTGTTCGACGAGCCCCTGTCGAACCTCGACGCCAAGCTGCGCGTGCAGATGCGCACGGAGATCAAGGAGCTTCACCAGCGCCTGAAGACGACCACCGTCTACGTGACGCACGACCAGATCGAGGCCATGACCATGGCCGACAAGATCGTCGTGATGCATGACGGCATCGTCGAGCAGATGGGTGCTCCGCTCGAGCTCTACGACCGCCCGGCCAACCTGTTCGTCGCGGGCTTCATCGGATCGCCGGCGATGAACTTCGTGAAGGGTCGCATCCGCAACGGCGGGCTGGAGTCCGAGAAGGGTGGCCTGTTCCCGATCGGCACGGCTCCCGCCGGCTCGGACGGTCGTCCGGTGACCTACGGCATTCGCCCCGAGAACATCCACCTCTCCGACAACGGCCTGAAGGCCGAGGTCATCGTCGTCGAGCCGACCGGCTCCGAGACGCAGGTGGTGGCCAAGGTCGGCAGCCAGGAACTGGTGTGCGTCTTCCGCGAGCGCATCACCGCGAAGCCCGGCGAACTGATCGGCATCGCGCCGGACCCGGCCCTGGTCCACCTGTTCGACGGCGAGAACGGCGCACGCCTGAACTGACGCATTCCCGCGGGCGGCCGGTTCCCCGGGCGCCCGCTCCGCACGACGGCCCGACCTCGACGTCGGGCCGACAAAAGCATCCAAAGGGAAGGAAACACCCATGATGACCATCGACCGTCGTTCCGTGATCAAGGGCGGCGCTGCCCTCGGCGCCGCCGGCGCAGCCGGCATGCTCGATTTCGCCAAGGCCTGGGCTCAGACGTCGCCGTTCAAGCCGGAAGCCAACGCCACCATCAACGTGCTGCGCTGGCGCCGCTTCGTCGAGGCCGAGGACGCGCAGTTCAACCGCATCGTCGAGGCCTTCAGCAAGGCCACCGGCGTGAAGGTCAACGTGTCGAGCGAGTCGTTCGACGACATCCAGCCCAAGGCTTCGGTCGCCGCGAACACGGGACAGGGCCCCGACATCGTGTGGGGACTGCACTCCCTGCCGCACCTGTTCCCCGACAAGTGCCTCGAAGTGGGCGACGTCGCGGACTACCTCGGCAAGAAGTACGGCGGCTGGGTTCCCGCCGCCGAGGCGACCGGCAAGAGCAAGGGCAAGTGGATTGCCATCCCCGTCGCCTTCAACGGCGGCTACATCAACTATCGCATCTCGATGATCCAGAAGGCCGGGTTCAAGTCCGTCCCCACGGACACCGCCGGCTTCCTCGAACTGATGCGGGCCCTGAAGAAGAACAACACGCCCGGCGGCTTCGCCCTCGGCCATGCGTCGGGTGACGGCAACGGCTGGGTGCACTGGCTGCTCTGGTCGCACGGCTCCTATCTCATCGACAAGGACGAGAAGGTCATCATCAACTCGCCGGAGACGGCGAAGGCCCTCGAGTACGTCAAGCTGCTGTACGAGACCTTCATTCCCGGCACCGCGTCGTGGAACGACTCGTCCAACAACAAGGCGTTCCTGGCCGGCGAACTCTCGCTGTCGGCCAACGGCATCTCGATCTACGCCGCGGCCAAGGCCCAGAACATGACGGCCATCGTCGAGGACATGGACCATGCTCTGTGGCCGGTCGGCCCGATCGGCAAGCCGCAGGAATTGCAGCTCCTGTTCCCGATGCTGACCTTCAAGTTCTCGAAGAACCCGAGGGCCTGCAAGGCGTTCACGGCGTTCCTGATGGAGGCGGACAACTACAATCCGTGGCTCGAGGCGGCGGCGGGCTACCTGACCCATCCGCTCAACGCCTACGAGAACAACCCGGTGTGGACGAAGGACCCGAAGAACACCGTGTTCCGCGACGCCGGCAAGCGCACGCTGCCGGCCAGCGGGATCGGCCCGGTGACCGAAAAGGCGGCCGCCGCGATCTCGGACTTCATTCTCGTCGACATGGTCGCGAACGTCTGCACGGGCCGCGAGGACGTGAAGGGCGCCATGGCCGTCGCCGAGCGCCAGGCGAAGCGCCTCTATCGCTGATCGAGGACCGCAAGCGGCCATGCCTCGCGGCATGGCCGCTTGCGCGTCTCTCGCAGGGTCGTCGTCCCGGCGCCCGGTCCCGTGTCGTCGGGTCGGGCCGGGTTGGCCTGTTTCTTCGCATCATCGTCCCGTGGGCCGTCGGCTCGCGCATCGGGACCATGCACCAGGGTCGCGGGGTAAGCCGTCATGACCGATCGCACCGCCGGCAGCCTCGCGCGCCCGGCGCATCACAGAAGCCTGTGGGACCGCGTGCGCATCAACCGGAACTGGCTCGGGTTCTGGTTCATGGTCCCGGCCGGCCTCATCCTCGTGATGTTCCTGGCCTATCCCCTCGGCAAGGGCGTCTGGCTGTCCTTCACGGACGCCAAGATCGGCCGCGACGGCGCCTTCATCGGCCTGGAGAACTACGAGTGGCTGGGCTTGCCCTGGTGGACCGACAAGGACGGCGTGTTCTGGCTGTCCGTCTTCAACACGCTCGTCTACACGATCGTCGCGTCCGTGGTGAAGTTCGTGGTGGGGCTCTACCTCGCGCTGCTTCTCAACCAGCACATCCCCTTCAAGGCGCTGGTGCGCTCGATCGTCCTGATCCCCTTCGTGGTTCCGACGGTTCTGTCGGCCATCGCCTTCTGGTGGATCTACGACAGCCAGTTCTCGATCATCTCCTGGTCGCTGCGCCAGATGGGCCTCATCGAGACCAACATCAACTTCCTCGGCGACCCGAACAACGCACGCGCCTCGCTGATCTTCGCCAACATCTGGCGCGGCGTGCCGTTCATCGCGATCACGCTGCTCGCCGGGCTGCAGACGGTGTCGCCCTCGCTCTATGAGGCCGCGACGCTCGACGGTGCATCAAAGTGGCAGATCTTCCGCCACATCACCTTCCCGCTGCTGACGCCGATCATCGCGGTGGTGATGACGTTCTCGGTGCTGTTCACCTTCACCGACTTCCAGCTCGTGTGGGCCATGACCCGCGGCGGGCCGGTGAACTCCACCCATCTCATGGCGACCCTCTCCTACCAGCGCGCGATCCTGGCCGGGAACCTCGGCGAAGGCGCCGCCATCGCCACGGCGATGGTGCCGTTCCTGCTGTTCGCGATCATGGTGTCCTGGTTCGGCCTGCAGCGCCGCAAGTGGCAGCAGGGAGGCAACGATGACTGACGCCACGGCCCAGAACCGCGCCGCCCTGACCGACACGACGGAGGGCATGGCCTATCTCGAGACGCTGCCCCGGCGGCTGGTCTCGGTGTACCTGCCGCTGTTCGTCATCATGGTGGTGCTGATCTTCCCGTTCTACTGGATGGTGCTGACCTCCATCAAGCCGGACGAGCAGCTCATCGACATGGACACCTACAACCCGTTCTGGGTGGTGTCGCCGACGCTCAAGCACATCAACAAGCTGCTGTTCGAGAGCAATTATCCGATCTGGCTCTGGAACACGATGTACGTGTCGGTGGCGGCGACGATCCTGTCGCTGTTCGCCAGCGTGCTGGCCGCCTATGCCATCGTCCGCATCCGCTACCGGGGCGCGCAGTGGGTGGGTGCCGCGATCTTCCTCGCCTATCTCGTTCCGCCGTCGATCCTGTTCATCCCGCTCGCCACGATCATCCAGTGGTACGGGCTGTTCGACAGCCCGCTGTCGCTCATCCTGGTGTACCCGACGATCCTGATCCCGTTCTCGACGTGGCTCCTGATGGGCTACTTCAAGACGATCCCCTATGAGCTCGAGGAGTGCGCGCTGATCGACGGGGCCTCGCGCTGGCAGATCCTCACGAAGATCATCCTGCCGCTGGCGGTGCCGGGCCTGATCTCGGCGTCGATCTTCTCGCTGACGCTGTGCTGGAACGAGTTCATCTACGCGCTCACCTTCCTGTCCTCGACGGAGAACAAGACGGTGCCCGTGGCCATCGTGAGCGAGTTCGTCGATGGCGACATCTACCGCTGGGGATCGCTGATGGCGGGGGCGCTGGTCGGCTCGCTGCCGCTGGTCATCCTGTACTCGTTCTTCGTCGAACATTACGTGTCGGCGATGACCGGGGCGGTGAAGGAGTAGGGCCGCCCCGGGGCCCCATCGACCGGCGACAGGAGGACGACCCATGACCACCGTCGGATTCATCGGCCTCGGCGCCATGGGACTCCCGATGGCGCGCAATCTCGTGCAGCGGCAGTTCCGCGTCCGCGGCTTCGACCTGAAGCGCGAGGCGCTCGACAGCCTCGCCGCGGCGGGCGGGACGGCCGCGGCCACGGCGGCGGAAGCCGCCGCGGGGGCGGACGTGCTGGTCCTGATGGTGGTCAACGCGGCGCAGGCCGAGAGCGTCCTGTTCGACGCGGGCGCCCTGGCGGCGACGGCCGCGGGAGCCAGCGTGATCCTGATGGCGACCTGCCCGCCGGGCGTCGTGCAGGCGCTCGCGGCGCGCGTCGCGGCGGAGGGTCGCTCGCTCGTCGACGCGCCGGTGTCCGGCGGGGTCGTCGGCGCGACGAAGGGGACCCTCACCATCATGGTCGGGGCGCCGGCGGCGCTGGTCGCGCAGGTGAAGCCGGTGCTCGACGCACTGGGAGACAAGGTCTTTCACGTGGGCGAGACGCCGGGACAGGGCGCGGCGGTGAAGACCGTCAACCAGCTGCTGTGCGGCGTGCACATCGCGGCGGCGGCGGAGGGGCTCGCGCTGGCGCAGAAGGCGGGCGTCGATCCGGCCCTGGCGCTGAAGATCCTGCAGGGGTCGGCGGCGGGAAGCTGGATGCTCAACGACCGCGGCCCGCGGATGCTCGAGGAGGCGCCGCGCGTCACCAGCGCCGTGGACATCTTCGTGAAGGATCTCGGCATCGTGCTCGACGCCGGCCGGGCCGGCAAGGTGGCGACGCCGCTCGCCGCGGTGGCGCACCAGATGTTCCTCGCCGCCTCCGCGCAGGGCCACGGCCACGAGGACGACAGCCAGGTGATCGCGGTGTACCGCGACCTCGCCGGCATGGCGGACTGAGGCCCGTCGAGGGCCACGGGCCAAACGGACAGTCAGGCACGGACCCGGCGCACGACGCCGATACGGCACAGGATGTCGCAGGGCGGCTGCCGAAGCCCGGCCCTCGGTCCTATATGCTGCACCGCGCACCGTGCCGAAAGCCACCCGCAGGAGACGCCGACATGAACCTCGGACGCCGCATTGCCGCCGGAGTGGCGGGGCTTGCCTGCTTCGCCGCCGCCGCGAGCGCAACAGCCGCCGACAAGGTCAGCTTCGGCACGAACTGGGTGGCGCAGCCCGAGCATGGCGGATTCTACCAGGCGGTCGCGGACGGCACCTACGCCCGCTACGGCCTCGACGTGTCCATCGTTCCGGGCGGCCCGCAGGTGAACAACCGCATGCTGCTCAGCGCCGGGCGCATCGACTTCTACATGGGAGGAAACCTGATCCAGACCTTCTCGGCGCTGGAACAGAACATTCCGACGCTTGTCGTGGCGGCGATGTTCCAGAAGGAGCCGCAGGTGATGCTGGCCCACCCGGGCCAGGGCTTCGATCGCTTCGAGGACCTGCGGGGCGCGACGCTGTTCCTGTCCAAGCAGACGCTCGCCTCGACCTTCCAGTGGATGAAGTCCGAGTGGGGGTTCCGCGACGAGCAGGTCAAGCCTTACGCCTTCTCGGTCGTCCCCTTCCTCGCGGACAAGCGCTCGGCGCAGCAGGGCTACGCGACCTCGGAACCCCTCGCGATCGAGAAGCAGGGCGGTTTCGTACCGAAGGTGTTCCTGCTGGCCGACTACGGCTTCGACACCTACGCCACGACCATCGAGGCACGCCGCGAGACCGTTGAGAAGAACCCGGACCTGGTGCGGCGGTTCGTCGAGGCGTCAGCAATCGGCTGGTACACCTACCTGTATGGCGACAACGCGAAGGGCAACGCAGCGATCAAGACCGCCAACCCGGACATCTCCGACGCGCTGATCGCGTTCTCGATCGGCAAGATGAAGGAGTACGGGATCGTCGACTCCGGCGACGCCGTCGACAAAGGAATCGGCGCGATGACCGACGAGCGGATCGCGAGCTTCTACGCCCGGATGGTCAAGGCCGGCGTGGTGAAGCCGGGCCTCGACATTCGCCGCGCCTATACGCTGCAATTCGTCAACCGGGGCGTCGGCCGCGACTTGAGGCGCACGCCGTGAGCAAGGCCGCCCCGCAGGGCGGATCAGCCCCGCTGGTGACGCTGCGGGGCGTCGGCAGAACGTTCGGCGGAAACGGGCCTGGTGGCGGAACCGTCGCCCTGGAGGGGTTCGACCTCACCGTGCGGGAGGGTGAGTTCGTGTCGCTGCTCGGGCCTTCCGGCTGCGGCAAGACGACGGTGCTGCGCCTGATCGCCGGCCTCGATTCGCCGACAAGCGGCGAGGTCCGAAGGCCGGGACTTGAGGAGGACGGCAGGGCGGATGGCGGGCTGTCCTACGTGTTCCAGGACGCCACGCTGATGCCTTGGGCGGACGTCGCGGGAAACGTCCATCTGCCACTGCGGATCGCCGGCCAGTCGCGGCATTGCGCGCGGGCGCGGATCGACACCGTGCTGGAACTGGTTGGCCTGTCGGGCTTCGCCAAGGCCTACCCGCACCAGCTTTCGGGCGGAATGCGGATGCGCGTGGCCATAGCCCGCGCGTTGGTGACACAGCCGCGGCTCCTGCTGATGGACGAGCCCTTCGCGGCGCTGGACGAGATCACCCGTTTCAAGCTCAACGACGATCTCCTCGCCAGCGTGTCGGCGACGGGTTGCACGGTCGTCTTCGTCACCCACTCGATCTACGAGAGCGCCTACCTGTCCAGCCGCATCGTGGTGATGGCAGGACGCCCGGGCCGCGTGAAGGTGGAGATCCCCGTCGACCTGCCGGCGGCCCGGGAGGACTCCGTGCGGCGGGATCCGCGCTACCTGGCAACCGCCGCCGCTGCCTCCGCGGCCCTCCGGGGCGACAGGGACGGCCCAGCGGGAGCCGCGGCGTGACCGCGCGGCCAGGCAGGCTCAACGCCCAGCGGCTGCTCCCGGCGATCGTTCTGCTCGTGGCCCTGGGCCTGTGGGAAGCCGTTGTCCGCATCAACGGCATTCCCCCCTACAAGCTGCCCGCCCCGACCGCAGTGCTCGCCGCGCTCGTCGCGGACCGGGGCATCCTCCTGCCCGCGCTGGGTGTCACGCTGCGCATCACGGCGCTCGCCTTCGCCACCGCGCTTTGCGGGGGCGTCGCCTTGGGGATCCTCCTGACCCGGTCACGCTGGGCCGAGGCGGCGTTCTCTCCGGTGGCGGTTATCCTCCAGGTGATGCCGCTGGTCGCCGTCGCGCCGGTGATCGTGATCTATGCAGGCGTCGAGGCCACCGTCGCCATATCGGCCTTTCTCGTGGCGTTCTTCCCGGTCCTCGCGGGGACGATGGCCGGCCTACGGGCCACGGACCGCGGCCTGGCCGATCTCTTTCGCCTGCATCGCGCGAGGCCGTGGCAGAGATTGCTCTGGCTCGAGTTGCCGACCGCGGTGCCCTACATCGTTGCCGGTGTGCGGACCGCGGGTGGCCTGTCCCTCATCGGTGCGGTGGTGGCGGAATTCGTCGCCGGCACCGGCGGCGCGGATTCCGGGCTGGCCTATCGGCTCGTGGAGGCCAGTTACCGGCTCAATGTGCCGCGCCTCTTTGCCGCCGCCACCCTGATCTGCCTCGCCGGAGTCGCGATCCACGCCCTCGTCGGACTCGCATCCCGGGCGCTGATCCGGCGCTGGCGGCCGGGTTGACGATGCGCGTCCAGGGAGGGGCGGCCCTACGGAAGGCCGGGAGGCGCAGCAAGACCAATTCGTCTAGGGTGCCGCCATCGAAACCGGGCGGAGCTCAATGACTGGCAAGGAGACGGCATCCGGCGGACCGGGCGCTGCGGCGCGCCGCGAGCGCCTCGTCGGCATCCTGCTGATGTGCAGCGCCGTCTTCTGCTTTTCCGGACTCGACACCACCGCGAAGTATCTCGGCCAGTCCCTGCCGACCGAGCAGATCGTCTGGGCGCGCTACTTCGCAAGCGTTCTCCTCGTCGGGGCGCTCGTGAATCCGATCACGAGGCCGGGAGTGCTGCGAACGTCGCGGCCCTGGCTTCAAGCCCTTCGGTCGGTCCTTCTGCTGGCGTCGACGACGCTCAACTTCATCGCGATCCGCTACCTGCAGCTCGCGGAAACCACCGCGATCACCTTCGCGACCCCGCTGCTGGTCGCGCTTCTCGCAGCCCTGTTTCTCGGCGAGCGCATCGGTCCGCGTCGGTTCGTCGCGATCGGCATCGGCTTCGCGGGCGTGCTGGTGGTGGCGCGGCCCGGGATCGGCGGAATGCACCCCGCCGCCGTGTTCTCGCTGCTGGGCTGCATCGCCTATGCGAGCTACTCGATCACCACCCGCATGCTGGCCTCCTCGGACAAGCCGGAGACGACGCTCGTCTATTCAGGCGCAGCTGGCGTCCTCCTGCTGACCCCGCTGATCCCGCTGTTCTGGACGTCGCCACCCTCGCTCGCGACATGGCTGCTGATGGGATCGATGGGATTCTACGCTGCCTTCGGACACTACCTCCTCATCCTCGCCCACCAGCGCGCCCCGGCGGGCATCCTGTCGCCGTTCATGTACACGCAGCTGATCTGGATGGTGGCGCTGGGCCTGATCGTCTTCGGCGACGTGCCGGACGTCTTCACCATCACCGGAGGGCTGATCGTCGTGGCCTCAGGTCTCTACCTGCTGTCGCTGGAACGGCGACGGGGCTGAAGGCGCGCGGCCCACGAAGCCCGTTCCCGCGGGCGCGGACATCACACCGCGACGGAATGCCGGGCGGCGCCGTGGCGCAGATAGCTGTCGAAGGCGGCGGCAGCCAGGCGCATGAAGGGACGGCCCTGAGGCGTGAGCCGCACCGTGCGTCCCTCCATTTCCACGACGCCGTCGCGTTCCAGGGCGCGCAGATCCGGGATGGCATCGTCGAGGGCCTCGACATGGCCATAGGCGGTCTCGGCCGCGGCGCCGAAGTCGACCGCGAAGTCGCACATCAGGCGCTCGATGACCCCGCCCCGGATATGGTCTTCCACCGAGAAGGCGACACCCTTCACGACAGACAACCGGCCGGCCTCGACCGCACGCCGCCATGCGCCGACGTCCGGCGCGTTCTGGACGAAGCCGCGCGGCAGGCGGCCGATGGAGGACGCACCAAGGCCCAGGAGAGCGTCGGCGACGTCGGTCGTGTAGCCTTGGAAATTGCGTCGCAGCGTACCTGCGCGCGCGGCGATTGCCATGGCATCGTCCGGGCGGGCGAAGTGGTCGAGACCGATGACCTCGTAGCCCGCCTCGAGAAGCGACCGCGTGGCAGCGTCGGCCTGCTCGAGCCGCTCGGCCGCTCCCGGCAGGGTCGCCGCGTCGATCAGGCGCTGGTGGGTCTTGAACCACGGAACATGCGCGTAGCCGAAGATTGCCAGTCGCGAGGGCGAGAGCCCGGCAGCGCGCTCGGCGGTGCGAACGACATCGTCGACCGACTGCTTCGGCAGGCCATACATGAGGTCAAGGTTGATCGCCTCGATCCCCTCCTCGCGCAGCATCGCGACGCAGTCACGCACGACCTCGTAGGGCTGCACGCGCCCGATGGCCTCCTGAACATGCAGGTTCATGTCCTGAACGCCCAGGCTGGCGCGGTTGACACCGCAGCGCCCCAGCGCGCGGGCCAGAGACGCGTCGACCGTCCGCGGATCGAGCTCGATCGCATGCTCGACCATGGCGGACAGATCGAAGCGGGCTCCGATCCGTTCCACGAGCCTCACCAGGCGTTCCGGACCGAGCAGGCTCGGCGTGCCACCGCCCCAATGGATGTGCGTGACCCGCCGCGCCATGGTGGAACGGGCCAGCACGTCGATTTCGGCCAGCAGCGTCCGCGTGTAGGCCTCGACGGGTTCGTCCCGTCGGGCGGCCTTGGTGTGGCAGCCGCAATAGGTGCAGATCGATCGGCAATAGGGAACGTGGAGGTAGAGCGACAGGCTCGCGTCCGGGGCCAGTTCGGCCAGCCAGTGAGCGGCGACATCCGCATCGACCGCGGCGTTGAAATGGGGAGCGGTCGGGTAGCTCGTGTAGCGAGGCACCGACCGTTCAGCGAGAACAAGGGGGGAGAGAGCCTGGGACATGAGCAACTCTCGCGCGGGAGAGCGGCGTCATCTTTGATCAGGATCAAGAGCCGGCAATCGATTCTGGCGAGGGCGCCCCGCACCTGGCCGGAACGCAAGGAGGGCTCCCTTCGCGGCAGGATCGCCTATAGTGCGGCGCATACAACTGCCCGGAGTTCACCCTGATGGCCGACCCGCGTCTCCCCTTCCTCGCCGAACTGGAACGCCGCGTGCTCTGGCTGGCGTCGTGGACCATCCACAACGCGAACCATGTCCGGGCCGGTGACGAGGTCAAGGTGGGCGGGCACCAGGCCTCGTCGGCGTCCCTGGCGACGATCATGACGGCGCTCTACTTCGCCGCCCTTCGCCCGCAGGACCGGGTGGCCGTGAAGCCGCACGCCTCGCCGATCTTCCATGCCATCCAGTACCTCGCCGGAAACCAGAGCCGACAGAAGCTGGAGGCGTTCCGCAGCTACAAGGGCGCGCAGAGCTACCCGTCGCGCACGAAGGACGTCGACGACGTCGATTTCTCGACCGGTTCGGTCGGCCTCGGCGTCGCGCAGACACTGTTCTCCTCGCTCGTGCAGGACTACGTGACGGCCCGAGGCTGGATGAAAGGCCGCCCCGAAGGCCGGATGGTGTCGCTGGTCGGCGACGCGGAGATGGACGAGGGCAACATCTACGAAGCCCTGATCGAGGGCTGGAAGCACGGCCTGCGCAACTGCTGGTGGATCGTGGACTACAACCGGCAGTCCCTCGACAGTGTCGTGCGGGAGGGGCTCTGGCAGAAGTTCGAGAGCATTTTCCGCGGTTTCGGCTGGGATGTGGTGATCCTCAAATACGGTGCGCTGCAGCAGGCGGCGTTTGCCGAGCCCGGTGGTGAGCGCCTGCGGCAGTGGATCGACGCTTGCCCGAACCAGCTCTACTCGGCGCTCACCTTCCAGGGCGGCGCGGCATGGCGAAAGCGCCTGCTGGACGAAATCGGCGACCAGGGACCGGTGACCCGGTTGATCGAGACGCGCAGCGACGCCGAATTGTCGGCCCTGATGGGCAATCTCGGCGGACACGACCTGCCGAGCCTCGTCGCAGCCTTCGAGGACGCCGCGACGCACGACCGCCCGGTCTGCTTCATCGCCTACACGATCAAGGGGCACGGCCTTCCGCTGGCTGGACACAAGGACAACCATGCCGGGCTGATGACCCCGACGCAGATGGACAGTTTCCGCACGGCCATGAACGTGCGGGCGGGCCACGAATGGGACAAGTGGGAGGGCGCCGGGCTCGACGGCGCGGCGCTGGAACGCTTCGTCGAGGCGGCCCCGTTCTTCCGCGAGGGGCCACGCCGCCTGTCCTCTCCTCCGGTTCCCGTGCCGGCGGCCTTGCCGGCGCCGGCCCACGGCGGCAAGCCCGTGTCGACGCAGATGGGTTTCGGCCAGATCCTCAACGAGGTGGCGCGGAGCGACACGGCCCTGGCCGCGCGCATCGTGACGACATCGCCCGACGTGACGGTGTCCACCAATCTCGGACCCTGGGTGAACAGGCGTGGCCTGTTCGCCAAGGAGAAGATGGCCGACACCTTCAAGGCGGAGCGGATCCCCTCCACCTACACGTGGGAGTTCGGCCCGACCGGCCAGCATTTCGAGCTCGGAATCGCGGAATCGAACCTGTTCCTGATGCTGTCGGCGCTCGGGCTTTCGCACTCGATCAACGGCGAGCGGCTGTTGCCCATCGGCACGGTCTACGACCCGTTCATCTATCGCGCCGCGGACCAGCTGAACTACGCCTGCTACCAGGATGCCCGGTTCATGCTCGTCGCCACGCCGTCGGGCGTCACGCTGGCGCCCGAAGGAGGCGCGCACCAGTCCATCGGCACACCCCTGGTCGGACTGGCGCAGGACGGGCTGTGCGCGTTCGAGCCGGCCTTCGTCGACGAGCTGGCGGTCATCATGCGTTTCGCGTTCGACTACATGCAGAGAGACGGCGAGGGCGATCCTGACGAGGCGACGTGGCTGCGCGACCAGACGGGAGGGTCGGTCTACCTCAGGCTCTCCACCCGGCCGCTGGAGCAGCCGCTGCGCGGCGTCGGCGAGGGTCTGGCGCGCGACATCGTCAATGGCGCGTACTGGCTTCGACCGCCCGGTCCGAACGCCTCGGTGGTCGTGGCCTACCAGGGCGCCGTCGCGCCGGAGGCCATCGCCGCGACGGGCCTGCTCGCCGAGGACCGGCGCGACGTCGGCCTGCTGGCCATCACCTCCGCCGACAGGCTCAACGCAGGCCATCAGGCCGCAGAACGGGCCAGACAGCGTGGCAACACCGACGCCATGAGCCATGTCGAGCGCCTTCTGGCACCCCTGTCCCGAGACTGCGGCATCGTGACGGTGATCGACGGCCATCCGGCGACGCTGGCCTGGATCGGCGGGGTCATGGGGCACAAGGTGAAGGCACTCGGCGTCGAGCATTTCGGCCAGACTGGCACCATCGCCGACCTCTATCGTCACCACGGGATCGATGCCAATGCCATCGTCCATGCCGCGCAGGCCGTGAGCAGCGGCCGGACGGTGCGATACCTGCGCGCCCTGCCCGAGTGACGGCGGCGCCCGAGCGGCGGGGCGAGCACGATTCTCCCCTTGGAAACGCGACCTCGACGTTGCTACCGGAAGCTGCAAAACTGTGTGGATGATGAATGGCCTGGCTCCAGCCGGGTGTCGGCTTGTTCCGCGGGGCTTGGATTGCGCATGATCGGACGTTCCACCTTCGCCGCCCTCGTGATGGCGGTCGTGCTCGTGCCCGTCGCGGCGCCGGCGCAGATGGCGCTGCCCATCCCCGGATCGGGCGCCCCGGTCCCGTCAGGCGGCCAGGCGGGGCTTCCCGGCCCGACCGCTCCGGCCCGTCCGGCGGGACCGCCCGGCTTTCCCATGCCGGCACTGGGCGAGGCGACGCTGCCGCCGTCGATGCGCAGGCCGCCCCCCGATCCGTTCGCGCCCGCGCAGGCCCTGCCGGCGCCGGCCGCGACACCCGCTCCCGTGCGCCCGGCCCGTGCGACGCCGCCGCCTCCCGCCCAACCCGCTCCGGTCCAGGCCGCGCCGGCCAGCCCGGTCCAGCCTGCGCCTGCTCCGGCCGTGGCGACGACACCGGCCGAACCGACCCCGGCCGGGCCGAAGGGACCTGTCCGCGTGATCTATGGCGGTGGCGCTCCTGCGCCCGTCGGCGCGACAGCGCCTGCCGCACTGCCGGCGAACAGGCCCGCGGCTCCCGCTCCGGCCATCGCCGCCCCGGCAGTACCCGTTGCTCCGCCCGCTTCCGGTCCGGCACCTGTCGTGTCCGCTCCGGTCGCGCCAGTTGCCCCGGCACCCGCGCTGGCTCCGCCGGCCGTCGTTGCTTCTCCTGCACCGGTCGCCCCCGTGAAGGCACCGGTCGCTCCCCCGGTTCAAGCGACTGCGCCGGCGCCGGTCACGCCTCCGGCCGTGGCGACCAAAGTGCCGGCTCCGGCCGCGCCCTCCGTGCCGATCGGGTCGCCCGTGGTGTCTCCGTCCTTCGCGCCGCCCGCGGCACAGGCCGTGGCGCCGGCCAAGGCCGTGCCTCCGACCGCACCGCCGGTCGCCGCGGTCGCGCCAGTGACACCGGCGCCGAGTGTCGCGGCCAAGCCGCCGCCCGTCGTGGCGGCGCCTGTGGTGACCCCGCCGCCGGCTGTCGCTGCGACACCGCCCGCCGAGCCGAAGACGACGCCGGCGCCGGCCGTCGCGGTGACCGCGCCGGTCAAGCCGGTTGCACCCGTCGCCCCGACACCGCCCTCCATCGCGGCACCGTCCGTAGCGTCGCCGGCAGCGCCGGCGGTGGCGGTGCCGACGGCCAGGCCCGTACCCGCCGCGCCATCCGTCGCGACAGCGGCAGCCAAGCCGGCGCCGGTCGAGAAGCCGGCCCAGAGTGCGGCGTCACGGCTGCTGACGGACATTCCGTCCGCTCCCGTTCGCGTCCAGAAGCGCGGAGGACAGATGGACATCCGCGGGATTTGCGCGACCCCGACCTGCATGTAGGTCGGGTCCGGGACGCCGGCAGCTGATGACGCGGGCCGGGCGAGAGTCCATCATTCCGCCGGGTCGGGATTCGGCGGGGCACAGGTGACGGCATCGGGAACGCAACGGTCGGGATACGGCCTTCGCCTTGATTCATTCGGCATGCGATGACCGGCGAAAGGACACCGGGGCCATCGCCTTCGGCAGCCGTCTGGCTGCTGGGGCTGACGCAGATCGTTGGGTACGGCTCTCTCTATTACAGTTTCGGGATCCTCGCTGCCGACATCGCCGCGGAGCTTCGCTGGCCGATCTCGTGGGTCTTCGGCGCGTTCTCTCTGACGCTTCTCGCCGCAGGCTTTGCCGCCCCGCTCGCCGGGCGGCTCGTCGATCGCCACGGTGCGGCGACGGTCATGACCTACGGGTCGATTGCCGCCGCGGCCGCGATGGCCCTGCTCGCACTGCTGCCGGGACCAGCCGGATTTCTCACCGGGCTGCTGCTGGTGCAGATCGCGACGACTTTCGTCACCTACGACGCGGCCTTTGCGTGCCTCGTGCAGAACACAGGCCTGGCGGCAGGCCGGCGGATCGTTCACCTCACCCTGATCGCCGGCTTCGCCTCCACCATCTTCTGGCCCTTCACATCGTGGCTGCATGGCGAGGTGTCGTGGCGCACGATCATCCTGGCCTATGCCGGCTTGAACCTGATCGCCTGCGCGCCGGTTCACCATGTCCTGCGGCGCATGCGGGCCCCTGCCGATCCGTCGCCGTCCCAACCGTCCGGCGTTCCGGTCGCGGGCGGCGGCCAGACGGCGGATGCCCTCGTCCTTCCCGAAGCGCGGCAGCGGTCGGCGATGGTCCTGGTGGCGATTGCCTTTGCGCTTGGAGGCTTCGTGCTGTCTGCCATCCTGGCGCAGATGGTGCCCCTGCTCACGGCGCTGCAGCTCGGCGACGCGGCCGTGGCCGTTTCGATGCTGTTCGGCCCTTCGCAGGTGCTGGTGCGCTTCATCAACATGCAGGCCGGGCAGGGGCGGCACCCCATCGTGCCGACGCTGATCTCGTCGGCCTGCCTGCCGATCGGCGTTGCGGTGCTGGCTTTCGGCGGCTCGAGCCTGGCGGCGGCCTGCGTGTTCGCGGTGATTCTGGGTGCAGGATCAGGGTTGAAGAGTATCGTGCAGGGCACGCTGCCGCTCGCGCTGTTCGGCCGGAGGGCCTACGGGGAGCGCCTCGGCCGGATCGCGTCCGTGCGGCTCGTCATGGCCTCGGTGGCGCCATTTGTCCTCGCACTGATGCTCGAGACGAGCGCGATTGCGGCCCTGGCGACGATGGCGCTGGTCGGACTTTCGGGCACGGCCGCTTTCATTGTCGTGGCGCGGATGTGCCGGGCCGCGGGATCAGACGCGCGATAGCGCCCAGCCGGCGGCGGCGCAGCCTGCGACGACCGCCCAGGGCGGGGTTTTCCACGAGACCAGCAGCAGGAAGGCCAGGGCGGCGAGTCCGAAGTCGGACGCAGACGTGACCCCGGTCGTCCAGACCGGATCGTAGAGCGCCGCAAGAAGAAGCCCGACCACGGCCGCGTTGACGCCTGCCAGCGCCGCCTGCGCCCTTGCCTGCCGGCGCAGCGCCTCCCAGAAGGGAAGGGTGCCGACGACAAGCAGGAAAGAGGGGAGAAACACTGCGACAAGGCAGACCAAGGCCCCGGTCCAGCCGCTGGGCTGCGGGCCCATGGACGCCCCCAGATAGGCGGAGAACGTGAAGAGCGGCCCCGGGACGGCCTGCGTTGCCCCGTAGCCGGCCAGGAAGACCTCCGGGGTGACCCAGCCCGGGGTGACGACGGCGGACTCAAGGAGAGGCAGCACGACGTGTCCGCCGCCGAACACAAGCGAGCCGGCACGGTAGAACACATCGACAAGACGCAGCGTCTGCGACGGCACCGTCGCTGCCAGCAGCGGCAGAACGAGCAGAAGGCCGGCGAAGATGATCAACGATGCTGCGCCCGCCCGACGCGAGACCGCCAGCGGAAGCGACGGCGCAGGAACACCGGAGCCTGTGCCCCGCAGGAGCGCGAGGCCCACGCCGGCGCCGAGGAGGATGGCCGCCAGCTGGCCGAGCGTGCCGGGCAGGGCGAGCACGAGCAGGGCGGAGGCGACGGCGAGCGTCGCGCGCTCGCGGTCCGGGGCCAACGACCGGACCATCCCGAGCACCGCCTGCGCGACGACGGCGACCGCGGCGACCTTCAGGCCCCGCAGCCAGCCCGAGCCGCCCGGATCGCCGAGCGACGCGACGCCGTACGCGAACAGCACGAGGATGATGGCAGAGGGCAGCGTGAAGCCGACCCAGGCGGCGAGCGCGCCGGCATAGCCCGCGCGGGACAAGCCGATGCCGATCCCGACCTGGCTCGACGCCGGCCCCGGCAGGAACTGGCAAAGCGCGACGAGGTCGGCGTAGGAACGCTCGTCCAGCCAGCGCCGGCGGGCCACGTACTCCTCGCGGAAGTATCCGAGATGGGCGACCGGACCGCCGAAGGAGGTCAGGCCCAGACCGAGCGAGACGCGGAAGACCTCCTGCCACGTGCCGCGCGGCGGCGACGCGCCGCTTGGGCCGGCGCCACCCGGCAGTGTGTCCTTTTCCA
>CAZJCW010000011.1:22706-35924 GCA_964544365.1 uncultured Alsobacter sp.
CGCGGCGGCGACGCGCCGCTTGGGCCGGCGCCACCCGGCAGTGTGTCCTTTTCCAGCCCGTCCATCCCGGCGGCCCCTCCGTCACGCGGTCGTTGGTGGGCGAACGAGGCAGGCCCGTCAACCGTCGAGGTCGAACCGGCACGGACCGGGCCACACGACCGTCACCGGCCGAGGGAGAGTCCTTGCGCAGGATCGTCGATCGATCCTGATCTCGTGCCCGGCGAGATCGTGATCATCGATTCACGACAGGACAAAGAACGAGGCCGTCGTTGCGCGAGGCGTTGACGGGCGGGCCATCCCGTCGGCCTCTGCTATAGACCGGAGCGCGGCGATCCTTGCGATTCGCTGCGCGCCGCGTCCCGACGGTTGCTGCCTGGATCATCACGGAGCCTGCCATGAGCCGCCTCGTCTACCTGCTCAACGGACCCAACCTGAACCTCCTGGGGAAGCGGCAGCCGGCGATCTACGGGCACGAGACGCTCGCCGACGTGGAGGCGGACTGCCGCCGGCTGGCCGGAGAACTCGGCCTCGACCTTCGCTTCCACCAGAGCAACCGGGAATACGAGATCATCGACTGGATCCACGAATCGCGGGAGACGGCGGGGGGACTGATCATCAACCCGGGCGCGTTCACGCATACGTCCATCGCCATCCTCGATGCGCTCAACACGTGCGATTTTCCGGTGTTCGAGGTGCACATCTCGAACGTGCACAAGCGGGAATCCTTCCGGCACCACTCCTATGTGTCCCTGCGCGCCGATGGCGTGATCGCCGGCTTCGGCACGCAGGGGTACCAGCTCGCGCTGCGCCGGGTGGCGACGCTCATCGACGCGGCATCGTGACAGGGCAGGACGGCAGGCCCGCGAACGGCGGGGACGGCGGGCCGGACGCCGCCACGGGTTTCTCCGTGCGCCTCGCCACGCGCGTCGCCTTTTTCGTCCTTGGCCTCGCTGTCGCGGCCTGGGCGCCGATCGTGCCCTACGCCAAGGCACGCGTGGGTGCAGACGACGCGACGCTGGGCCTGATGATCCTGTGCCTGGGGCTGGGGTCGCTCGCGACGATGCCGGTGAGCGGACAACTCGTCTCCCGGTTCGGCTGCCGGCTCGTCGTTCCCTTGGCGGCCCTGGCGATGTGCGCGGTGCTGCCCTTGCTGGCGCTGGCAAGGACGCCGATCGAACTCGGCGCGGCGCTGGCGCTTTTCGGCGCAGCCGCAGGTGCCATCGACATCGGCATCAACATCCAGGCGGTGGCCGTGGAGAAGGCCGAACGCCGCCCCCTGATGTCGGGGTTCCATGCCCAATTCAGCCTCGGAGGCATCGTCGGAGCGGCCGGTGCGACCGGTCTTCTGGCGCTTTCCATCAGCCCCGCCTCGGCGCTTGCATTGCTCGGGCTCGCATCGGCGATCGCCATGCTGGCCACCGCCAAGGGCCTGCTCGGGAGACCCGAAGGCGAGCCGGCGCACGGATTGGCCTTGCCGCGCGGGCCCGTCGTCCTGCTCGGCCTCATGTGTTTCGTGACCTTCCTGGCGGAAGGCTCGGTGCTCGACTGGAGTGCCTTGTTCATCACGCAGGAGCATGGCCTTGACCGCGCCTGGGGCGGCCTCGCCTATGCGGCGTTCTCGACCACGATGACGATCGGCCGGCTGACCGGCGACAGAATCGTCGCGCGTTTCGGCGGCCGGACCGTCATTGCGGCAGGCGGCCTGCTCGCCGCCGCCGGGTTCGGACTGGTGGTGCTCTCGCCGTGGACGGTGGTGAGCCTCGCCGGCTTTGCGCTCGTCGGCGCGGGCGCTGCCAATATCGTTCCGGTGCTGTTCACGACGGCGGGCCGTCAACCCGGAATCCCGCCGGAAGCCGCCGTCCCGGGCGTCGCGACGCTGGGCTATCTCGGACTTCTCGTCGGACCGGCTGCGATCGGGCTCATCGCCGACTCGACCTCCCTCTCCGTTTCTTTCATGGCGGTGGCGGCTTTGCTCGTCCTGGTCGCATCCGCGGCCGGTCGGGCGACCCGATGAGCGTCCGAGCCTGCATCAACGGATCACATTAATCTTACCTGACGTGAATTGTGCTGTCGCCGGACGGGCCACCTAAACTTCCGCGCCGCATTTCGGCCGATCTTTGGTCCTAATGCCGCCTTTGGTCTGGCCGGCCTGCCACGATGCGCAAAACATGTGCAACTGCACTATTTCAGGCACTCAATCGGCCTGCAACAGCACTGAAAACAAAGAGATTTTTTTGTATAACGTCGTGTGAACCAGCCCAGATCCCTCCCTTGAAAGGTCTGAGCTCTTCGGGTGTTTTCCCGGGCCAGACGTCCATCCGCCGGGATACCCGTGGGGACAATGGTCCACCCTACTGGGACCATTGTGCAACCCCTAGTTGATGCGTTGGTCCGTTCCGTAAACACGCAGTGAACGTTAGACCGACAATTGCGATGGATAAGTTTTTATTGAGGTCACGACTTCCAGTTGTGGCATCGGGCCCATCGCAGCCGGTGAGCCGTCTCCTGGGACGGCCTGCCGGGGGGTGGTGCCGCTATCCCGCGGGACCATGCGAAGGCGGGGCTCGGGCCCCGGTCGACACTGGAAGGGCCGCAGACATGGAACGGCGCGATTTTCTGAAGCTTGGAGCCGCTGGCGTCGCTGTCGCCGGGGTGGGGTTGCCTGTCTCCCCTGCCGCCGCCGCCACGCATGCGTTCGAACTCGGCATCGTCGACACGCAGGTCGAGCTGATCGACGGCACGCTGGTCAACATGCTGGCGTTCACCCGGTCCCAGATCGGCAAGCCGAGCATTCCCGGTCCTGTGTTCCGCGTGAAGGAAGGCGACACCGTCACCATCACCATCCGCAACACCCGCCTCGAAGACCACCGTTTCGACATTCCGGGGATCGACGGCGCCACGAGTGGCGCGATCCCGCCGGGCGGATCGAGGACGGTCAGTTTCACCGCGCCGGTGGCCGGAACCTACATGTATGAGGACGGGTTGATGGGCCCGCTGTACCGGGTGCTCGGCCTGCATGGCGTGCTCGTCGTCGAGCCGCTCAACGGCCGCACGGCGAACAACTCGCAGACCCCGTTCAGCCTCGACAAGATCGCCAATCCGCAGGCCGTCCAGTCCGTCAGCGCCGTTTTCGATGCGATGGGCACGACGCCGCGCTTCCCGGGCAGCAAGTGGCAGCCATGCCCCTCGAGCGAGCCCTTCTCGATCCAGGAACGCATCTGGGTGCTCAACCAGATCGATCCGCGCTTCAACGCGCTCATCGTGCCGGGACAGCCGATGCGGCAGGACGTGGCGCTGACGAGTGACTGCTCGGCGACCTTCACGCCGCGGTACTTCACCATCAACAACCGCAGCGGCTACGACCTCGCCGAGGGCGAGGACGTCATCATCAAGAACTACATCGGCGAGCCGACGCTGATCCGCGTGATCAACGCCGGCCTCGCCTACCATTCCAACCACATCCACGGGAACCACCTGATGGAGCTTGCCGAGGTGTCGCTGCGCCCTGGCGCGGGCTACGGCAAGCCCATGGTGCGGGCCAATATCTTCGAGCGCGACGTCTGGTCGATGCAGCCCGGCCAGCGCAAGGACATGCTGCTTCCCGTCGAGATGCCGCCGGACATTCCCGAAGCCCAGCGCGCTGCCCTGCTGTCCGGCACCGGACAGGAGAAACTGCCGTTGCGCTACGTGATGCACTGCCACTGCGAAATGTCGAACACCGCCGGCGGCGGCAACTATCCGCAGGGCATGGTCACGCACTGGGATCTGATGGGCGGCGTCAACGGCCGCAAGGTCGCGTCGCTGTGAGGCGGGAGGAAACCATGTCCGACATCGACACGATGAACACCACCGCGACCGCCACCAGCACCGCGACGACCTCTGCCGCCGTGGCAGGCGCCACCGTCGGAGCGACGACCTTCGCGCTTCCCGCATGGGCGCAGACCGCATCCACGCTCGGGCCGAAGTCGACGGGAGCTCCCGGGCCGGGCCCGTTCGCGGGCGGCATGCCGGATTTCAAGAACCTGTCCACGAACGGGATCGAGAACTACGAGACCTTCGGCTGCAAGGTCTACAAGGGCAGCCCGCCCACGCCCGACTGGGCGCGGGCGAGCGTCTGGTTCGACCGAAAGATCGCGTCCCACGAAATCAGGATGCCGGACGGCAAGCTGCTCGACTTCTGGGTGTTCGAGGACGAACTCGTCGGCTCCAAGTCGCGCAACGTTCCCTCGCCGCTGATCCGGGTGCAGCAGGGCGACCTCGTTCACGTTCGCCTGAACTCGGCCAAGGGGCCGCACACGATTCACCACCACGGCATCGAGCCGACCACGTTCAATGACGGCGTGGGGCACGTGTCGATGGAGGTTGGCACCCAGTACATCTACCAGTGGGAAGCCAACACGCCGGGAACGTGGATCTACCACTGCCACGTCAACACGCCGCTCCACTTCGAGATGGGGCTCTACGGCGCCGTCGTCGTCGATCCGAGGCCCGACCCGATCACCAAGAAGATCGCTGCCTTCGAGGGCGGACCGTTCTATGACGTCGAGCAGTTCTGGGTGTTCGACGACATCGATCCGCGCTGGCACCTGCTGGAGCACGGCGCCGGCCTGTGCGGCGAGGACGTCGGCCTCAACGTCTTCGAGCCGCAGTACTTCATGGTCACGGGTGGTGTCTCCAAGCGTGGCACGTCGGTGGCCAAGGCGCGGATCGTCGGTCGCCAGAACCAGAAGATCCTGGTGCGGATGATCAACGCCGCCTATTCCCAGGTCCGCGTGCGGATCGAGGGGCTCGAGTACGACGTCGTCTCGGTGGACGGTCATCCGCTCGGCAAGAACCCCTGGAACCGCTTCCAGAAGGTGGCGCCCGGCGAAGAACTCGTTCTTGCCACCGCCAACCGCTACGACATCATCATCGACCTCGCCTCGCCCGTGAACAAGGCGGCGATCCTGAAGAAGAAGACGTTCCGGACGGAGTTCGAGTTCGTCGACTGGATCAGCTGGAAGCGCCAGAACATGGGCGACCCGGTCTACGAGGGCCTCGCCTTCTCGTCGATCGACGTGGTGTGAGGACGGACCCATGTCCAGCCACCGGATGATCACGGCCTGCGCTCTCGGCGCCATGCTGCTTGGCGCGTGGGCAGCCCCCGCCGCGGCGACCAGCAAGGTGTTCGGCGCGCCCGTGGGCGAGAGAGACGTGCTGATCGAGAAGACGGAGCCCAAGGGGTACCGTCCGCCCGACGTCACGCAGCTGGGCGGGCCCTTCTCGATGACGGCCCACAACGGCCAGACGATCACGCAGGACAGCTTTCCGGGCAAGTGGATCGTCCTGACCTTCGGCTTCCCAGGATGCCGGGAATCCTGCCCCATCGCCCTCGACAGCCTGTCGCGGGCGCTGGAACTCATGGGACCGGAGGCCGACCAGCTGCAGACGCTGTTCGTCGACATCTCGATGGACCGCAAGCCGGACCACAAGGCGATGGCGCAGTTCGTCAGCAACTTCCACGAGTCGATCCTCGGCCTCGGCGGAACGCGGGCGCAGGTCTTCACGATGGTGCGCAACTACAAGGTTCGGCGCGAGTACGGCCACGTCATGGTCAGCGACCGCGAGACGGGACCGCGCATCGATCACTCGACCTACGTGTTCATGATCGATCCGCAGCGCCGGACACGGTCGTATTTCTATCACGACCTTCCGGCGGAGAAGATGGTCGAGCAGATCCGCAAGACCATCGCGCAGGGAGGCTGACATGGCCCTGCTGTCGCGTCGCGCCCTCCTTGCCGGACTTGCCGCAGGCACCGCAGGACTGATTGCCGAGGCGCGCGCCTCGTCGCTTCACGGCGCGCGGCCGACCGGCGTGGATCTCGCGCCGCTGTTCCAGCTGTCGACCCATCGCGGCGAGAGACTGACGCGGTCCTTCGTCCGCGGGCGGCCCTTCGTCGTGCTGTTCGGCTACACGAATTGCCCCGAGGTCTGCCCGACAGCGCTCAACGACCTGTCGCTCCACCTCGCCTCCCTCGGCGACGAGGCGGACCGGATTCCGGTCCTGTTCGTCACGGTCGACCCCGAGCGCGACACACCGGAGCACCTGCGCACGTATCTGCAGGCGTTCGACAGCCGGATCCTGGGCCTGACCGGGACGGTCGAGCAGGTGCAGGCGGTCGCGGACGCGTTCGGCGCGCCGTTCCGCCGCGGCAGCGTCGTCTCGTCGACGAGCTACAGCATGGATCACTCCTACATGCTGTTCATGATGGACCGCTACGGCCTGCTCGCCCGCGCGGTCGGCTACACCGAGCCGGCGCAACGGCTCGCGGACGTGTCGAAGCGCCTGCTGGCGCAGTAACGGCCTCCAGCCGCCGCCTATCCCAGCCAGCCGGCCGACTCCAGCCAGCGCGCCGCGCCGGCACCGATCGCCAGGAAGGGCCCGAAAGGGATGCGGGCGTCATCCGCCCCCTTGCGGACCAGCGCGTAGGCGAGGCCCGCGGCGGACGCGATGAAGAGCATGGCCGGCAGCGCGGCCAAGCCGATCCAGACGCCGGCCGCGGCGACGAACTTGACGTCGCCGAGACCCATCGCCTCCCGGCCGACCCGGCGGGATACGCCCTCCCGCACCAGCCAGAGCGCGGCGGCACCGCCGACCGACGCGGCGGCGGCAGAGAGCGGCGACGGCTGTCCCGTCCAGAGCGCCGCGCCCACGCCCGTCGTGAAGATCGCGGCATTCAGCGGGTCGGGGATGACGAGGCGGCGCGCGTCGATCCAGATGACGGCGGCCAGCAGCAGCACGAAGACGGAACCGGCGAGCAGCGCTGGCATGTCGCCGCTCAGCATGGCGGCAGTCCGGCAGGCGACGGCCAGGAGGAGGCCGGGGGCGGCACCGGATCTCGCCGCCACTCGACGATCCTGAGGACCGGGCCGGGCGGCGGCGCCACGGTGGCGACCATGTCGACGCGGGCGACGGCGCGGGACGAAGCGACTGCGGCACGGATTGTGAAGCTCTGGCGCTCGGACGGCGACAGCCAGGCGGGCGGAAGCCCGTCAGCCCCGCCGAGGCCGGCGACAAGCGCAGGCGTGGCGACCGAAGGGTCCAGGCCCGGGCGGTTCGAATGGGCGGTGACGAGCGGCAAGAGGGCGTTCGCCAGGCGCTCGTCGCCCGGTGCGAAGGCGCCGACGTCGTAGACCGATGCGAAGGCCCGCAGATTCGCGACGGACCGTCGCTCCTCGCGCCGGCGGCCGTCCGCCTGCGCGGGCGCTTCGGCCGGGAGCCGCGTCGCGGCGGCGCGTTCGCGCGCGGACAGGACGCCGGACAGGATAGCGCCGGCGGTATCTTCCCCCGCCCCGGCGAGAGCGAGCGCGGCGGCGACCATGGCGGGCGGGGCGAGGTTCAGGTTGACCTTCCCGGCCTCGTCCTCGACGCCGACCATCGCGACGACGCCGGGGCCCGGCGAACAGGCCGCAGGGGTGCCGTCCAACGCGCGCCGGGACGTCCCGAAGCGACCCGAAGCAAGATCGGCCACAAGGCCGACGGCAGCGCTCATCGCCGCGCCTTCCGCCAGCAGCATCAGGCGCGCATGCTCGGACGTCGCCGACGCGGCCGCCACCCTCGCGCGCGACGCGGCGACATACCCCATGCCGACGAGTCCCACCACGCCGACCGCCCACAAGGCGAGGATGATGGCAAAACCGGCTTCGCCGCCCGCCGTCCTGGACGTCACTGCGCCGGCTCGTGCAGGTCGAGGCGGATGTCTCCCCCCGCCCCGGACAGGACAACGCCGGCGTCCTCGATGCGGCTGACGCGCCAGCCCTCCGCGGTGGCGCCCTCGGACAACCATTCGGGCTGGCCGTCGCCGAAGCGCAGCAAGGCCTTGCGCACCGGAGGCGCAATGAGCACCCCCATCACCTGGGCAGCCACGTCGGCAACCGCCGCCGGCGGCGGCTCCGGAGCCACAGGGGCCTCGACCTTCGGGGCGGGCGGTGCTTCGACGGCTCCGCCTCCCGGCTGGCGGGATCTGGCAAAGAGCGGTCGCTCCACGATCTGGCGGAGTTGCGTTTCAACGGGGATCGTGCGCTCGGCCGCATGCGCGGGAATGACCGCCAGCAGAGCTGCGACAAAAGCGACCTGGAGATGCGGTGCGCGGATCGTCATAGGGCGCCGAAGCCCACGATGTCGATCTGGACGTCGAGCGGCGTCAGTTCGCCGGCCGTCTCCTCGCGTGTCGCGGACGCGCGGATGGCTGTGCGGGCGATGGCAAGCATGGGCGTGCCGTTCTCGAGGCGGGCGATGGCCTGGCTGACCCCCTTGAGCGGTCCCGCCATGTCGACGCGAAGCGCGACGACGCCGCTCCGCTCGCGCGCCATCGGCAGGGCCGAGACCGATAGAATTCGCACGCCCGTCGCGGCAGCAACGCGCTTGACGGCCTCCTGCATGGCGGCAGAGCGCACCGCGTCGGTGGCGCCGGCGACGAATACACCGGCGGGAACGGACCGGTCCGCACCGGGCCGGGGGCCGGCGAGCGCCTGTTCGTAGCGGGCGAGGAGATCCGAGCGCTGCTCGATTTCCTCGGCCTGCGCGGCGAACCAGCCGGCGACCGGCTCGACAAGACCGATATAGACGACGGCGACGACCGCGACATTCACCGACCAGAACGCGGCACGGCTTGCAAGACGGCTGAGCGAAGACGTCATCGCAACGTCTCCGGGGCCGGCTGCGGATGGCGCAGGGCGGCGCGGATGGTGAAACGCTCGCGGCGCTCCTGCTGGTCGAACACGATTGCCCCTGTGAAGGCGGCCTCCTTCAGAAGCGGGCTTGCCTCGAGCAATTGGATGAGTGCGGTCGGCGCGGACGAATAGCCGGAGAGGGTCACGTCGCGCTCGCCGATCTGCAGTTCGACAATGAAGGTGTCGGCCGGCACAAGTGCGGTCAGTTCGCGCCAGAGCACGAGCGGACCCGCCTTGTCGCGTCGCTCGGCCAGCGCCTCGACGAGAGCCCGCGCGTCGCCCGAGGCGCGGCTGCGCGCCATCGCCTCCCGCGCCTGCGGCGCGACGGCGGCCAGGCGACCGTCGAGTTCGGCAAGGGCGTTGCGTGTCTCCCACGCCGTCCATGCCAGCCAGGCCGCTCCCGCAGCCAGTGCCACCGTGAGCAGCCCGCGCAAGAAGGCGGTGCCCCGCCTGGGCGCGGGAGGCGCAAGAGGCGCGAAAAGCGGTGTCTGGCCCGGTGTGGCGACCATGACGGCCGCCACGGAGTCGACGCCGAGGCCGATGCGCGCGAGTTGCCCGGATGCCCACTCGCGCGGGACCATCGCGATTCGAAGCGTGGCCTTGTCCGTGCCGCCCGAAGGGTCCAGCGCATGGGCGACATGGAACCGTTCCGGGGACAGCGGCGTCTTGCGGCGCACGACATCCTCGACGAGCGACGGGGCCGCTTCGGCGGCGGCCGCGGGAAGCGTGATGCCATGGGCCAGCACCACGCCGGCCGGCGGTTCGAGGACCACGGGCGATCGCCGCGGGGCCTTCGCGCGGCGGAGGGTTGCACGAAGGGTGCGGGGCGAGACCTTCTCGATCGGGATCGCGTCCAGGAGAACGGCGCGGCCACCCGACCGGACTTCGACTTCGACGTCGGTCTCGCGGGGGCGAAGAACCAGCAGCGTCGCACCGGTGGACGTCAGGGGATTCCGGCTCCAGCGCCGACCCGTCTCACGGGCTTCGGAAAGCCACCAGCCACGCATCCTGGCCCAGGCAGACCGGGACGAAGACGCCGGAGGGGGAGATGCCACGATGGCAGACATGGCCTGATCCTGACAGATTCGGCGCCGGAAGACGCGGCCTCACTGCGTCGGACTGCTCGCCTGCCGTCTGCGCTCGCCGGAGTCCTTGCCGTCCGGCTGCCGGAAGCTGACCTCGAAAGGACCATTGGGTCCCGACACGCGGTAGATGTAGGGCTGTCCCCAGGGATCGAGGGGGATCGAATTGCCCTTGATGTAGGGGCCGTTCCAGCGCTCGACGCGTGAGGGCGGCTCGACGAGGGCGCGCAAGCCCTCGGCGGCGGACGGATACCGTCCGGCATCGAGATAGAAGAGCTCGAGGGCACTGGCGAGCCGCTCGGCCTGAACGCCGGCCGACTTGACCTTGGCTTCCGCCCAATAGGTCATTACGCGCGGTCCGACGAGCTGCATGATCAGCCCGATGATCGCGAGCACGATCAGCGCTTCGACGAGCGTGAAGCCCGCCTCGCGCCGCCGACGGCGAATGATGTCGTTCAGATCGGCCATGACACGCAACTACCGGTTCACAAACCCGGAGGCCGGCTTGGCCTGAGGGTTAGATTCCGTTATCTGTTCATTACCGGCGCGTAAACGGACCAAGGTCCAATTTACCATCTATTAACACCGTGGGACAAGTAGCTTGTGAGTGTTGTTATCATGCGTAGCTTGGCAGACGGCTGCCAGCCAGCAGCCGGACAGCAAGTTATGTGCGCCCCAGTGTCGCGTCCTTTCGGAAGAGGCGCAGACGAATTCAAGCGAGGGCTGCTTTCTCGCATCCGTAAACTTGTCCCTGTCTTGGCGGCGCTCGCTTTTCCCGCATTAGTTGCGTCCTGCACCACAATTCCGGAAGCCCAGATCGGTAGCGAACCGGTCGTCTATGGATCGCCGCGCCACGAGACGGGCAAGGAGCGCCGGGACTACCCTGGCCGACCGCTGGCCAGTCCTCTCGCGGCAGGGGGCGCAGAGCCCTCTTCGTTCGAGTTCGGGACGGGCAGTTTCACCGCACAGCCGGGCGAAGGCGCCGCGTCCGCCGCGACCCGCGGCGGAAACGGCAACGGCGGAAACATCACGCTGAACCTCGTGCGGGTGCCGGTGGACCAGGCGGCGAAATCCGTGCTCGGAGACGTCTTCGGCGTCAGCTACAGCATCGACCCGCGGGCCGAGGGGATCGTGACGATCCAGACGCCGCGTCCGGTGGACAGGGCCGGCCTCGCCGCGCTGTTCGAGGCCTCCCTGAAGAGCGCCGGCCTCGCCCTCGTCGATGCCGGCCAGACCTACCGGATCGTCCCGGCCGATGCGGCCGCGGCGGCCGGGCCCGCCTTTCGCGGCGAGAGTGGCGGGGATCTCGGCGCCAGCGTGCAGATCATCAGCCTGCGCCATGTCGCGGCGTCCGAAATGCGACGCATTCTCGAGCCGATGGCCGCCGCCGGCTCGATCCTGCGTGCCGACGACGCGCGCGGCACGCTGACGGTGTCGGGATCGCCGGCCGACATCGCGGCGCTGCGCGACACGGCCTCGGTCTTCGACGTCGACACGATGCGCGGAATGTCCTTCGCGCTGGTGCCCGTGAAGTCGGTTTCTCCCGACGTGATCGCGGACGACCTGAAGCGCGCCTTCGGCAGCGACCGCGAAGGGCCGATGAACGGGATGGTGCAGATCATCCCGAACAAGAAGCTCAAGTCGGTGCTGATCATCTCGCCGAACCGCACCTACCTGACGCGGGCCGAGCGCTGGGTGCGGCGCATGGATGCGCAGGCGCGCGGCTCCGAGCGGCAGTTCTACACCTACACGGCGCGCAACCGGCCCGCGAAGGAACTCACGACGATCCTGCAGACGATGTTCGGATCGACGTCGCAACAGCCGCGGCAGGGCGAGCAACCCGTCGGCCCACGCTTCCAGCCGACCCCGGTGGACTCGCCGGGACGCAACGGCGGCGAACCGGCCTTCGCGGGGCCGGCAATCGCATCCAGCAGCGCCGGGGGCCGCGCCTCCGGCTTCGGCGGGAGCTTCGGCGGCCGCGATCCCGAGTCGACGGTGCCGCAGGACGAGCAGGGCGGCAACGGCGGCGGGCGGCTCGGCCAGAACCCGGACGACGAGGCGCCGATGCGGATCGTCGCCGACGAGCCGAACAACGCGATCCTCATCCTGGCGACCGCGAGCGAGTACCAGCGCGTGCTGCGGGTCCTCGAAAACCTCGACATCATGGCGAACCAGGTGCTGATCGAGGCGACCATCGCCGAGGTGGCGCTCAAGGACGACCTGCAGTTCGGCCTGCGCTGGTACTTCCAGAACCAGCGCAACTCGGCGCAGTTCACCGACGCCATCTCCGGCGCGCTCGGCGCGGTGTTCCCGGGCTTCTCCTACGCGCTCCGGGCAACCAACGTGCAGGTGACGCTGAACGCCCTGAACGACATCACGAAGGTCAACGTCGTCTCGTCGCCCTCGCTGATGGTCGTCGACAACCGGGTCGCGACGCTGCAGATCGGCGACCAGGTCCCGATCACGACGCAATCGGCCCAGAGCGTGCTCTCGCCCGGCGCCCCGGTGGTCAACTCGATCCAGTATCGCGATACCGGCGTGATCCTCCAGATCCGCCCGAAGATCAACGAAAGCGGTCGCGTGCTCCTCGAGATCGAGCAGGAGGTGTCCAGCGTCCAGCGCACGACCTCATCCAATCTCGATTCGCCGACCATCCAGCAGCGGCGCGTGAAGACGACGGTCGTCGTCAACGACGGCGAGAGCATCGCGCTCGGCGGACTGATCCAGGACGCCAAGACCCAGTCCAACAAGCAGGTGCCGGTGCTCGGCGACCTGCCGCTGATCGGCGGCGCCTTCCGCAGCCGCGACGACAGCATCAACAAGACGGAGCTCGTGATCTTCATCACGCCGCGTGTGGTGCGCGACCTCAACGAGGCCCAGGCGGTGACCGAGGAGTACCGGCAGCGCCTGTCCAATTTCGGCGTGCGGCCCAAGAAGAACCTGCCGAAGACCATCAACCGCATCCTGCAGTGAGCACGCGGGTGACGGACGCCGCGCCCCTCCCCGATCCGCAGTCGCCCGGCTTCGCCGACCGGCTCGCCAGCGAACTGATCCAGGCCGGGGCACTCGACCCGGCCGGCGCGGACAGGGCGCGTCTGGCCGCCCGCCAGACCGGGGAGCGCTTCGACCTCGTGCTGATGCGCCTGGGCCTGGTGCCCGAGGTCGAGCTGGGAGCCGTGCTGGCGCGCCTGACCGGGCTCGATTTCCTGCGCAGCGCCGCGCATCTCGACAGCTTCGACCAGCCCGAGGGCGTCGACCGCGACTTCCTGCTGCGAAACCGGATCCTGCCGCTGAGCGGCGGCGCGGACGGGCTTCGCGTCGCCATCGTCGACCCGCTCGACCCGCTGCCGCTGCAGGCCCTGCGCTATGCGCTCGGCCGACCGGTGGAGGCCGTGCTCACGACGCCCGCGGCCTTCGAGGAGGC
>CAZJCW010000012.1:0-28525 GCA_964544365.1 uncultured Alsobacter sp.
TGCCCTGTCAAGCGGGCTGAGGCTCGCCGCCGACGGCACGGTGAACGTCCCGTCTCGCCAGCCGCCGCTCGGTCCCGCCGGGCACGAGGACGCGCAAAGCGTTGAGGACGACGGCAACGTCGATGGCTTCCTGCAGCAGCGCGCCCTGAAGCGGCGTGAGGTAGCCGAACCCGGCCGCGATCATGCCCGCCGTCGACAGAGCCATGCCGACGCCGATGCTTTGCAGGGCAATGGCGCGGGCCCGCCGCGCGGCCGCGAAGGCGCGCGGCAGACGGTCGAGACTGTCCACCAGAATCACCGCGTCCGCGGCTTCGGACGACGCCGCCGCGCCGCGCGCGCCCATGGCGATGCCGACGTCGGCGCTGGCGAGGGCCGGCGCGTCATTGACGCCGTCGCCGACCATGACGCTCGTCGCCTGGGCCGATTCGCGGCGCACGACCTCGACCTTCCCGGCCGGCGTCGCGTCGGCGACGATCTCGTCGATCGGCAATGCGGCCGCGACGGCGGCCGCCACGTCGGCCCGGTCACCGGTGACGAGCACGATGCGATTGAAGCCTCCGGCCCGAAGGTCGGCCAGCGCCTCGCGCGCCTCCTCGCGCACCTCGTCGGCCAGCACGATGAGACCGGCGAAGCGTCCGTCCACCCCGACGGCCGTGACCATCGTTTCCGGCGACTCGCCAGCCGACGGAACGGCGCCGCGGGAACCGGCGGGAAGATGCGACGCGACGAAGGCCAGGGAGCCGAGCGCCACGGGGCGCGCCGAGACCACCCCCGCGAGCCCCGCGCCGTGCTCCTCGCGCACGGTCGCCGGCGGCGGCAGGACAAGGCCCCGGTCTCGCGCCTCGGCGACGAGTGCTGCCGACACCACATGCTGGGAGCCCTGCGCCAGGGCACCGGCCAGCATCAGGATCTCCTCAATTTCGAAACCCGGAGCGGGCATGACCGAGACGATCCTCGGCACGCCGCCGGTGAGAGTGCCCGTCTTGTCGAACAGCAGCGTCGTGGCGCGAGCCATCGCCTCGAGCGCGCCGGCGCTCTTGACCAGCACGCCATGCCTGGCGGCCCGCGACAGGCCGGCGACGATCGCCACGGGAACCGCGAGGATCAGAGGGCACGGCGTCGCCACCACGAGCACCGCCAGCGTCCGGCGAGGATCGCGGGTGAGAAACCACGTCGCCCCGGCAAGCAGGATCGTCACCACCAGGAAGGCGAGGCCCCAGCGATCGGCGAGGCGCGACAGCGGCGCCTTGGAGTTCTGCGCCTCGTGGACCAGGCGGACAATGCCGGCATAGGTGCTCTGCGCGGCGGTTCGCTCCGCCACGAGGTCGAAGGCCGGCCCGACATTGGTCGCGCCGCTCATCGCGGGCTGGCCGACAGCGCGTCGAACCGGCATCGGCTCGCCGGTCATGGCCGATTCGTCGAGCAAGGCGGGATGGCCGGACACGGCCCCGTCGACCGGCACCACCTCGCCCGGCCGGACGAGGATCCGGTCGCCGGGCGCCAGGTCCTCCAGGGGCACCTGCGACAGGTGGCCGTCGTCGTAGCGTGACGCCGTGCGCGGAACTCGCGCCAGAAGCGCCGTCATGTCGCGCTTCGCGCGCTGCTGGGCGTGGTCCTCCAGGACCTGCCCACCCGCGAACATCAGCGCGATGACATTACCCGCCAGGGATTCCCCGATGAGCAGGGAGCCCGACATGGAGAGCGCGGCGACGATGTCGAGGCCGAATTCGCCGCGGGCCAGCGAGCGGACGATCACCAGCAGCAGGACGGCGAGCACGAGTGCCGTGCCGGCGGACCATGCCAGATGGGCACCCGCGGCATCGCCGTAGAGCCACAGGCCCGCACCGCCGCCCAGTGCGGCCAGGGTCAGGCCAAGGAGGGTCTTGTAGCTCAGCAGGGACGACATGGATGCTCCCGTCAAAAGGAAGCATTAGTCGCCCTGCGGGGCCACGGCCATGGGGAAGATCAAGGCCGGACGCGCGACGCCGCCGTCCGGCCCCCGGCGTCAGCCCGCCGCGAAGCGATCGTACTGCGCCGCGTAGTTCGCCTGTTCGGCCGCATCGCAGGTCACCATGGGCGGAAGCGGCGCGGCATAGGCCGGATCCTTGTGGATGTGGGCGAGCGTCGCCTTCACGCCGGAGATCAGCACCTTGCCGTCGAACATCTTGCGGATGGAGACGGCGGTGGCGAGCGCGGCCTCGTCGCCCTGGTGGAAAGCCTTGCCGCACCACGCGGAATTGAGGTTCGCCGTGGCCGAGATGCAGCCCGCGAAGATGCCCGTCCGCGCCTCGATCAGCGTCGCCTCGTTCGAGGGGAACACGTCGAAGCCGGGATGCGCACGGGCAATGCCGCGGGCGTACTCCATGTCGCCGGACGAATCCTTCAGTCCCGCGATGCGCCCGCCGAACGCGCCGATGAGGTCGGCGACCAGCGAGGGGGTGTAGGGAACGCCCGACAGGGCCGGGAAATGATAGAGGTACAGCGGGATCGCGCTGTCCTTCGTGGCGGCGACCAGGCGCTCGAAGAAGCGGAGCATGCCGGCGTTTGAGATGCCCTTGTAGTAGAAGGGCGGAATGATCAGCGCCCCGGCGAAGCCGAGAGACGCGGCGTGCTTCGTCAACTCCTCCGCGTCGGCAATGGACGCCGCACCGGTGCCCACCATCATCCGGCCCATGGGCAGGCCGGCGTCCTTCAGCGCGCTCATCACCCGCTTGCGCTGGGCCAGGCTGAACGACGTCGCCTCGCCGGTGGTGCCGAGGATGTTCAGCGCGTCGCACCCCGTGTCGAGCAGATGGCGGGCGAGCTTGAGGTAGCGGGGCAGGTCAGGTTCGCCGGCAGCGTCGACGGGGGTGGCGATGGCGGCGATGACGCCCTTGAGCGGTGCGGACACTTCAGTCTCCGGATTGACGGCGATGGTGGCGGGACGCGCACGAACGCGCAGGGGCGTTATCCCAGATCACTTCGACAAGTGGAAGGTGAGAACGCCCGACAGGACAAGAACGATGCCGACGATCTTCGCCGCGTCGAGTTCGACGACGGGAAGGCCGAACAGGCCGAAGCGGTCGGCGGAGACGGCGCCGATCATCTGGCCGGCGATCACCGACATCACATAGACGAAGGTGCCCGTGTGCGGGACGATGACGAGCGCCCCCATCACGAACACCGCGCCGGTGATGCCGCCGAGCCAGGCCCACCACGGTCCTGCCCGCAACGCCGCGAAGTCGGGGCGGATGCCGGCGGTCACGAGGACGAAGACCGTGATCAGCAGGAAGCTCAGCCCGATCGACATCATCGCGGCGAACGCCGGCGATCCCAGGCGGCGCGCCGCCTCGGCGTTCACGGGGGCCTGCCACGTCAGAAGCAGGCCGAGCACGATGCAGGCGGCGATCCAGCCGACGCGCGCGACCAGATCGGCCATGGTCAGCCGGCCTTGCGCCGGCTGGCCAACTCGGCCTGACGCTGCGGCATCTTCACGACGATCTTGATGGCGTCGTCGATGCGGTTGCGCGCGTAGTGCAGGGCCTTCGGCAACTCCTCCATCATGAAGGTGTGCGTGTGGATCCTGGTGGCGTCGAAGCGCTTCTCGGCCATGAAGGCGTGGGCCCGGTGGGTGGCGCTGCGCCCCTCGCCGCGGATGCCGTAGACATACATGTTGTTGCGCACGAGGTGGGCGACGTCGACGACGGCCGGATCGTGCGGGAACGCGGCGAGGCAGAGCTTGCCGCCGCGATTGAGCATGCGCCCCGCCTCGTTGATGGCATCGGGGGCGCCCGAGCATTCGAGGACGTAGTCGACCCCCTTGCCGCCGGTGATCCGCCGCACCGCCTCCACGCCGTCCTCGTTGCGGACGTTGACCACGTGGTCCGCGCCGAGTTCGAGCCCGGTCTGCAGGCGGTTGTCGCGCGTGCCGGTGAGAATGACCGGCGTCGCGCCCAGCGCCTTCGCCACGGCGACGCCGAGCAGGCCGATCGGCCCCGGTCCCATGACGACGATGCTCTCGCCGGCGATCAGGCCGCCGAGCTCGGTGAGCCCGTACATCGAGGTGCCGGCGGTGACGACGAGCGTCGCCTCCTCGTCCGACATGGCATCGGAGATCTTGATCAACGTGTTGATGTTGTTGATCGCGTACTCGGCGAAGCCGCCGTCGCTGGTGAAGCCGTTCGCCCGGTGGCCCTTGTCGACGTCGCCGTAGTTCAGGCCGTAGTTGAGGCAGCTCGTGTACATGCCCATGCGGCAACGCTTGCACTGGCCGCAGCCGGCATGGATCTCGACCGTCACCCGGTCGCCGATGGCGAATTCGTCGACGCCCGGGCCGAGCGCGGCGACGGTGCCCATGTACTCGTGGCCCGGCGTGAAGTTCTTGTTGAACGGCAGACCGCCCTGGATCATCGCCGGCGGTCCGCTGGAGATGACGTCGAGGTCGGTCGCGCAGATCGCGATGGCATCGATGCGCACCAGCACCTCCGCCTTCTTCGGCACGGGAACGGCCTTCTGCACGAGGCTGAGCTGCTCGGGATCGCCGAGCACCCAGGCCTTCATGGTGTCGGGCACAGGGAAGGCCGGATCGGTCTTCACGCCGGGGTGGGAGTACATCGATCGGTCCCTCGCGCTCAGGCCGGGATCTTCAGGCGCACCGAATCCGGCACCGGAAGCGGCGGGTTGGGGCTCGTCTTGAACTCGACGGTGGTGAACAGCAGGTCCGTGTCGCCCGTGTTCATCACGCTATGGAGCATCGACTCGCCCTTGCCGAAATAGAGGTGCCGGGTGTCTCCGGGGAAGTGGCGGACCTCCTTGGTCGTGCCGTCCTCGAAGTAGTTGCGCGCCGAACCGTGCGAGTGGCACGTCCAGAAGTAGTTGAGGACGTGGCGGTGGAACGGGCAGCGGTAGCCCGGCTTCAGATGCAGATGCCACACGCGGACCTCGTCGGTCTCCGACACCAGCACGCTCCCGACGATCCCGCTGAACTCGTTGGCAGCGGCGTCCTCCTGCATCTCGGGCGACAGCTTGGGCCACTTTTCCTGCGCAGACATGGCGTTCCTCCTGGTTCTTGATTCGATCTGTCAGGGGATGAGCAAGGTCGAGCCGATCGTCTTGCCGGCCTCGAGGTCGCGATGCGCCCGGGCGGCGTCCGCCAGCGGATAGCGCTGGCCGATATGGGGCTTGAGGGCGCCCGACGCGACCATGTCGAGCACGGTCTTCGCCGAGGCGGCGTAGTCGGCGGGATCGCCCGAATAGGTGACGAGCGTCGGGCGGGTGAAATAGAGCGACCCCCGCTTCTGGAGCGTGCTCGCCTCGATCGCCGGGGGCACGCCGGTCGTGGCGCCGAACGACACGAAGAAGCCGCGCGGAGCGAGGCAGTCGAGCGTCGTCTCGAACGTGTCCTTGCCCACGGAATCGAACACCGCCGGCACACCCTTTCCGCCGGTGAGCTCCTTCACCCGCGCGACGACGTCGTCCGTCTTGCGGTCGAGCACGGCGAAGTAGCCGCTGGCGCGGGCGAGAGCGCACTTCTCGGCGCCTGCGGCCACGCCGATCAGCTTGATGCCGCGCGCCTTCGCCCACTGCCCCATGAGCAGGCCGACGCCGCCCGCGGCCGCGTAGGTGAGCGCGAAGTCGCCCGCCTTCAGCGGGACGCAGCGGTCGAGCAGGTACTCGACGGTCATGCCCTTGAGCATGACGGCCGCCGCGACCTCCTCCGCAACGCCGTCCGGCAGCTTCACGAGCCGCGCGGCCGACATCACGCGATGGGCGGCATAGGACCCGATCTCGCCGCCCTGGTAGGCGACCCGATCGCCGACCTTGAGCGTCGTGACGCCCTCCCCGACCGCCTCGACCACGCCGGCCCCCTCGCTGCCGACGCCGCTCGGCAGGGGAAGCGGATAGGCGCCGGAGCGGTGGTAGACGTCCAGGAAGTTCAGGCCGATCGCAGTCTGGCGGACGAGAACCTGGCCCGGCCCGGGGGCCGCCAGTTCGACGTCCTGCAGGACGAGGACGTCGGGCGCCCCCTGCTGTGCCATGCGAATCGCGCGGGTTTTCATTGCGGTACGGTCCTCATCAGGGAACGATGGAGAGATCTGCGAGAGCGTCGAAGACCCGCTTGCGGGAGCCTTCCGCGTGATCGCGGCTGAGCGCGAGCGCCTGGCGCCTGTCGCGCTTCTGCAGCGCGTCGATCAGGCCGCCATGTTCGGCCACGAACCGGGACCGGCCCTCCGGCCCGCTCTGCGAGACGCTCATGGTGGTCAACCGGTCGAACTGGTCGAGCACCTGACGCGTCAGATGGGCCAGACGGGCATTGCCGGAGGCATCCGCGATGGCCCCGTGGAAGGCCCGGTTGTAGCCGATCCACTCGGCCAGCGGCATGTCGCCGTCCACGTCGCGGAACTGGTCGAGCGCGGCGAGCACGGCGTCTGCGGCGACGTCCACCGCCTTCGTCACGCACTCGCGCTCCAGCATGAGGCGCAGATCGTAGAGCTCGCGCGCGTCGGTCAGCGAGATCGGCCGGACGCGATAGCCCTTGCGCGGCATGATCTCGACGAGGCTCAGTTCCTCGAGCTTCAGCATGGCGTCGCGGATCGGCGACTTGGACACGCCGTAGCGCTCGCAGAGCTGCTTCTCCTGAAGCTGCGAGCCGGGACGCAGGGCACAAGACAGGATGTCGGAGCGAAGCCGGTGATAGACCGTCGTCCGCATGAGTTCGGAGCTGTCTTCCAGCACGGACATCGACATCAGCGTTCCAGCAACGCGGCGGGGTTGGCGTCCCAGAAAAGATCCGGACCTCCGCAACTGATATTTCTCTCGTCCGACCAGCGTCAACCCATCGGGTGAAAAATCAGCAGTAAGGCGATGGAAAAATTTCTGCGGTGGCCCAGTTGACTTGCAACTGAGATATCTGCCGAATACGGGCGATTTCTCGGGAGGAAATCAGGAGGGCTCCATGAAGCATTGGCTGAAAGCAGCCGTGGCGGCCGTCGCGCTCGCCGCGGCCTCGACGTCCGCGGCGCGGGCGGAGGACATCAAGCTGCGTATCGCCTCCGGGCATCCGGTGGTGAACACCTACGTCAACCTCATGAACACGTTCTTCGTGCCCGAGGTGACAAAGCGCGTCGCCGCGCGCACCCAGCACAAGGTCGAGTTCATCGAGGGCTATGGCGGCGCGATGGTGAAGGTCGCCGACACGCTCGAGGGCGTGCAGAGCGGCATCATCGACATCGGCGGCTACTGCTTCTGCTTCGAACCGTCGAACCTGCCGCTTCACGCCTTCCAGGTGATGCTGCCGTTCGGATCGATGAGCTCGGTGACGAGCGTCAAGCAGGCCCGCGCCGTCTATGACAAGGTGCCGTATCTCTCGAAGGTGTTCGAGGACAAGTACGGCCAGGTGCTCATCGCCCTGATCTCGGACAACGGCTACAACCTCAACACCACGTTCGACTGGAACACGGTCGCCGACCTCAAGGGGCGCAAGATCGCGGGC
Organism: uncultured Alsobacter sp.; assembly: GCA_964544365.1. Lineage (GTDB taxonomy): Bacteria > Pseudomonadota > Alphaproteobacteria > Rhizobiales > Beijerinckiaceae > Alsobacter. The sequence goes on from CAZJCW010000012.1 coordinate 7,472, forward strand.
GCCGGCCTCAACCTGAAGTGGCTTGAATACGCCGGCGTCGTGCCGGTCCAGTCGTCGCTGCCGGAGGCGTACACCTCCATGCAGACGGGCGTCTACAATGGCTGGATCATGTTCCCGTCGGGCGTGGTCAACTTCAAGCTGCACGAGGTCGCCAAGTACTACACCGAGATCGGCTTCGGCGCGATCACCTGGCATGGCCTGACGATCAACAAGTCCCGCTTCCAGCGCCTGCCGAAGGACGTCCAGGACATCATCGTCGAGGTCGCCAAGGAATACGAGGCGATGACGGGGACGGTGAACGACGCCAACTACCCGAAGCAGATCGAGCAGCTGAAGTCGGTCGGCGCGGTCGTCAAGCAGTTGCCTCCGTCGGTGGCGCAGGAATGGGCGACCTCGCTCAAGGCCTGGCCGCAGGAGAAGGCGACGGAACTCGACAAGGCGAACATGCCGGGCACCCAGGTTCTCAAGATGGCGCTCGAAGAGGCCGAGAAGCTCGGCCACAAGTGGCCCGTGCGCTACGAGATCAAGTAAGCCGACACGATCGGAGCCGGGCCCCCAAAGCCCGGCTCCGCCGCTTTCCGAGGGGTCGGGTTCATGTTCGAGAAAACGCTCGACACGGCAGCGCGCGTGCTGCTGGTGATCGCATCCATTCTCGCCTTCCTGCTGAGCTTCATCGTGGTGGCCGACGTCATCGGCCGCGTCGGATTCAACAGCCCGCTCAAGGGCACGCCGGAACTGGTCTCCAGCACCATCGTGATCGTGTGCTACCTGATGGCGTCCTACGCGATCCTCACCGGCGGCATGCTGAGGGTCGACGCCATCATGGACCGGCTGCCCGTCTTCGCACGGGGACTGCTCGACATCTTCGGTTCAGTTCTCGGCATTCTCCTCTTCGCCATCATCATCGTGGGTACCTGGGAGGGCTTCTGGCACGCCTGGGACAGCGGCGAGTACGAGGGAGAAGGGGCGCTGCGCGTGCCGATGTGGCCCGTCCGGCTGTCCGTTCTCACCGGCAGCACGCTCGCCCTCCTCTGCTACGTCGTCCTCATCATGCGGCAAGCGCGGGCCCTGCGCGAAGGCTCCGTGATTTCCACCGGCGTCTCGCACTGACCAGACGGACGACCCCCCATGTTCGAACCCACCCAGATGATCGTCGTCGTGGTCGTGCTGCTCGGCCTCGTTCTGTCGGGCGTGCATATCGCGATTTCCCTCGGAATTACCGCGGCGCTCGGCGTCTACATGATGCAGCCGGACATGCACGTGGTGACGAGCTTCGTCTCGAACACCGCGTACGAGGCCGTCCGCGACTACATCTTCGCGGTGATCCCGCTCTTCATGCTGATGGGCGAGTTCCTGGCCAAATGCGGAGCGGCGCGTGACCTGTTCGCGCTGGTCAACCGGGCGACGAAATGGCTGCCCGGTCGCCTCGCGGTCGCCACCGTCTTCGCCAACGCCATCTTCGGCTTCATCACCGGCGTCAGCATCGCCGCCGCGGCGGCCTTCTCGCGCATCGCATGGCCGGAGATGAAGCGGTTCGGCTACGACCGCTCCTTCGCCCTTGCCACGGTCGCCGGGTCAGCGTGCCTGGGAATGCTGATCCCCCCCTCGGTGCTGATGATCGTATGGGGCGTCCTCACGGAGCAGTCGATCGGCTCGCTTTTCGTCGCGGGCATCATCCCCGGCTTCATCGTCGTGGGCCTGTATGCGCTCTACATCGTCTGGGCCGCCAAGCGGAACCCCGCCCTCGTCGGCGAGGACGTCGACTACAACGACCCCAAGACGATCAGCTTCGGCCACGACGAGGCCAAGATGAAGGAGGTCTTCCGCTCGACCATGCTGGTCGCCGGCCTCATTGTCGGCGTGCTCGGAGGAATCTGGTTCGGCCTGTTCACGCCGACCGAGGGCGCCGGCGTCGGCGCGGCCGCCGCGCTGCTCCTTGCGCTGGCGAAAGGCATGAAGCCGCGCGAGATCCTCGACGTGGTTCTCTCCGTCGGCCGCACGGCAGCGCCGTTGCTGCTGCTGCTCGTGATGGCGCAACTCTACTCCCGCGTGCTGTCGATGACCGGGATCACCGGCGCGGCGAAGGAGCTGTTCATCGGCTCGGGCCTCGGCCCGTTCGAGATCCTCGCGATCATGGTGCTGATCTGGTTCGTGCTGGGCTGCATCATCGACTCGATCTCGATCATCCTGCTCACGGTGCCGGTGTTCGCACCGGTGGCGGCGGCGGTGGGTTTCGACCCGCTCGCCTTTGCCATCATCGGCATCATCGCCATCGAGACGGGCCTGCTCACGCCGCCCTTCGGCATCCTCGTCTTCACGGTGAAGGCGGCCCTGCCGGAGGAGAACATCAAGCTGGGCGAGATCTTCCGCGCCGCGATCCCCTTCTGGATCTGCCTGCTGTTCGCCATCGTCGTCATCGCGGTCTTCCCGCAGACGGCGACGTGGCTGCCGAACCTTGGCCGTTGAACCGGCCGCGCCACGGAGCGCGGTCGACGATCATGAGGAGCCTGCCATGTCCGCCTACTGGGTCTCGCGCGTCCACGTCACCAACCCCGAGGTCTATGCCAAGTATGCCGCCCTCGCCGGCCCCGCCATCGAGAAGCACGGCGGCGTTTTCCTCGCCCGCGGCGGCAAGCAGGTGATCCTGGAGGGCGGCGAGTTCGAGCGCACCGTCGTCGCCCGCTTCCCGAGCCTGGAGGCCGCCGTGGCCTGCTACAACTCGGTGGAGTACGGCGAGGCGCGCCAATACGCGACCGGCAACGCCGTGCGCCACATGGTGGCGGTCGAAGGCCTCGACTGACGTTCACGCCAGCAGGAGAACCGGCAATGGACAGGACCGTCGGCATCGTCGGCCTCGGCATCATGGGTGGCGCGATGGCGCGAAACCTGATGGAGCGCGGCTGGAGCGTCATCGGGTTCGACACCGATGCGGAGAAGGTCGGGGCCCTCGCAGGCCCGCGCTTCACGGCCGCGGCGAATGCGGCCGGCGTGGCCGCTGCCGCGCCGATCCTGATCACCAGCCTTCCGAGCGCGAAGGCGGCGGCGGCGGTCGCGGCGGAGATCGCCGGCAGCGGCGCGCCCTCCCGGATCGTCTGCGAAACCAGCACGCTCTCGCTCGCCGACAAGGAGCGCATCGGCGCCGTCCTCACAGCGGGCGGCCATGTCGCGCTCGACTGCCCGCTGAGCGGGACGGGCTCGCAGGCCGCGGTGCGCGATCTCATCGTCTACGCCAGCGGCCCGAGCGACGCGATCGCGCGCTGCGGCCCGGTCTTCAAGGACATCTCCCGGCAGCATGCCGACGTCGGAGCCTACGGCAACGGCAGCAAGCTGAAGTTCATCGCCAACCACCTCGTCGCCATCAACAACGTCGCGACGGCGGAGGCGATGGTGCTGGCACAGAAGGCCGGGCTCGACCTTCAGATGGTGCTGGACCTCGTGGGGCCGGGCGCCGGGGGCTCGCGGATCTTCCAGGTCCGCGGCCCGCTGATGGCGGCCAACGACTATGCGCCGCCGACGATGCGCATCTCGACATGGCAGAAGGACATGCAGATCATCGCCGAGTTCGCCAACGATCTCGGCTGTCCCACGCCGCTGTTCGACCGCAGCGCGCCGGTCTACGACGAGGCGCTGAAGATGGGCCTCGGCGACCTCGATACCGCCGCCGTCTGCAAGGTCTTCGAGCGCGACGCGGGCGTCCGGCGCTGAACGCCGGAGATCCGGTGCCGGCGGACGTCCATTCGGAACGATCGGGAGGAGGCTCCTCATGAAGCTCGGCTTTTTCACGATGCCGATCCATCCGCTGGACAAGGACTGGCGGCAGTGCCTGCATGAGGATCGCGAGGCCTTCCTGCTCGCCGACGAGCTCGGCTTCGTCGAGGCCTATGCCGGCGAGCACGTGACGGACAAGGCCGAGAACATCACCTCGTGCATGGCCTTCGTCGCCTGGATCGCCGCCGCCACGAAGCAGATCAAGCTGGGCACGGGCACCGTCAACATGCCCAACGCCCACCCGGCCGCGGTGGCCGGCACGGTGGCGATGCTGGACCACATGCTCGACGGGCGGTTCATCTTCGGCATCAGTCCCGGCGGACTGCTGTCGGACGCGGAGGTCTTCGGCAATCTCGACAACAACCGCAACGAGATGTTCCTCGAGGCGATCAACCACGTCCTGGCCATCTGGGCCGGCGAGGTCCCCTACCAGCTCAAGGGCAAGTACTGGACGATCACGACGGAGCGCACGCAGATGCCCGAGATCGGCCAGGGCATGATGTCCAGGCCGCTCCAGCGCCCGCACCCGCCCATCGTCGTCACCGCCGTCGCCCCCTTCTCGAAGGGCGTGACGGAGGCCGCGGCGCGCGGCTGGGATCCGATCTCGGCCAACTTCCTGATGCCGCCATGGGTGAGGAGCCACTGGCCGAACTATGTCGAGGGCTGTGCCCGGGCCGGCCGGACGGCCGACCCCGCGAACTGGCGCGTCGCCAAGAGCGTCTTCGTCGCGGACGACCTCGCCACCGCGAAGGCCTACGCGACCGACCCCAACGGGCCCTATGTCTCCTACTATCGCTCGCTCTTCACCAAGCTGAAGAAGAACGGCCGCATCGAGCTCTTCAAGACACGCCGCGACCAGCCCGACGACGAGGTGACACTGGACAGCGTCTGCGAGAAGCTCATCGTGTGGGGCACGCCCGACAAGGTGGCCGACGACCTGCTGGCGTTTCGCGAGGAGGTCGGCGATTTCGGGACGCTTCTCTATGCCGGCAAGGACTGGAAGGACCGGACGCTCGGCCGCAACTCCATGATCCTGCTTGCCGAGAAGGTGCTTCCGCGGGTCAATGCGGCGATCGGGGCAGCGGAGGCAGCGGCGTGAGCACGACCTTCATCGAGCATGGCGGCCTCCTGCTAGCCGCCCGCGTCAGCGGCCGGGAGGGTGCGCCGTGGATCGTGCTGTCGAACTCGCTCGGCGCGACGATGGCGATGTGGGAGCCGCAGCTGCCGCTGCTCGAGCCGCATTTCCGGGTCCTGCGCTACGACACCCGGGGCCATGGAGCCTCGGGAACGCCGCCCGGTCCCTACAGCTTCGGCGATCTCGTCGGCGACGCCGTCGCCCTGATGGACCGCCACGGCATCGAGACGGCCAGCTTCATGGGGCTTTCGCTGGGCGGGATGACGGCGATGGGGCTCGCCCTCGCGCACCCCGACCGGCTCGACCGCGTCATCTGCTGCGATACGAGGGCCGACGCGCCGCCGCCGTTCCAGCAGAACTGGATCGAGCGCCTCGCGGCCGTTGACGAGGGCGGCCTCGGCCGGATCGTCGGGGGCACGATGGAGCGCTGGTTCGCGGCCGACTGGCGGGCCGCCAACCCCGCCGCCCTCGCCGCCTTCGAGGCCGCGTTCCTCGCGACGCCGGTCGAGGGCTACCGGGGGTGCGTCGGGGCCATCCGCACGCTGGACTACCTGAAAGACCTCCCGGACATCCGCGTCCCGGTGCTCTACGTCTGCGGCAGCGCCGATCTCGCCGCCCCCGTTCCGGCGATGCAGGCGATGGCCGCCGCGACGCCGGGCGCGCGGATCGCCGTCGTCGAAGGCGGGGCCCACCTGCCCAATGTGGACCGGACGCGGGATTTCAACCGTGCCGTCGCCGGGTTCCTCGGGATCCCCGCCCCATAGCCTGACCGGGAGCCTGTTCCATGATCCGTGCCGCCATCGTTGGACTGGGCTGGTGGGGCCGAACCATTGCCCGGGAACTTGCGCAGAGCGATGCCATGCGCATCGTCCTCGGCATCGATCCGGACGAGCGAAGCCGCTCCGGGGCCGCCGAGCTTGGCCTGGACGTGTCGGCCCGTTTCGATGACGCGCTGGAGCGGCGGGACATCGATGCCGTTATCCTGTGCTCGCCTCACCGGTTCCACGCCGACCAGATCGTCGCGGCCGCCGGCGCCGGGAAACACGTCTTCTGCGAGAAGCCGCTCTGCACGACGACGGCTGACGGTCTCAGGGCGCTTGCGGCCGTCAAGGCGGCCGGAGTGGTGCTCGGCATCGGCCACGAGCGACGCTTCGAGCCTGCGGTGATCGCCATGCGGCAGGCGCTGGCGCGCGGCGACTACGGCACCCCCCTGCTGATGGAAGCCAATTTCAGCCAGGACAAGTTCTTCGCCCTTCCGCCGGACAATTGGCGGCTGTCGCCCGTCGAGGCGCCGGTCGGCCCGCTGTCGGCGACCGGGATCCACCTCGTGGATCTCGCGATCGCCGTGTTCGGGCGGCCGACCGAAGTCTGGGCGCGCCTTGCGACGCGCGGCAGCACCTTCGCCAACGGCGACACGCTGTCCGTCACCATGGCGTTCGAGAACGGGGCGACCGCGACGCTGACGGCGATCCTCGCGACGCCCTTCATCGGCCGCCTCGCCGTCTTCGGTTCCACCGGCTGGATCGAGATCCGCGACCGCACGCATCCGGAAAAGTCGACCGGCTGGGACGTGACGACGGTGGTGCGGGGCGGAACGCCCGCGACGACCTTCCACCCGCCCCACCCGGCCGTCCGGGACAACCTCGAGGCCTTCGCCCGCGCCGTCGCAGGGGGGCCTTCCTATCCGGTTTCGGCGCAGGAGATGGAGTTCAACGTGCGGGCCTTCGAAGCGATCTCACGCTCCGCCGCCTCGGGAGCCATCGAGCGCGTCTAGGGTCCGAGACCGCGCGAGACGTTCAAGCCATGAGGTTCGTGGCGCCCGCGAGATACAGGTCGATGGCGTTGCGGACCATCATCTCCCGGTCTTCAAGGACCGGCGAACCGAACACGTGCCTGCGAACGCCGTGGTAGAAGATCCCACCGTGCAGCAGCCAGGCCAACTCGATCTCGGCAGCCATCGGCTCGCGCGGCGGCAGCCCCGCCTCATGGCGAACCTCCACGACGATCCGCTTGAGCAGGCGATCCTCGATCAAGCCGATGTAGCGACGGTTCAGGTCGATGCCCTTCAGGCCGGCGAAGAGATAGATCCGGATCCAGTCCCGCGTGAAGATCGTCTGCGTGTAGGCGTCGTAGAAGCATTCGAGGCGCCGGCGCAGCGGCAGGCTCCGGTCTCCCAGCAGCCGGTCCCACTCCGGGTTCCAGCGTTGCAGGTAGACGTGGGCGTAGACCTCGCCGACGAGATCGTCCTTGCTCGGGAAATAGCGGTACAGCAGGGGCTGGGTGACGCCGAGCCATGCGGCGAGATCCCGCGTACTGCGCTCGAACCCGTGCTCGGCAAAGAACGTCGCCGCCCGCGCGACGATGTCCGACCGGCGTTCCCGCGGCGACATGCGATGTTGCTTCGGCCTGGACCTCGCGATGTGCTCCCCGGCGGTCGCGGTCATCGCGCGTCCCTCAGCGGCTGGCCTCGAACTGGCCGAACTGCCCCTTCACGAACAGCAGCGGCTCGGCGTCGTCGCGGCGCGCATAGTGCTCCACCTCGCCCATGAAGATGATGTGGTCGCCGCCGTAGTAGCGATAGCTGTTCCGGCATTCGAAGCTTGCGGCGACGCCATCGAGGACCGGCGCCTCGCCGCTTCCGGCCTTCCAGGCCACGCCCTCGAACTTGTCCGTGCCCGACCGGGCGAACTTCATCGCCAGGTCCGCCTGCTCGAGGGCGAGCACGTTGACGGCGAAATGCGTCGCCTCCTGGAAGATGCGCAAGCTGGGCGAATGGATCACGAGGCTCCACAGGACGAGCGGAGGGTTGAGCGAGACGGAGGCGAAGGAATTGCAGGTGAGGCCCGCCCTCCGTCCATCCGGGGTCTGCGCCGTCACGATCGTGACGCCGGTGCCGAACGAACCCAACGCGCGCCGAAAGTCGCGTGCGTCGAACGCCTCCGGCGCGTCGGCCGGCAGGGCCGGAGCATGGCTGGTCATGGTCGCTCCGCGCACGGTCAGAGGGTCGGATTTTCGGAAGGCAGCCCGAGCGCCACGCGGCCGTAATTGGCGCCGGCGGCATCGAAGCTGAAGGCGATGTGCGCGTTGATCGCGTGCGCTTCGCGAAACTGGCGCTGGAGATCGTTCTTGACGGCGAGACCACCGGCCCCGGCCGCTCCGAAGATCACCGTCACCGCTTCGGTGCACATGTTGACGCTGAACGCCCCGTCGCGCCGGTAGCGCGTCTTTTCGAGAAGGTCCGGAATGCGGCCGCGGGCGGCGTCCTCCTGCGCCTCGATGCAGTTCCGGCGCATGATCATCCGGGCCGCGTCGATCTTGGCGGCCGCCGTCGCGACCTTGATCTGGGTCGACTGGAATTCTCCGAGCTGCGCGCCGTTGTAGGTGGAGACGCGCTTGCGCGCGACGGCAAGGTAGTCGTCGAGGCATCCTTGTGCGTTGCCGAGCGCGACGCCCGACAGCACGTAGGGAAAAAGGGCGAAGACCGGAATGCGGTAGAGAGCCCCCGGATTGACCCCGCTGCCCGGCGTGGAGCCGCCCCGCAGCGCCGAGACGGCGAGCGTCATGTGGTCGGGGACGAAAAGCTCCTCGATCTCGACGTCGTGCGAGCCGGTGCCCCGGAGGCCCATCGCGTTCCACGTGTCGATGATGCGGTAGTCGTTCCGGTGAACGAGGAAGACGCGATAGTCCGGCGCCTCGGCTTCGTCGTCAGACGACACGATGCCGGCCAGCATGTTCCACTCGGACGGTTCGACGCCGGAGGAGAAAGGCCAGCGTCCCTTGATCACGTAGCCGCCGGCGGCGCGCTTCGCACGCCCGGCAGGAAAGACGAACGACGACGCGATGAGAGCGTCCGGATTGTCGTTCCAGACCCTGTCCTGGGCCGCCTTCTCGAACATCGCCAGCATCCAGTGATGGCTGCCGAGATTGGCGACGTTCCACGCCACGGCCGCGTCGCCCTGCGCCAGAACGTCGGACACGTCGATCAGCGCGACATAGTCGAGTTCCCCACCTCCGACGCGGCGGGGCTGGAGGATGCGGAACAGGCCGGCATCGTGCAGGTCCCTTTCCGTATCCGGAGGAAGTCGGCGGAGGGCCTCGGTGTCCGCAGCCCGCGCGCGCAGCTTCGGCACGAGAGCCCGCGCACGCTCCAGCATGGCTGCATGCTCCGCCGACTTGTCCCGAAGGTCCACAGAAGAGGAGGCGCGCGCCGCATGATCGAAGCGGATGACGGTGTCGGACATGGACATTCCCTCGCCTGCCTGCCCGTCCGGTCGGAAGCGCGTCCGGACTTCGATTTATCGAATGATAAATTACCGCGTCGAGGCCGCGCTTCAAGAGGGGCAGGCGATTTCATCCGGGGCGCCGCGCCGTGCAGGTTCCGTCGGGCTGTCGCGGAGAGGTCTCGGGATCCTCGAAAGGCCCGGCGAGCCCGCCTGTCCGGACCGAACGGAACGCGAGAGACCCCTGTCCCGACTAGTCCGCCGTCCAGCCGCCGTCGACCATCAGCGCGGAGCCCGTGACCAGCGCCGACGCATCGGACGCGAGAAACAGCACGGGTCCCATGATGTCCTCGATCTCGCCGAGGCGCCCGAGCTTGATCTTGGACAGCACCCACTCCCGGAACGTCTCGTCGACGAAGAAGGGCCGCGTCAGCTCGGTGACGATGAAGGTCGGGCAGATGGTGTTGACGCGGATCCCGGCCGGTCCGCATTCGACGGCCAGCGCTTTCGTCATGCCCTCGATCGCGAACTTCGAGGCGCAGTAGACGGTGCGACGCGCGCCGCCCACATGCCCCATCTGCGACGAGACGTTGATGATGGAGCCCGCGATCCCCGCGGCGAGCATGCCGCGCACGACGGCCCTCGCGACGAAATACGCGGCCCTGACATTGAGGTCGATGACCGCGTCGAAATCCTCGACGGACGTCTCGACCATCGCCTTCGGCCGGTTCGTCCCGGCATTGTTGACCAGGATGTGGAACGGGCCGGCGGAATCGAGCACCGGATCGATGCTGGCCGTGTCGAGCACGTCGAAGGGCAGCGCCTCGGCCGACCAGCCATGGCCCCGCATCGCCGCCGCCGCCGCCTCGATCTCGCCGGTGCTTCGCGCGGCGAGGACGACATGCGCCCCGGCCTCGGCGAGGGCCGTCGCGGCCGCAAGCCCGATGCCGCGGCCGCCTCCCGTCACGAGCGCGCGGCGACCGTCGAGGCGGAAGGACGGCGTTCTCGGCAGCGCCGTCATTCCGCGGCCTCCCCGTAAGGCACGTTTCGCCCGCCATAGCGGCGGACGCGGACATTGGCCTGCTCGGCATGGCCGACGAAGCCCTCGAGGATGCACAGGCGCGAGCAGTACTCGCCGATCATGGCCGACGCCTCGTCCGTCAGGACGCGCTGGTAGGTGCAGGTCTTCATGAACTTCCCGACCCACAACCCGCCCGTATAGCGTGCCGCCTTCTTGGTCGGCAGGGTGTGGTTGGTCCCGATCACCTTGTCGCCATAGGAGACGTTCGTGCGGGGCCCGAGGAACAGCGCCCCGTAGTTGCGCATCGTGCGAAGGAAGTAATCGTCGTCGCGCGTCATCACCTGGACATGTTCGGAGGCGAGCCGGTCGGCCTCGACGCGCATCTCCTCCAGGTCGGCGCAAACGATCACCTCGCCGAAATCCTCCCAGGCCTGCCGGGCGATGTCGCCGGTGGGCAGGATGGCCAGCAGCCGCTCGACTTCCGCCATCGTCTCGCGCGCCAGCGTCTCGGAACTGGTGATGAGGACCGCCGGCGAGGTCGGCCCGTGTTCGGCCTGCCCCAGCAGGTCGGTGGCGCACATTTCGGCGTCGACTGTCTCGTCCGCGATGACGAGCGTCTCCGTCGGGCCTGCGAAAAGATCGATCCCCACGCGCCCGTAGAGCTGGCGCTTGGCCTCCGCCACGAAGGCGTTGCCCGGACCGACCAGCATGTCCACGGGGCTGATGCTGCGCGTGCCCAGCGCCATCGCGGCCACGGCCTGCACGCCGCCGAGGACGAGGATCTCGTCCGCACCGCCCATGTGCATCGCCGCAACGATGGCGGGGTGCGGAGCGCCCTTGAACGGCGGCGCCGACGCGATGACGCGCGGCACTCCGGCCACTTTCGCCGTCACGACGCTCATGTGGGCGGAGGCGATCATGGGGTAGCGTCCCCCCGGAACGTAGCAGCCGACCGCGCCGACGGGGATGTTGCGGTGGCCAAGCACGACGCCCGGCATCGTCTCGACCTCGAGGTCGCGGAGGCACTCCTTCTGCTTCGTGGCAAAGTTGCGCACCTGGGCCTGGGCGAATGCGATGTCATCGAGGTCGCGCTGGCGCAGCTGGCCCATCGCCGCCTCGATCTGCGCCTTCGACAGGAAGAAGTCCTCGGGGTCGTAGCCGTCGAACTTCCGCGACAGTTCGCGCACCGCGTCGTCGCCGCGCCGCTCGACGTCGGACAGGATGCCCTCGACCGTTGCCCTCACCTTGTCGTCGGCATCCCGGCGCGCCTGCGCATCCTTGCCGCGCTTGAGCCACATGGCCATGCTGGTGTCTCCCTGCCTCGCTCCTGCGCCCCCGGGGGAGCGATCGTGCGGCCCTCACCGTCGGGATTGCGACCGTCACGTCCACATAATTTCGTCCTGCATACGTAGTCAATGCGCACTCCCGGCGCATGCAAAGCCGAGGCTGGCGAAGCGTCGAGGACATGCACCGGCTTAATTGTCGCCGGAATTCGCGACGAGACGAGCAGGTATTTCCAAGCCGGATTGCGTTTGCACTTGCACTATTTCCACGCACGTCTATATAAGGCGTATCGACTTTGGCCGGAAAATCGGGCCGTCGCCCTACGCTTCAGCTAGGCGCACGTTCAGAACTCTCTCTCCAAAATTCGACCTGAATGGCAGGCGCAACGCGTCTGCTTTGCATGCGCATATCGCTGAACAAAGGGAATACTTCAATGACCAACGGCACCGTAAAGTTTTACAATGAAATGAAGGGCTTCGGCTTCATCTCTCCGGATGATGGCGGCCCGGACGCCTTCGTGCACGCCACCGCCCTGGAGCGGGCCGGCATGCGCACCCTCACCGAGGGCCAGAAGGTTGTCTTCGAGACGCAGGTCGACCGTCGCAACGGCAAGATGGCCGTCAGCAACATCCAGGCCGCCTGATCAAGACCGATGGACCGGGAGCCCTGCGCTCCCGGCCCGTCCCGCGCCACCTGTTTGCCTGACCGATCTCTTTCCCGCCGCCATTGAACGGTAGCGTGTCCGTTTGCCGGGTCCGGCGGATGACCCAGTGACCCCAGCTCAACCGGGAGAACACGCCGATGAGTTCCTCAAGATTGTCCCCTGCCGACGCGAAGGCCCGTGCCGACGCCCGCTTCGCCAAGGCGGAAGCCCGCGACAAGCAGACCGAGGACCGCATTCGCGAGCAGGCCAAGGCGGCCGCATCGCTGAGCGCGAAGACCGAGCGTCTGCGCGCGCTGCGGCTGGCCCGTGACGCCGAAGTGGCGCTGGCCATCGCCGCCGAACCGCCCGCCAAGCCCACGCGGAAGAAGAAGGCCACCGCCGCCTGAGGCTGGAAGGCCGTCCGAACGCCGACAGGTCGCGCTGATCCCATCGCGGCCTGCATTGCCGTGTCCGCGCCCGGCCGATCAGGGCCGCAGCCGCGCCGCGAGCCTTGCCAGTTCCGCGTCGTCGGGACGCAGTTGGGACAACTGGCGCGCTAGGCCGGCCGCCGCGCGGTTGTCGCCGGACCGCAGGGCCTGCTGCAGCAGCGCCGAGAGAATGTCCACGTCCGAAGGATTGCGGGTGAGCGCGTCGCGCCAGACCTCCAGCGCGCGCGCCGCCTGGTTCGTGGACTGCAGCGCGACGCCATGGACGAAGGCGAATCGGGTGTTTGCGGGATCGAGGCGGGCGGCGTCGGCGAGATGGGGCATCGCGTCCGGCAGCCGCCGTGCGCGCACCAGCGACAGGCCGAGCGCGTGGTGCGCCGCCGCGGCGTCCGGCGAAAGCGCCAGCGCGGCGCGAAGCGTCGCCTGCGCCGCGTCCTCCCGGCCCTGCTGGCGATAAAGATCGGCCAGGTTCACCGAAACGGCGACCGCGGACGGCTCGAGGCGCAGCGCCGCGAGATATTCCGCCTCGGCCTCGCCGAAGCGTCCCTGCCGCTGGCGGAAGGTGCCCAGCGCCGCCCGGCCTTCCGCGCGATCCGCGTCGAGACGATGCGCCGCCTCGACCTCGGCGAAGGCGGCCAGGAGAGCCGGCCGCTCCCCCTCCCCCACGCTCGATGGCGACCGGTCCGCCAGCGCCGCGCCGGCGGCCAGGCGCACGGCGAGAACCGGATCCGCCAGTGCGGGCGACAGGCGACGCCACCGGACGTCCGGGGGCTGGCCTTCCTGGTTCCGGATGGCGGCGACGCGCACGAGGGGATCGGGATCGTTCAGCGCCGAGACCGCCACCGCCTCCGCGGAAGCCGACGGCCATGCGGCCAGCGCGGCGATGGCGGTGGCCCGGGCCACCGCCGGGACGGTCTTCTGCTCCGCGATGGCAAGCAGCATCTGGCCGGCCGCCGGTTCCCGCAGGCGGGCGGCACGGAAGGCCGCCGCGAAGGTCTGGTGGCCCTTGCGGACCGGACCGTGCCAGCGCTCGACGGCCGCCGCGGCCCACGCGGCAGGCCGATCCTTGTGGCAGTCGTTGCACGCATTGGGCGTGCCGAGCGTCACGGAGAGGTCGGGTCGCGGGATGCGAAACGAATGATCGTGCCGCCGGTCGACGACCATGTAGAGGCGGGCCGGCATGTGGCAGCCGATGCAGTCCGGCTGGCCGGGCCCGGCCGGATGGCCGGAATGCGCGGCAGTCCCGAACCGTTCCTCCGCGTGGCACTGGGCGCACACCGTCGCGCCCGTCGCCCGCAGGCGACCCGAATGGGCGTCGTGGCAGTCGCCACACGTGACGCCCCGGGCATACATCAGGCTCTGGCGGAAGGAGTGATCGTTGAACACCTCGTCCTTCATCTGCCCGTCGTCCTCGAACAGGTCGGGCGTGAGCAGCGAAGGCAGGTGCGTGTCGGTGAGCGGGCGTCCCGGCGTCCAGGTCGGGGAAATCTGGCCCCGGCGCGAATGGCACCGGGCGCACATCGCGACCTCGTCGCCCGCCGGGCGGGCGACGCTGGCGGGCGGGCTGCCGGTCACGGCATCGGGCGTCCAGTCGACGACGCCGCGCCGTGCCGGCCCGGACGCGAACCCCTTGCCGGCGACCGCCGCCGACGCGCCGTCCCTCGCCCACGAGACGTGCGCCCGCCCTGCCCCGTGGCAGGCTTCGCAGCCGACGCTGATCTCGGACCACGTCGTGCGATAGGTGTTGGCCGCCGGGTCGTACCCCTTGTCCAGTGCCGTCGAGTGGCACTCGGCGCACATGTAGTTCCAGGTCTGCTGCGACCGGGTCCAGTGCCGGCTGTCCGACGGGCCGATGGGCTCGCTTCCGTAGACGTGAAACCAGCGCTGCCCACCGGCGGCCGCGGGCCGGGTGTCCCAGGCCCAGGGCAGCGCTTGAAGGCGGCCGTCCGGAAACGTGACGAGATACTGCTGCAGCGGTTCGTGGCCGAAGACGTGGGTCACGGCAAACGTGGCCGGCCGCCCGGAGGAATCGTCCGTCTCGACGAGGAAGCGGCTGGCGTCACGAAAGAAGCGCCCCCGCGAGCCCGCGACCTCGACCGTCGCGTCGGCAAAGTCGCCGCGAACGGTCTCCACGGTCGCCTCGGCCATCGCCACCGCGTGGTGGGAGCTGGCCCAGGCGGCGAACTCGCGGGCGTGGCAGTTCGCGCAGGCCAATGACCCGGCATGATCGGACGGCGCATTCGCGGACAGGACCGCGATGGCGCCCGGGAGCGTCGGCGCAGGCGGTGTCTGGCCGGTCGAAGGACGGACGAGGCCGATCGCGGCGGCGCTCAGGACCGCGATCACGAGCGACGCGAAGACGGCCCGGACACGCGGCCGGGAAGGCCCGGTCAGCATCGCCCTGCCCGCGTAGCGGCCGGAACCCCGTCCACCATGGCGCCAGCGCGGCCTGTCATGGGGTTTCCACGACCGGGTCGGTCGCCCCTCCCGCACGCGCCTCGACCGACGCCAGGATCGACTGGAAGACCCGTGCCGCGGGCGACAGGGATCGCCCTTTCTTGACGATGAAGCCGTACTTCATGCTCAACCATGGGAGCTCGACCGGAAGGATGACGCAACGTCCGGCGGCTGTGTCGGGCGCCAGTTGGGGCCGGATGGCGGCAGATAGGGCATCGCCGGAAAGGACGATCGTCTTGGCTGCCGAGAAGTTCTCCACGACAATTCGCGGGCAGAAATAGCCTGTTTCCGGGTCCGTCGCACCCGCAGCCCAGTCTCCCGCCGGAATCTGGTCGCCCATCCGCGCCGGCAGCGGAGGACCGGCCCAGGGGTAATTCAGCAGGTCGAGGAGCGTGGGCGACGCGACGCCGAGGATCGGATGGCCGGCGCGGCAGAAGAAGGACAGCCGTGCTTCGCGGATGGGCTCGAACGCGAGGTCGTCCCGATCGGTGGCCCCGGTGATGTCCCCGATGCCGACATCGACAGCACCGGCGGCGACGTTCCGGTAGATCTCAGACCAGTGCTGGATGGCGAAACGGATCTTCAGCTTGGGGTGTCGTCCCGTCATCCGGCCGACGGCCTCCTCCACTGAGATCGAGGCCGGGTAGATGCCGGCGGCGATGGACAGTTCTCCGCTGTCCAGCCCCTTCAGGAGGGAGAGTTCGCGCAGCGTTTCCGCATGGTCGTTCAAGATGATGTCGCTGCGGGCGATCATCAGTTCGCCGAAGACGGTCGGCGTCACCGGTCCCTGCCGGTCGAACAGCCGGGCGCCCAGAAGGTCCTCGATCTGCAGGAGCGTCCGCGTCAGGGCCGGCTGCGAGATGCCGAGTTCGAGAGCTGCCCGCCCGAAATGGCGATGCCGGCCCAGGGCCCGGATCACCTCGAACTGCCGCATCGAATGCATGATGCACTTTCGTTATCGGGCCATGCCAGGACCGATATTGGACGGGTCCCCAATTCTATGTTCGAGATGTTTGGTCAATGCAACGGCTGAGCACCCAGGCCGTGCTTCCCGCCCTTTCGCCAGTCCGGGCTTGCATCATGCGGCTTCGGAGCCGATCGCGGCGTGCCGAAGCCGGACCTGCGTCAGCATGGCATCTAGGGGGAAAGCATGAAATGGAGCGTCCTGGCGTTCGCCGCCGCTGCCACGGGACTCGCGGTCGCCGCGAGCAGTGCGGCATTGGCACAGCAGCCGGCCAAGAAGCCGAACATTCTGGTCATCTGGGGGGATGACATCGGCCAGTTCAATGTCAGCGCCTACAACATGGGCATGATGGGCTACAAGACGCCCAACATCGACAGCATCGAGAAAGACGGCGCGATCTTTACGGACTGGTACGGCCAGCAGAGCTGCACGGCCGGCCGCGCCGCTTTCATCACCGGCCAGTCGCCGATCCGCACCGGCCTGACAAAGGTCGGGCTGCCCGGCACCCCCGAAGGCATGAAGCCCGAGGATCCCACCATCGCCGGCCTGCTGAAGCCGCTCGGCTATGTGACCGGACAGTTCGGCAAGAACCACCTCGGCGACCGCGACGAGATGCTGCCGACGGCCCATGGGTTCGACGAGTTCTTCGGCAACCTCTACCACCTCAACGCCGAGGAGGAGCCGGAGAATGTCGATTACCCGAAGGATCCGGAGTTCAAGAAGCGGTTCGGCCCCCGCGGCGTGATCCACAGCTTCGCGGGCGGCAAGATCGAGGACACCGGGCCGCTCACCCGCAAGCGCATGGAGACGGTGGACGAGGAGGTCAACGTCAAGGCGCTGGCCTTCATGGAAAAGGCCGTGAAGGACGACAAGCCCTTCTTCCTGTGGTGGAACTCCACCCGGATGCACATCTTCACGCATCTGAAGGCCGAATCGCAGGGCAAGACCGGGCTCGGCATCTATGCCGACGGCATGGTCGAGCACGACGGCCATGTCGGGCTGCTTCTCGCCAAGCTCAAGCAGCTCGGCATCGAAGACAACACGATCATCATGTACTCGAGCGACAACGGCGCCGAGGTGTTCACCTGGCCGGATGGCGGGACGACCATGTTCCGCGGCGAGAAGAACACCAACTGGGAAGGCGGCTATCGTGTTCCCACGGCCATCAAGTGGCCGGGCGTCATCAAGCCGGGAACCGTCGTCAACGACATCGCAGCCCACGAGGACATGTTGACGACCCTGCTGGCGGCGGCCGGCGCACCGAACATCAAGTCGGAGCTGTTGCAAGGCAAGAAGGTCGGCGACCGGACCTACAAGGTCCACCTCGACGGCTACAACCTGATCCCGGCCCTGAAGGGCGAAGGTCCCTGGCCGCGCAGGGAGTTCATCTACTGGACCGACGACGGCTCGGTGGCGGCTCTGCGCTACGACGCCTGGAAGATCACGTTCCTGAAGCAGAACGCGGTCGGCCTGAAGGTCTGGCAGAGCCCGTTCGAGGAGTTGCGTGCCCCGCTCGTCACCAACCTGCGGATGGATCCATTCGAACGGGCAGAGCAGGAGAACGCGATGGGATACCAGCGCTGGTACATGGAGCGGATGTTCACGATCGCGCCGGCCGGCGCGTTCGTCGGACAGTGGCTCCAGAGCTTCCGCGATTTCCCGCCGCGCCAGAAGCCGGGCAGCTTCAATCTGGATCGGGTCATGGAGTCCGTCGTCCGCGGCGCTGGATCCAAGTGATCTGAACCTGGTGACCGGGGCGGTCTTCGCCCCGGTCACCCTCCTCCTTTCGGCCCTGTCGAATGGATCGTGCAGCGGCAGGAAGTGCGTAGAGCAACCGGGATCCGCACCCTGCCGGATCGAGATGGACGCTCTCCGGCCCGGCCGGACCCGGTGTCGACGGCATGAGCCCGGCGGTATTCGCTCGAGTCCCAGCCCGCATCGCGGACGGAGCGCCCGATCTCGATGGCTTCGACCTGAATCGCACCGGCCGTACCGTATCGGGCCGTTGGCGTCCGTCGAAGCAAGCCGCGCATGACAGTGCGGGAGAGACGAACGGGCGGAAGCCAATGACAGGGGCTCCCTGAGCCCCTCGCCTCCCGAGCCGCCGGACAGACCAGCGGTGCGGCGCCCGCCGCACGCGATCCACCTGAAACAGCAGATTAGGGAACGCGCCCTTTCAGGGGAGCCCGGTTGCGTCGCGCGACCCGGGCTCCGAGAGCCTCCGCCTCCTCAACCAGAAGGTAAGGCAACCGACGCGAAATCATCGCATCCGCACGACTTTATTCAATCGTTGATTGTATGGGTTAACTCGCCCTTTGACTTAGACTCACCACATTCGTGAGCGCCCAATCAATCGTGGGTTGTTGATCCTTGGGTGGATCCGCGGAGCGGCGATGACAGCCAGTTCGACAGTAGCGCTTCATGCGATCAACCGGTTCGGCCTGGGCGCCCGCCCGGGCGAGCTTCCCCGTGTCCTGAAGGACCCCCGGGGAGCGGTCAGGGCCCAGCTCGACCAGCAGGCGGCCATCGCCATCGATGCGCCGGGCCTGGTCAGCGGCGACGAGGCCTTTCGCGCCAACCGTATCGCGGAGATGACGCGGGAGCGGGAGCGGGAGAGGCAGCGCGTCGCCAGTGCCGACATGGCGATGGCCGGAGGGCAGCCGAGGGCCCAGCCTGCTTCGGCGTCAGGCCCGACGATGCCGCCGATGGCAAGGGCCGGCGACCGGCCCCAGCGCGATCCGCAGATCGAGCAGACCCTGTTCCGGGCCGAGGCGGCTGCGCGGTTCAACAGGCTCTTCACCACGGACACGGGCTTGCTTGAACGCATGGTCCTGTTCTGGACCAACCACTTCTGCATTTCGGTCGCCAAGGGCGGGCACCTCCGCGCCGCGGCCGGGGCCTTCGAACGAGAGGCCATCAGGCCCCATGTCCTTGGCCGCTTCTCTGACATGCTGAAGGCCGTTGCGACGCACCCGGCGATGCTGTTCTACCTCGACAACAACGTGTCGATGGGCCCCAACTCACGCTCGGGTCGTGCGAGCAAGCGCGGCCTGAATGAAAACTTCGCGCGGGAGTTGCTCGAACTGCATACGCTCGGCGTCGATGGCGGCTACGCGCAGGCAGACGTGACATCGCTGGCGCGCATCCTCACGGGATGGACGGTGACGAACACCGACGACGACCTGCTGCACGGCGGCCGCTTCACCTTCTCGATCTCCCGCCACGAGCCGGGAGACCACACGCTGCTCGGCCTGGCCTATGGCGAGGCTGGGCCGGAGCAGGGTCTCGCGGCCCTCGACGCGATGGCGGCACACCCGTCGACCGCGCGCCATGTCGCCCGCAAGCTGGCCCGGCATTTCGTCGCGGACGAACCGCCGCCGGCGCTCGTCCAGAAGCTCGAGAAGCGGTTCCGCGAGACGCAGGGCGATCTCGGACAGGTCACGCGGACCCTGGTCGATGCGGACGAGGCGTGGGCCACGCCGCCGACGAAGCTGAGGATACCGATCGAGTGGGTTGCCGCCTGCCTGAGAGCGACCGGCAGGCCGCCCGATACGCAACAGGTCCTGGGTTGGCTCAATGCGCTGGGTCAGCCGATGTGGCAGCCGCCGGGTCCGAACGGCTTTCCGGACCGCGCGGCCTCCTGGGCCTCCGCGGAAGGAATGGATGCCCGGCTCGACCTCGCCGCACAATGGGGACGGCTCAACGCCACGCTGAACCCGAAGGATCTCCTGGAAGAAGTCCTGGGCCCGTGCGCGTCGCCCGAGACCCGGCAGGCCGTGTCACGCGCCGAGAGCCGGCAACAGGGTCTCGCCATTCTCTTCATGTCACCCGAATTCCAGCGCAGATGAGAGGCGCCCATGCTGTGTGAACCTCTTCATCCGTCGCGCCGCGCCGTCCTCGGCCTCGGAGCGACGCTCACGGCGTGGGCCTTCATGCCCCGCATCGCTTCGGCAGCGGGCGCCCGCGATCCGCGCTTCGTCACGATCGTCCTGCGCGGCGCGCTGGACGGTCTGTCCGCCGTGGCGCCCGTGGGCGATCCCGACTACGTGGCGCTGCGGGAAGGCATCGCGCTGGCGAAGGAGGGCGAGAATGCCGGGATTCCGCTCGACGGTTTCTTCGTCCTGCATCCGGCCATGCCCGTCTTCGCCCGGCTTTGGCAGGCCAAGCAGGCTCTGGTCGTCCATGCGGCCGCCACGCAGTACCGGGAGCGCTCCCATTTCGACGGGCAGGATGTGCTCGAGAGCGGCCAGCCGGGGCCGGGGCGCCTCGAGACAGGCTGGCTGAACAGGGCGATCTCGCTGCTTCCCGCGGGCGACAGGATCGCGGTCCGCGGCGGCCTCGGCATCGGCAGCATCGCCCCGCTGGTCATCCGGGGCGAGGCGCCGGTCCTGGGCTGGGCGCCCCAGACATTGCCGAAAGCGGAGGATACGACAGCGGCGCGCATCCTGGACCTGTATCGACACACCGATCCCACGCTGGCGGCCGCGCTCTCGCGGGGGCTCGACACGGACAAGATCGCCTCACGCTCCGGCCTGTCGGGTGATGCGGCGCGTCCGAAGGGCGGAGCCGACAGCGTCGAGGGAATGAAGCACATCGCATCCGGCGCGGCGCGCCTGATCGCGCAGGACGACGGCCCGCGCGTCGCCGCCCTGGCTTTCGAGGGATGGGACACGCACGTCAACTCGGGGGGGGCGAAGGGGCGGCTCGCGACGCTCCTGTCCGGCCTCGACGCAGCCATCGGCGTGTTCGAGACGACCCTCGGGGAGACCTGGAAGCAGACCACGATCCTCGTCGTGACGGAATTCGGCCGCACGGCCCGGGTGAACGGGAGCATCGGGACCGACCACGGGACGGCGACTGTCGCCTTCCTCGTCGGGGGCGCCGTGACTGGAGGTCGCATCCTGTCCGACTGGCCGGGACTGTCGTCTTCTTCGCTCTACGAGGGACGGGACCTCAAGCCGACGACGGACCTTCGAGCCATCATCAAGGGTGTCCTCGCCGACCAGATGGGCCTCTCCGCCGCAGCGCTTGCGACCAAGGTTTTCCCCGAGAGCACCGGCATCGTGCCGACCAAGGGCCTCGTGGCCTAGGCCGTGCGCGGAGGCGACGCCTTGCA
>CAZJCW010000012.1:28625-35600 GCA_964544365.1 uncultured Alsobacter sp.
CTGGAAGTCCCACTGGCTACCGGTTCGGTGCACGCACGTCGACGGGAAGCGATGTTCTGGCCGTAAGCCATCCGTGGTGCCAGCTCGGCGATCCAGGAGTTGCAATCCGCCACGTCGGAGGCGACGCCGTCTATGGCGGCCTGATCATGGATCACTTCGGCCACTTCATCCTGGAGGCCATGAGCCGCCTATGGTTCCTGCGGCAGAATCCCGGCGCGACAGTCCTATGGCATCGCATAGGCCTTCCGGTGCCTCATTCGGTCTGGGCAGGCCGTATGGACGAGGTGGCGAGGCTCCTCGAGCTTCAAGCCTACCGAAACATCGTCATCGATCGTCCCACGTCCGTCGATCGCCTTATCGTGCCAAAGCCCGGCTACGATCCAGGCGTCTGCCTGACACCCGAACAAGCCCTCGCGCTGCAGGTATGGCCCCCGAGCCAACGCAAGCCGGGATCAAGGCTCTGGCTTTCTCGCTCGGCTCTGCCGTCCCAGTTTGCCAGGATCCTTCACGAGGATGAGCTTCAACAACGACTGGCCCGTCGTGGTTGGACCATTTCGCATCCGGAGCGCAATCCGGTCGCTGAGCAGATCGCGGCCCTGTCGCAAAGCGAAACGGTGGCCGGATTCGCC
The DNA here is from genome assembly GCA_964544365.1 of uncultured Alsobacter sp. Classification (GTDB taxonomy): domain Bacteria; phylum Pseudomonadota; class Alphaproteobacteria; order Rhizobiales; family Beijerinckiaceae; genus Alsobacter. The sequence continues at coordinate 29,255 of CAZJCW010000012.1, forward strand.
GGGTCAGCCTTTCATGCACTGCTCCTGCTGAGGAGCAGGCCTTCAAGGATCATCATGATCGAAAGGCCAGCCATAACCATGGCGGATTACGCCGTGACCCTGCCGGATGCCCTCACGATTACAACCTCGCTGACGCAGGTCTCCGAGCGGCAATCGTGGAGCGACTACAGCATCGACGACATTGACGAACTCGAACACCAGATCGTTCAGCTCGCGGACAGCCACCGAAGCACGCGGTCCTGATGATCGGGCAAATCCGGTCGCCGTGGGATCAAGAGCCCACAGAGCGACCTTCTACGCCAGCGTTCGTCCGCCAAGCGGACGCCGATTGGACAAGAAGGATGATGGGGTTCCATGGCCTCCGGCGCCGATGACCTGAAGCAGCCAGCCGGATCAGGCCCTAAAGATCGAAAGAAAACTGATCGGAGGCGCGCGAAGAGGATCCCTTCTTCGCAGGGGGGCGCCGCAGGTCACTGGGGTGTCGCTTGCGGCTGCCGTGCTTCAGGAAGACGCGGTTGGCTTCGTTTCGATAACCCGCCATCCTGCGGGTCTCCGTGAGGCGCTCCCGCGCTGCCCGCGCGGCCCGTTCGTGATCAACGATCGGCGTCGGATAGTCCACGCCCAGCACACATCCGGCCTGCCGCTGAGCCTCGAGGTCCATCCGCCACGGCTCCTGCAGGATTGCGAGCGGCACGCGGGCAAGCTCTGGCACCCACCGCCGCGTGAACGTGCCGTCCGGATCCTGATCGAGCCCCTGTTTCACCGGGTTGTAGATCCGGGGGGTATTGATGCCCGTCTGGCCCGACTGCATCTGCACCTGCGGCCAATGAATGCCCGGTTCGTAATCCGTAAAGAGGCGCGCGAGGCGCGTGCCCGTCGCATGCCAGTCGAGTGCGAGATGGTAGGCGGCGACCGCCTGAACCATGGCCCTCATCCGGAAGTTCAGCCATCCGGTCGCGATCAGGGAGCGCATGCAGGCGTCCAGAAAGGGCAGACCCGTCCGGCCGGTGGCCCAGGCGTCCAGTATGCGGTCATCACCGGCGGTGCGCCGCCGTCTTTCCTCGTGCGCAGCATGCTGCGCGCGCCATTCGATCGACGGCTCGCTCTCGAGCTTCTGGATGAAGTGGCAGTGCCAGTGCAGACGCGCGACGAGGCTGTCGACGGCCGTCAGCGGTACGACGCGGTCAGACGCCGGCAGGCTCGCAAGCCGCCTGCGCTCGGCATAGCAGCGGTGGAGCACCTCGCGCATCGAGATTGCACCCGTCGACAGCGGAACGGAAAGGCGCGAGCAGGCCGCCTCGCCACCCAACGGACTCGACATGGCTCGCCGGTAGGCGGCGCCGCGCCCGGCAAAAAAGCTGTCGAGCAACCGAAGCGCCTCGCGGCGCGAGCCTGGCTGCGGGGCATCACAACCGTCCAACGCAAGGCTCAGCCCATCGGCGGTGGGAAGGGGATCGCTCTCGAGGTCCTGAAGCGCCGCGACCAACGTCGGCTCCGGGAGGGGCTTCTCTGCCATATGCTCGCGATGGAGCCTCGCCCAGTGATCTCGATCCTTCAGGCCACGAAAGACGCCGAACTGCCGGTATTCATGGAAGCGAATGCCGATGTCACGGCAGAATGCACGGACCGCGCGGTCGCGACGGAAGGTGAAGTCATTCCCGGTCTCCTCGTGCGCATGGATGGCCTGGTAGCCGTACCGTGCATGGAGGGATCGAAGAACGTCTTCAGGCGCCCCGACCCGCACGACAAGCGGCGCGCCCAGCGCTTCGAGCCTCGTGGAGAGGTCCTCAATCGCAGGACGGATGGCCATCCATTGCCTGCGCGACGTATCGGGCTGGGCCCAGTATTCGGGCTCGACGATATAGAGGGGCAACACGGGACCGCGCGCTGCGGCCTCGACCAGCGCACGGTGGTCCGTCGTCCTCAGATCGCGCTTGAACCAGACGAGTTGGAGCATCCTGGGCGTCGTTACGCGGCCCAACGCCGCGTGGATGACTGTCCGAGCCATATCGATGACACTTCCGGGCCGAACGGGCGGTCACAAGGCCTCCAAGGTGCCGCCCTGCCCTGTCCAAGCCGTGCCATCCGGCAGAACCCGGTCGGGATTCTCACGGCTCGACCGATCAGGCCGTACTCGACATGCGCTGCAAGTCGGGCATTCGGTCACGGTCAGGATCTGACGCCGGGGAGTCGGGCGGCAGATGCACGGATGAACCGTCAATCCGGGTTCGACGTCCAGCTAAGCTGCTTTGCCGAGTAGATGGCGGTCGCATAGTCCCGCTCGATGCGCGGGCGGTGACCGGACCGCTCCGGGCGGAGAAGAGAGGGCACGGCAGGCCCTGAAAGTCCGACATTGCGCACTTCGCTCGGTGCAACGCCGAACGCAGAACGAAAAGCCCGTGAAAAGTCTGAGTGGACAGGAAAGCCGTGGGCTTCGGCGATCGCCGAGATGGAATGAGAGGCGTTGGCCGGATCGCGCAGCGCCGCATAGGCGAGGGAGAGCCTGATCTTCTGGATGTATCGTGCGACGCCCCCCTCCGCCTCGTACATCCTGTAGAGCGCGGAACGGGAAACCCCGGCGGCTTTTGCAATCTGGGCCGGCGTCAGGCAACTCGACGCGATATTGCGCAGGATCGCCCTGCGCACGCGCTCCCGTGTCAGCTCCGTCGCATCAGACAGCAAGCCGAACGGCTGACCATGCTGTCCGGCCAGCAGGCAAGCCCCGACCGCCGCGAGCGCGGCCCCTGCCAAAGATGGAACCTCTTCTGCCTGCGCGGACGAAAGGCGACCCGGCAGTGCAAGGAGCACGTCGCCGAGCAAGCCCGCCCCGGCCCCGCGCTGGAGCCCGGGTCGAAGGGCCCCCAGGCCGGACGACAGGCGCAGGTCGAGATCGCGCGGAATGCAAAGGGACACCCACTCGGCCTCCTCCCATTCGACCTCCCAGGTCTCGTGCATGGAGAACTGCACGAGATCACCCGCCTTCGTGACGGTATCGAAGCTTCGGTGCCGAAGCCGTCCGCTCCCTTCCTTCATGACACGAATGACCCGGTGGTCCAGGCCGTCCCGACGGGTTCGCGCCATGTCACGAACGAACCGAGCATTGGACACGCGCGTCCGGCTGAGAACCATTCCGCCGCCCAGGAGCCAGTTCTCCGATCGCGTGCCAGACTGCGTGACCGTTTCCGCGGGCGCGGAGATCGCATTGAGCGACCCGAACGCCGCGTTCCAGGCGTCCAGGCGGTGTGCCGGACACTCCGCCTCCGTCGTAAACACGATGGGGTCAGGCGGGTGACCCGGATCCTGAATCAGTGCGCGTTGCATCCGCATGGTCCCTTTGAAAGACGAAGGTGCGTCCCGCACACACTTTGCATTCGTGCCAGATCCGATGGGTCAGGCAAAGCGACCCCTGCCGCACGCATTGCCGCAGGCAGCATTACCACGATCGGGATGTCGACGAACGCCATGGGGCCACCCATACACGCCGGTGGAACCCAAGACTTGATCGCCAGCCCTCTCAAACGGCGAAACTCCTTGTGCGGCGCGGCCAACCGAACGACGCGATACTTCTCCAGCCACGACAAGATAGACGCGACAGACCTGCCGTCGAGGTCTGGCCTCGACGTGGCTGATTCAAAATGCGAGGATTCGCCCGTCATCGTCAGCGTGGTGCGGGTCCACGGCTCGAGACGGCGAGTGCCTTCCACCGCATCGGCGACAAGGTCAGATCGCATGCCAGATTCAGACAGATCCTGCGAAAAGAACCGGTCCAGTCGGCGCAAAGACGTGCAGCCACCTATGGCAAGGACGCGACAGGTTCCGGCCATCGGCTTCCTTGTTGCGGTCATGGCGCTGTTGGCGGCCATGAACACTGGCGTGGCCACCGCTCAGGCACAGGCACCGAAAGCGGAGATGTTTCCGCCCCCCCCTGGAAAAGGCCTCCGCCCGGCGGTTCTCGTCGTTTCAGGCCAGAGTGGCGCGGCCAACTACAGTGGCATGGCGCGCGAGATCGCCGCACGCGGCTTCACGGTCCATCTCGTTGACGGCAACGACGTATTCAAGTCGGGAAACGCAGGCGAAGCGCCGTTCCGCTCGGCCGTCGCGGCCGTGCGTGCCGCAAGCGGAGCGCCCAACGGCAAGATCGGCGTCGTTGGCTTCTCCCTCGGTGGCGCCGCGGCGCTGACCTACGCGACCAAGATGCCCGAAGAGGTTGCGGCGGTTGTCGCAGTCTATCCCTTCACGTCGTGGATCGAGGATCCGCCGGCCTTCGTGCGTCGCATCAGCGTGCCCACGCTCGTTCTGGCGGCCGTCGAGGACAGCTGGAAGGATTGCTGTGCCATCGAGACGGCACGGGCTCTGAACAAGGCCGCACAGGCCGGCGGGTTGCCGATGCGGCTTGTCGAGTATCCCAAAGCCGGGCACGGCTTCGTCCTGAGCGGGCCCACTCACCGGGCGGCGGACGCCCAGGACGCGCTCAAACGCACGGCTGCCCAGCTCCGCACGGCGCTCGAACCGCGGGCGAAGTCTCCCTAGCGGCATGAAGGCGGGAGAAATGATCAGCACACGTCGTCTCGCTGCCATTCTCGCCGCCGACGTTGTCGGCTTCTCCGCGCTGATGGAGCGCGACGAGGAAGGGACCTTCCGTCGTGTCCAGACGCTGCGCAGCGGGATCATCGATCCCCTGCTCGCCGAACATCGCGGCAGACTGGTCAAGACCACGGGCGACGGGATGCTGGCCGAGTTCGCCAGCCCCCTCGCGGCCGTCGCCTTCGCGCTCAAATTGCAGAAAACCCTGAACGAGGATCCGGACGGCCTGCGGCTGCGGATCGGGATCAATCTGGGCGACATCATCGTCGAGGAGGATGGCGACGTCTACGGCGAGGGCGTGAACGTTGCCGCCCGGCTGGAGGCGCTTTGCGAGCCCGGCGGCGTGCTGATCTCGAGCAAGATCCACAATGAGGTGTCAGGCAAGGTTCCAGCCCTGTTCGAGGACCAGGGCGAAAAGCACGTCAAGAACATCTCGAAACTCGTGCACGTCTATGCGGTGCGGGAAGCGACCGACGGGGTGACGCCGGCGCGGCCGTCGATCCGTCCGGGCCCTCCCTTGCTGGGGGTCAAGGTCGCCGCCGCTGGAGCCATTCTCATCGCCAGCGTCGCGGCGGTGTTCTGGGCCATGCAGGATCGGCGAACGCCGCCTGTCGTATCCGCGCCGCCGCAGGCGCCATCATCGTCCGGCGCGGTGGCCAGCGGTCATCCGTTCGACGGGACGTGGAAACTGACGATCGTCTGTCCGCCGGCGGAAAGGCTCAAGGCCGCCGGATACACGCAAAGCCTCGCCGTCACGGTGACGAACGGCAATCTGCGTGGCGAACTCGGCCGCCCGGGTACGCCCGGGGCATTCCAGATCGAGGGGCCTGTTCGTCCGGACGGCACGGCGCTGCTGAAGGCCCGCGGCGTCGTGAACGACACGTCACGGGCAGCGGGCAATGCCCCGGTCGGCGCGATCTACGAGTATTCGGTCGATGCCCGGTTCAGCGGCCCGAAGGGCAACGGCAAGAGGACCGAGATGCGGCCCTGCGACCTCACCTTCGAGCGCTGACGGCCGGACGTTTCACCAAGCCTTGCCGGCACGGCAGGCAAAGACGTACTGGATCCGCTCGTTGTTCCCGAGCGTGCCAGACGGGTACTTCTGGCGCACCTTCTTGTCGCATTCATCGTTGCCCAGGTTCTTCCCGGAACCACCGCTCTTGCTCGACGCCTTTTGCTGGCTGGGGCCAGGCGCCTTCATCGCTCCGCCCTGTTGGGCCAGAACCGGAATCGAAGAGGCCAGGACGAACGACAGGGCGAAGGCCAGTCTCATGCTTGCCGCTCTCATCGCAAACCAACGCCTCGTTCTTGCGGAATGGATAGGTCGGGAGCCGACAATGTCGAACCTGCGGCGGCCGGACAAGACGTTGATGAACCCAAACGGCGCTCCAGGCGAGCGCGAAGTCGCTGACGGCCACCAAGGACGAACGCGGCGAGATCGACATGGCCTTGCCTTTCCACAGGCGCCAATCGCGGAACCGGCCGTAGTGCCGGCCCCCTGCCCTATCCGAGCGCAAAACCAGCACACTGATCATTGACCAATACGCAGGAAAATTTTTCCGTCGCCAAACGCCCGCCCGCTGATCCGCGCTGCCTTTTTTGAAGGCCCTGTAATGAGTTGTTATCGGCTCACGACGTATTTTACGCTCCGCAGCTGTGGAGGCCCCCGTGAAGAATCTTTCCCTCAAGTCCCTGCTGTTCTCGGTCATAGCCGTGATGACGCTCGTGGCGTCGACGCTTGGCATCGTCGGCCTCTACGAGG
>CAZJCW010000013.1:0-22725 GCA_964544365.1 uncultured Alsobacter sp.
TGCGGATCAGGTCGCCGCGCACGGTGCAGCAGATGCAGCCGTTGTTCATCTCGAACACTTCCTCGTCGGCGCCGACGACGAGGTCGTTGTCGATCCCGATCTCGCCGAACTCGTTGACGATCACGGCGAACCGCTTGCCATGCGGTTCGGTGAGGATGCGGTTCAGCAGCGTCGTCTTTCCGGCGCCGAGATAGCCGGTGAGCACGGTGACGGGGATCTTTTCGGTCATGGCGTTCTCCTGCGCGGCGGCCCTGCGCGTGGTGCTGGCGCTCAGCGCGCTGCGGCCGTCCGGTCCTTCATGGTCTGGCGGTTCATCTTGTCGAAGCGGGCGAGAAGCCGGTCGCGCTTCAGCCGCGACAGCCGGTCGAGCCAGTAGAGGCCGTCGCACTGGTCGATCTCGTGCTGCAGGCACGCCGCCAGGAAGCCCTCGAAGGACGCTTCGCGGGCGTCGCCGGCCGGCGTCTGCCAGCCCACGGTGACGCGGGCGGGACGTTCGACCTTCTCGTGCAGGCCCGGCAGCGACACGCTGCCCTCCTCGTGCGTCGCCTTGTCCGGCGAAGCCGAGAGCACGACCGGATTGACGAAAACCTGCGGCGCCGGGCGTCCCCCGTCCTTCAGGTCGATGGCCACGATCCGGCGCATGATCCCGAGATGGGGCCCGGCCAGCCCGCGGGCGGGGATCTCGCGCAAGCCCTGCAGCAGAAGCGCGATATCGGCCTCCAGCGCCGCGTCGAAGGCCTCGACCGGGGCGGCCGGGCGCTTCAGGCGCGGATCGGGATAGGCGACGACGGTCACGGCCGGCACGGGGGTGGTCCTGTCTGGCTGTCGGCCGCTCACGAACTGAGGGCGGCGCTCAGCTCCCTTATATTGGACCTCATCATGTCGATGTAAGTCCCGGCAGGCCCGTCCTGCGCCGAGAGCGCATCGGAATAGAGCCGCCCGCCGATCGTCGCGCCCGTCTCCTTGGTGATCCGCTCCATCAGGCGCGGATCGGACACGTTCTCGAGGAACACGGCCGGGATCTTCTCGCTCCGCACCTGCCGGATGATCCGCGCCACGTTCTTCGCCGAGACCTCGGCCTCCGTCGAAACGCCCTGCGGGCTGACGAAGGCGATGCCGTAGGCCTTGCCGAAATAGGCGAAGGCATCGTGCGAGGTCACGATCCGGCGCCGGTCGGACGGGATGCGCGCGACCGCGGCCCGGATGTCCGTCTCCAGCGTATCGAGCCGGGCGAGATAGCCCGCCGCCCGCGCCGCGTAGGCATCCTTGCCGTCGGGATCCGCGGCGGAAAGGGCATCGCGGATGTTGGCGACGTAGAGCTTGACGTTCGCGACGTCCTGCCAGGCGTGCGGATCGACCGAGCCATGGTCGTGCTTGTGCCCGTGGCCGGGGCCGTCGTCCTTGGATTCGAGCGTCTTCACGCCGCGGCTCGCCACCGCGACCTGGGCGCGCGTGCCGGAGGCCTTGACCAGCCGGTCGAGCCAGCCCTCGAAGCCGAGCCCGTTGACGACCACGAGCTTGGCGCCCGCCAGCCGCTTCGCATCCGCCGGGGTGGGCTGGTAGACGTGGGCGTCGCCGTTCGGTCCGACGAGCGTGGCGATCTCGACCCGGTCGCCGCCCACCTCGCGCACGAGATCGGCGAGGATCGAGAAGCTGGCGACGACGGGCAACTTGCCCTGCTGGGCGAAGGTTCGTCCGGCCAGGGCCATCGCGAGGGCGGCCGTTCCGCCGGCGATGACGAGACGACGATGGATCATCGATTCCTCCTCAGGCTTCGAGATGACGTCTTGGAATGAGGCGTGTCAGGAGCCCGCCCTGCAGTCCGAAGGCGAGCGACAGCAGGTAGGCGGCGCCCGCCGCCAGGATGATCGCCGGCCCCGCCGGCAGGCCGGCATGGAACGAGACGAGCAGGCCCGCGATGCCCGAGACGATGCCGATCGTCGTCGCCACCGCGATCAGCAGGGTGATGTCCTGCGTCCAGAAGCGCGCCGCGATGGCAGGCAGCATCATCAGCCCCACGGCGAGCAGCGTGCCCAGCGCATGGAACCCCCCGACGAGGTTCATGACCACGAGGATCAGGAACGCGATGTGCGTCGGGCCGCCGGCGCGGCTGATCGACCGCAGGAAGCCGGGGTCGACGCACTCCAGCACCAGCGGCCGGTAGATGAGCGCGAGCGTCAGCAGGGAGGCCGTCGCAATGGCGCTGATGAGGATCAGCGTCGGGTCGTCGAGCGCCAGCACGGTCCCGAAGAGGACGTGCAGCAGGTCGAGGTTCGAGCCGCGCAGCGACACCAGCGTGACGCCCAGCGCCAGCGAGATCAGGTAGAAGGCCGCCAGCGAGGCGTCTTCCTTCAGGTGGGTCGTGCGGGTCACGACACCCGCCAGAAGGGCGACGATCACGCCCGCGGCCAGCCCTCCGAAGGTCATCCAGCCGAGCGACAGCCCCGCGGCGAGGTAGCCGATCGCCGCTCCGGGCAGCACGGCGTGGGCCATGGCGTCGCCGACGAGGCTCATGCGGCGCAGCATCAGGAACACGCCCACCGGCCCGGCGCCGAGGGAGAGCGCGAGGGATCCCGCCAGCGCCCGGCGCATGAACTCGAACTCGGTGAACGGGGCGATCAGCAGGTCATGCAGCATGGCGGCGTGGCGTTCCCCGCCCACGAGGGTGCGGGACCTTCCTTCGAACGGGGGCGCGACCGTCCTCGCGCCGCGGGCAGGGCATCCTCCGGCCGGCGGCCGCTCAGGCGGCGCGGGCGCAGGTCTCCGCGCCGCGATCCGGCGCTTCCAGCATGCGACGGGCGCGCAGCAGGTTCTCGGGCGTCAGAACCTCGCCGGTCGCGCCCCAGGCCACGGCCTCGCGCGCCACCAGCAGCGTATCGGGGAACATCGTGCGCACCGTGTCGAGATCGTGCAGGACGGCCACGACCGTGCGCTCCTCGCTGTGCCAGCGGCGCACCAGCGCGAGAAGGTCGGCCGCCGTCCGGGCGTCGATGGCGGTGAGCGGCTCGTCGAGCAGGATCACCTGCGCATCCTGCAGCAGCAGGCGGGCGAACAGGGCCCGCTGCATCTGCCCGCCGGAGAGCGTGCCGATGGTGCGGTCCTCGAAGCCGGTCAGGCCGACGGCCGCGATGGCCTCGTCGATCCGGCTCCGGTCGCGGCGGCCGATGCCGCCGAACAGGCCGCTGCCGCGCAGCAGGCCCATCGAGACGAGATCGTAGATGTTGATCGGGAAGCTGCGGTCGAGGTCGGCGGCCTGGGGCAGCCACGCGACGGTGTCGCGCCCGCCCTCCACCGTGACCGCGCCCTGCAGCGGCTTCAGCGTGCCGACGATCCCCTTGAGGAGCGTCGACTTGCCGGCGCCGTTGGGGCCGACGACGGCCGTGAGGCTGCCGCGGCGCACCGCGCCGTCCAGGTGGTGGATGACCGGGTGCCGGTCATAGCCCAGCGTCAGGTCGCGGAACCGGATCGCGGCGCTCATGACAGCGTCGCCCATCCGACGACGGCCCAGAGCGCCGCGATCACGATGGCCGCGCCGGCAAGCCGCTGCCCGGCCGACATGCGCAGGAGCGACATCGTCGGGGACGCGGCCTGCGCATGATGCGCGTGGGCGTGATCGTGATGGGACTGGGCCATGGCCAACCTCGGACGGCGGCAGTGCCGCCATGTCGAGCGTTATAACGTAACATCGGCGCGGCGCAAGGCCGATGTTACAACATTACACAGGCCATGCGGCCGGGGTCAGAACGGGTGGTACTGGTAGAGCCACGTCTCGCTCAGCACGGCGTCCTGCGAACGCAGGAACAGCCGCATCTCCACCGGGTCGTTGCCCTCGACGGTGAGGTCGAACTGGGCACGCCAGTGGCCCGGCACGTCGTTCGGCACCGCCTCGGTGTAGATGTAGGAGAAGCTCCCGCGCGATGCCCACAGCACCGGCTCCGGCTTCACGCCGAAGGGCAGGCGGGCGAGAATGTCGCCCTTGAACTCGACCATGAACTTGCGCACGCCCTTGGGCCGCGGCTGCCCGGGCTGGCCGCCATTGCCGAACCGCGTGGCCACGCACCGCGCGAGGTTCCCCGGGAAAGCCTCGTCGGCCATCCAGTGCAGGCGGTATTTCAGGTCCAGCGCCTGTCCCGCGGCGGTCGGCTCCGCCGGAACCCACATCGCCACGATGTTGTCGTGGATCTCGTCGTCCGTCGGGATCTCGGTGAGCTGGATCGACCCGCGACCCCATTTGCCGACCGGCTCGACCCAGGCCGTCGGCCGCAGGTGGTAGCGCACGCCGTCCTGGTAGTTGTCGAAGTCGCGGTCGCGCTGGCACAGGCCGAAGCCGCGCGGATCGCTGTCCACGAAGCTCGACACGATCGTGCGCGGCGGATTGTTCAGCGGGCGCCAGATCCGCTCGCCGGATCCGGTCCAGATGGCAAGACCGTCGGAGTCGTGGATCTCGGGGCGCCAGTCCACGGCCGTGGTCTTCACGGTCTCGGAGTACCAGTACATCGAGGTCAGGGGCGCGATCCCGAGCCGCTCCACCGGATTGCGCAGGAACAGCGCGGCCTCGATGTCCATGACCACGCCGTTGGTCCGGCGCATCGCGAACCGGTAGGCGCCGGTGAGGCTCGGCCCGTCGAGCAGGGCGTTCACGATCAGCGGCTCGTCTTCCCGCGCCGCCTTCTCGAACCAGAATTCCACGAAATCCGGGAATTCCTCCGGGCTCGCCGTGCCGGGCGCCAGCGCGATGCCGCGCGCCGACAGGCCGACCTGCCCGAGTTCGCCCACGGCCCGGAAATAGGACGCGCCGAGGAACGTCGCCCAGGGCTCGAGCTTCTTCCAGCCCGCGCCGTTGCGGGTCTCGTGCACCCAGAAGCCGGCGAAGGCGGACGGTTCCTCGGGCAGCTTGCGGGCCACGTGGTCCGGTCCGCCCATGAACAGGGACGGGTTGTAGTGAATCTCGCGCGAGGTGCCGCTCTCGACCGCATGCATGCGCACGGTCTTGGGGAAGTACATCCCGACATGCTGGAAGCTCACCGGGAAGACGCTCCCGGCATCGCTCCACAGGGCCGACTCCAGGCGGTACCGCAGCTTGCCATGGGCGTCGTAGTCGATCTTCTGGACGATCGACGGATCCGGGCGCGGCGGCGCGACATACGGCTTCTGCGCCCGCGCACGCGCCTGGTCCTTCAGCTTCTGGTAGGTGAACGGTTCGGCGGGCCCGAAGGTGAGGGCCGGCGCGGCCGGCTCGGTGGCCGCGAGGGCCCCCGGTGCGAGGACGGATGGCATCAGCCCGGCGACATTCACCGCGGCGGCCAGCTGAATGAAATTGCGACGGTCAAGGCTCATGGCAGTCCGCATATTGGGCGTGTCGGGGGAATGCGCAACCGTCGGCAGGATCCGGTCCCCCGACGTCGCCACGTCGCGCGGCGGCAGCAGCCTTCTCGTCGATCAATGTGGCGACGATCTGGCGTACGCCCGGGGATCAATCGCGGATCGGTTCGACCTGGATGGCGCGCTGCATGAAGCGCACCATCGCGTAGAGACCGAGGGCGGTGAAGAGGCCCATCAGGACCTTGTCGACATGCGGTCCGAAGATCAGGTGCAGTTCGAACAGCCCCGAGACGGCCCAGCCGGCCGCCAGCGCCACGCCGATCAGCTCGGTCCCGACGAGAATCGCCAGGCTGACGATCGTCACCAGGTTGCGGGTGTTCAGGCTGCCCTTTTTCGCCACGATACGCTCCATGGTCCGCGGGGACGTTCTCGACTATATGCTGCGCGGTCCGAAGGCAAGGCGGCGCGCGCCGGACCTGCCGCCCCGTCCGCCTTTTCCTGCCGCCTCCCGACCGCGAGCGTCCCCATGGCCGACAACACTCCCGTCTTCTCCCGCGCTGCCGTCGCCGCGCCCCATGCCCTCGCCGCGGAGGCCGGACGGGCGATCCTCGCCGAGGGGGGCAACGCGATCGAGGCGATGCTCGCCATGGCGGCGACCATCGCGGTCGTCTACCCGCACATGAACGCCATCGGCGGCGACGGCTTCTGGCTGGTGCGCGATCCGGGCGGCCGGGTCCATGCCATCGAGGCGTGCGGCCCCGCCGGAAGCCTCGCCACCATTCGCCGCTACCGCGACAAGGACTACGCTTCCATCCCCGCGCGCGGTCCCGATGCGGCGCTGACCGTGGCCGGCGCCCCTGGCGGCTGGTCCGCCGCACGGGAACTGGCCGTCGACTTCGGCGGCCGCATGCCCTGGCGCGACATCCTGGCCGATGCCATCGCCCATGCCCGCAACGGCTATGCCGTGTCGCCCTCCGAGGCGCGCACCCGGCCGAACGCCGAGGAGGCGCTCCATGCCGCGCCAGGCTTCGCGGCGGCGTTCCTCGCGGACGGCAAGACGCCGGCGGCCGGCACGATCCGCCGTGCCCCCGCGCTCGCCGCCACGCTGGAGCAGCTGGCCAAGGCCGGCCCGGACGATTTCTATCGCGGCGACGTGGGCCGCGAGATCGCCGCCGACCTCGACCGGATCGGTGCCCCCGTCACCCGCGCCGACCTCGAGGGCTACCGCGCGCGGCGGGTTCCCCCGCTGTCGACCCGCATCCCCGGCGCGACCCTCTACAACTTTCCCCCGCCGACGCAGGGCCTCGCCTCGCTGATGATCCTGGGTATCTTCGCCCGGCTGGGCGTGGCGCGCGGCGAAACCTTCGAGCACATCCACGGCCTCGTCGAGGCGACCAAGCGCGCCTTCCGGATCCGCGACGGCGTCGTCACCGATCCGCTGCGGCTCCGGTTCGATCCGGACGCCTTCCTCACGCCCGAGCGATTGGCGAAGGAGGCCGCCGCGATCTCCATGTCGCGGGCGTCGGACTTCCCGCTCGCCTTCGGCGACGGCGATACCGTGTGGATGGGCGCCATCGACGCGAAGGGCGTCGCCGTGTCCTACATCCAGTCCATCTACTGGGAGTACGGCTCCGGCTGCGTCCTGCCGAAGACGGGCATCCACTGGCAGAACCGCGGTCTCTCCTTCTCGCTCGATCCCGCCGCCGTAAACCCTCTGGAACCCGGCCGCCGCCCGTTCCACACGCTCAACCCCGCCTTTGCCGCAATGGCCGACGGCCGGATCATCTCCTACGGCACCATGGGCGGCGATGGGCAGCCGCAGTTCCAGGCGGCCATCTTCAGCCGCCACGCCATGTTCGGCATGGACATCGCCAGCGCCATCGACGCGCCGCGGTTCCTGCTCGGCAAGACCTGGGGCGATTCCGCCACGTCGCTGAAGCTGGAGAACCGCTTCGATTCCGCCATCGTGCGGCGGCTCGAGGCGGTCGGGCAGCAGGTCGAGGTCGTCGACGCGGCCTATGCCGACATGTTCGGCCATGCCGGCATGCTGTCGAAGAGCCCCACCGACGGTGCGGTCGCCGCGGCGCACGACCCGAGGTCGGACGGCGGATCGGCCGGCCTCTAGCATCGGCGCCGCCCCCGCCGGGCTTGCGGCACCGGAACCGCCGGGCGATGCTGCGCGCCTCGCCCGCCCCGCCGCTGCCTCCACCGGATCATGCCATGCTCGACGCCGACGACGCCGTCCACGCCTTCGTTCCCTACCCGCCGGCACCCGTGGCGCATGCGACCAGCGGTCCCCTGACGGGCCTGACGCTCGCGGTGAAGGACATTTTCGACGTCGCCGGCTATCCGACCGGATGCGGCCAGCCCACGAAGCTGGCGATGTCGGGGATCAAGACGGCGACCGCTCCCATCGTCCGCCGCTTCCTCGACGCGGGCGCCCGCTTCGTCGGCAAGACGCACACGGTGGAACTCGCCTACTCGCTGAACGGGATCAACACCCATTTCGGCACGCCCATCAATCCGGCGGCGCCCGATCGCGTGCCCGGCGGATCGTCGTCCGGCTCGGCCGCCGCCACGGCGGCGCGGCTGTGCGATATCGGCCTCGGCTCGGACACCGGCGGGTCGGTCCGCGGTCCCGCAAGCTATTGCGGGCTGTTCGGCATCCGGCCGACGCACGGTCGCCTGCCGCTCGCCATGACCATGCCCCTGGCGGACAGCTTCGACACGCCCGGCTGGTTCGCCCGCGACGGCCGCGTGTTCGAGCGTGTCGCCGCCGCGATCTTCGACGCGGACACCGCGCCGCTGCCGGCCGAGACGCGCCTGCTCAAGGCGGTCGACTGCTTCGCCCTCGCCCATGAGGGCGCCCGTCCCGCCATCGAGGCGGTTGCGGGCCGCATCGACACGATGCTGGCTCCCCTCGTGGAGACGCGGGCCGCGCCGAACGGGTTCGACCCGCTGTACTGGGCCTTCCGCCGCCTGCAGGGCGTGGAGGCCTGGCAGTCCCACGCCGACTTCATCACGCGCTGGAAGCCGGCGCTCATGCCGGCCATCGAGGACCGGTTCATCTATGGCCGCGACCTGCCGAAGGCCGAGGTCAAGGAGGCCATGGCGGTGCGCAAGGCGTTCCGCGCGGCGTTCCGGTCGATGCTCGGACAGGACGGCGTGCTGCTTCTGCCGACGGTGCCCGGCGCCGCCCCGCTCCTGGCGGCGACGCCGGAGGCACTCGAGGCGGACCGCGCCCAGGCGCTGCGCCTTCTCTGCCTTGCCGGCCTGTCCGGATGCCCGCAGGTCTCCGTTCCCGTCGCCTTCGACCAGGGAGCGCCGTTTGGCCTGTCGCTCATCGGCCCGCCCGGTTCCGACCTGTCCCTCGTGCGTCTGGCCGTGCGGGTCGCGAAGGCCGCGGCGGTCCGGATCGCCTGAGCTGCCGTCACCAGAAACACTAAAAGTATACCAAGCCTCTTTGCACGACTTTCACGTGCATGCGCCATGGTGCGCGAGGGCCGCTGGGACGACAGGCCCGGAGGACGCCCCATGAGGACCATGGCCATCACCCGCTACATGCGCCGGATTCGCGAAGTCGAGTCCTATCGCCTCATCGACGTCCTGATCATCGCCGGCCTGACGGCGCTGGTCGCCATCCACGTCGCCCGGGTGGCCACGAACATCGCCTGACCCTCCGGGGGGATTGGAAACTCCCGTCGTCAGTCGCTAGTCTCCGCGCTGCGGACGAGCGGAGCGACGAGCGCGATGGGTACCCACTCCGGCGGCGGTGATCACCACCACGATCACGACGACCATGACCACGATCATGACCACGATCATGATCACTCCGACCTGTCGGAGACCGCCCTGCGGGTCCGGGCGCTCGAATCGATCCTGACCGAGAAAGGCCTGATCGATCCCGCCGCCCTCGATGTCCTGATCGAGACCTACGAGACCCGCATCGGCCCGCGCAACGGCGCGCGCGTCGTCGCGAAGGCCTGGACCGACCCCGCCTATCTCGATCGTCTGCGCGGGAACGCCACCGCCGCCATCGCCGAACTCGGCTTCGGCGGACGGCAGGGCGAGGACATGCTGGTCGTCGAGAATACGCCCGATACGCACAACCTCGTCGTTTGCACCCTGTGCTCCTGCTACCCCTGGCCCGTGCTTGGTCTACCGCCGGTCTGGTACAAGTCTGCGCCGTACCGGTCGAAGGCCGTGATCGATCCGCGCGGCGTTCTTGCGGACTTCGGCGTCAGTCTGCCGGCCGGCACGAAGATCCGGGTGTGGGATTCCACCGCCGAACTGCGCTATCTCGTGCTTCCCATGCGCCCCCCCGGCACGCAGGGATGGAGCGAGGATCGCCTCGCCGCCCTCGTCACCCGCGACAGCATGATCGGCACGGGTCTTCCGCTCGCCGCCGCGCAGGCGCCGGCATGAACGGGGCCCAGGATCTCGGCGGCATGATGGGCTTCGGCCCGGTCGTGCCAGAGCAGGACGAGCCGCTCTTCCACGCCGCCTGGGAAAAGCGCGCGCTCGCCGTCACCATCGCCGCCGCGGGCCTCGGCGAATGGAACCTCGACGCGATGCGTCACGCCCGCGAAACCCTTCCACCGCCTGAGTATTTGACCTCCAGCTACTACGAGATCTGGATCAAGGGCCTGGCGAAGATGCTTCTCGCCCGCGGCCTCGTGGCCGAGGACGAGTTCGCCGCCGGCCGCTCGCTCCGCGACGCCCGGCCGACGGCGCGGCCGGCCCTGACCGCCGAGGCCATGGCGGCGGGCCTCGCCCGCGGCGCGCCATGCTCGCGGCCGGCCCCGGCCCCGGCCCGCTTCTCCGCAGGCCAGCGCGTCCGCACGCTCAACATCAATCCCACGGGGCACACCCGGCTTCCGCGCTACGCGCGCGGCAAGGCCGGCGTCATCGAGCGAATCCATGGCGCGTTCGTCTTCCCGGACAGCAACGCGCATTTCCGCGGCGAGGATCCGCGCTGGTGCTACGGCGTCGTCTTCGACGGCCGCGAACTGTGGGGCGCGGAGGCCGATCCCGCCCTGACGGTGTCCGTCGACTGCTGGGAGCCCTACCTGGAGGCTGCGCCATGATCTCGTCCGGTGCCGTCGATGCCGCGCTGCGAGACGTTCCGACCATTCCGTGCGAGGCGGGCGGTCCGGTCTTCCGCGAGCCGTGGGAGGCGCAGGCCTTCGCCATGGCCGTCGCGCTGCATCAGGCCGGTCTGTTCACATGGACGGAGTGGGCCGAGCACCTGTCCGCCGAGATCCGCCGCGCGCAGGCGGCAGGCGACGCCGACACCGGCGAGACCTACTACCGGCACTGGCTCGCCGCCCTCGAGCGCCTCGTCGTCGCCAAGGGCGCGGCCACCGACACCGGCCTCGCGGAGCGTCGCGACGCGTGGGACCGCGCGGCCAGGGCGACGCCGCACGGCCAGCCGATCCTTCTCGAGAACGACCCGATGGCCTCGCGCGCCTGACGCCGCGAGGAGATGGCCATGTCGAGCCCGGTCCCCGCTCCAGCCGAGTTCGGGCGCATGCACGCCTTCGCCTGGAGACCGATGACGCAAGGCGACCTCGACGGGACGATCGCGGTCGCCGCCGTTGTCCATCCGGCGTTTCCGGAGCGCCGCGAGGTTTTCGCCGAACGGCTGTCGCTGTTCCCGGAGGGATGCCTCGTACTCGGCGCGCCCGGCGGTGGCGTCGCCGGCTACGCGGTCAGCCATCCATGGCATGACGGCCGGCCGGTGCCGCTGGACACGCTCCTGGTGGCCATGCCGGTCTCGGCGAACCGGTACATCCACGACGTCGCCATCATGCCGGGGATGCGGGGCGGCGGCTTCGCGGGGCAGGTGGTCGGACGGATCGTCAAGGACGCCTACCGCGCCGGCGCGACCACCGTCTCCCTGGTCGCGGTGTCCGGATCCGGTCCGTTCTGGGAGCGCCACGGCTTCAGGCCGGTCTCGGATGCGGGGCTCACGGCGAGGCTCGCGAGCTACGGCGATGACGCCCGCTTCATGGTCCGCAGCCTCGGCCAGTAACGTGCCGCGGAGGCCCGTGCTACAGGCCCGCCCCGGTGCGCAGCCCGGCGAGCAGCGACACGCCGAGAACCAGGACCGCCGCCGCCGCCAGCGTCTCGAGCATGGCCCCTGCCAGCACCGTCCGCGGCCCGCCCGCGGCTGCAAGCCGCAGCGCCCCGGCCTTGGCGTACACCGAGACGGCGGCGAGCAGCCCCGTCACCATCGCCGTCCCTAGCGCCATGGCGAAGGTCGCCGCGAGCCCCGCGGCGAAAACCTTCTGCGACAGGGCGAACACGAGGACGATGATCGCGCCCGTGCACGGCCGCAGCCCTGCCGCCAGCACGACCCCCGCCACGGCCCGTCTGTCGGCGGCTGCAGTCTCTGGCCCCGGCAGGTGGGCATGGCCGCACCCGTCGTCGCACGCGTCGCCCGGCGCATGGGCGTGCGTCCCCGCGAGCGCCGGCCAGATCCGTGCGACCAACGCTCCCGCCTTGTGCCACAGCAGCCAGGCGCCCACGGCGGCAACCGCGGCGAAGCTCGCCGTCTCGACCATTCCGGTGACGCCCGTCATGGTCCGCGCCGAGGCGCCGATGACGAGGCTCAGCACGCCGACGAGGACGATCGCGACGACGGCCTGGAGGAACGCCGCCGCGAAGGCGATCGCGATTCCGCGCTTCAGCGCCCGCTCCTGGGCGAGGATCCACGCCGAGATCACGGCCTTGCCGTGGCCGGGGCCCGCCGCATGGAACACGCCGTAGAGGAAGCCCGCCGTCACGAGCGGCACCGGCGAGGCGCCCTCGGCGGCGATCGCGCGCACCAGCGCCGTCAGCCGGCGATAGAAGTCCGCCTGCACGGCCAGGATCCAGCCGGCGATGCCGCCCGCCGCCCCGCCGCCCTCGCGCACGCCGACGCCGAACGGGTTGCGCGCCGGTGGAGCGGCCGGCGCCGGCCCCATCGCGAGCGAGACAAGCATCGCGAGCAGGATGACGACCCCGAGCGCGACCAAGGCCGCCCCGGCAGTCCGGGCGACCCGCGATCCCCGCCACGCCGGCGGTCGCCCGGCGTCGAGCGCGGTCATCCGCGGCGTCTCCTCAGGGACATGCGACGATCACCTTGCTGGCGAACTGCAGGCCCATGTTGGCATTGGCGAAGTAGTCCTCGCTGAGCTTCTGCTGCGAGGGATCGGGCTTCTTGGGCCGGCTGACCTGCACCGCGCAGCCCTGCGGCGCCCCCGCGAGCGTGACGGCGCGATCGTCCGGGGCGTAGCTGAAGTCGACGAAGAACGTCGGGTCGAACACGTCGAGGATCACCGTCCGCTTCGCCGGCGTTGCCGACTTCACCGGCAGCAGGAACGACAATGTGAGCGTCTTGCCGTCGTGATCGAGGACCGGATCCTGCGGCGCGGTGAAGTCCTGGCGCTTCCCGTCCGTCTTCAGGACGGTGAAGTAGCCGAACTCGGCCAGCGATTCGGCGTTGATCTTGGCGAGTTCCGCCAGTTCCTCGCGGGAGAATGTCCCGTCCTTGTTCGTGTCGAGGCCCTGAACGGCGAAGCTGGAATAGCCCTCGTCGAACGTCCAGCGATGGCGCACGCCGCCCACCACCCCGCCGGGGCCGAACACCAGCTCCGCCCGCGCCTCGACCCAGACATGGGGGTGGGCGCGCGCCGGCTTCGCGGGCACGATCACGGCCGCCGCCGCGAGGACGCACGCGGCGAAAAGCGACGTCGAGAAAGCATCCTTGGTGAAAGTCATGCCTGCCCCTGTCTGTGATCGCGGCTTGAGATCATTCAAGCGCGGCAGAACCATGGCGAATTCTATCCGATTCCGGCCGCGTCCGCAGCCGCCCGCGTGACGTCGCGCGCCGCGCGCCCTTGTCCTGCGCGCCCGCACGCCGCATTCTGAAGCCCGAACGCAACCACACGACCAGGGATCGACCATGTCGAACGTCTCCCGCCGCTCCGCCCTCGGCCTCGGGCTCTCGGCCGGCTTCTCGGTGACGATGCTGTCCGGCTCGTCCGAGGAGGCCTCCGCGGCGCCGGCCAACACCGCCTTCTCGCTGCTGCTCGTCAACGACATCTACAAGATGGCCGGCGACAAGGGACGCGGCGGCTTCCCGCGGCTGGCCGCCATCGTCAAGGCGGAGCGCGCCAAGGGCGTGCCGATGCTGTTCTGCCATGCCGGCGACACCTTCTCGCCGTCGCTGATGTCGGGCTTCGACCAGGGCGCCCACATCGTCGAGCTGACGAACATGATCAGGCCGGACGTCTTCGTGCCGGGCAATCACGAGTTCGATTTCGGCAAGGACAACTACATGAAGCTCATGGGAGCTTCGAAATTCCCGTACTTCGGCGCCAATATGCGCCAGGCCGACGGTTCGCCGATCCCGGGCATGAAGGACACCGAGGTGTTCACGCTCGGCGCGGTGAAGGTCGGCGTCGTCGGCCTCGCGCTCGCCACGACCCCGCAGATGTCCCAGTCCGGCGACATCAAGTTCGCCAACGAGCTGGAGACGCTGCGCGCCAGCACCGCCCGGCTGAAGCAGGCCGGCGCCGACATCATCGTCGCGGTGACGCACACCGACCGCGACATGGACAACGCCATCGTCCGCTCGCGCCTCGTCGATGTGCTGCTGTCCGGCCATGACCACGACCTGTGGATCGGCTTCGACGGCAAGACCGTGGCGGTGGAAAGCAACGAGGAGGGCAACTTCGTCACCGCGATCGACTTCGTCGTGCAGGTCACCGGCGAGGGCAAGGACCGCAAGGTGTCGTGGTCGCCGAGCTTCCGCGTCCACGATTCCTCGACGGTCGATCCCGACCCGGAGGTCGCCGCGGTGGTGAAGGGCTACGAGGACAAGCTCAGCAAGGAGCTCGACGTCGAGATCGGCGGGACGACAGGCGAACTGGACAGCCGTTCCGCCATCGTGCGCTCGCAGGAGGCGGCCATCGGCAACCTGATCGCCGATTCGATCCGCGCCGCGACCGGCGCCGACATCGCGATCATCAATGGCGGCGGCATCCGCGCCAACAAGCAATACCCGGCGGGCGCGCGGCTGACCCGGCGCGACATCCTCTCCGAGCTGCCCTTCGGCAACACCTCGATCATGGTCGAGATCACCGGTGCGGACGTCAAGGCGGCGCTGGAGAACGGCGTGTCGCAGATGGAGAATCGCGCCGGCCGGTTCCCGCAGGTCTCCGGATTGAAGATGGAGGTCGACTCGAAGGCCCCCGCCGGCTCGCGGGTGGTGTCCGTCACCATCGGCGGCGCGCCGCTCGATCCGGCCCGGAAATACAAGGTCGCCTCGAACAACTTCATGCTGGCGGGCGGTGACGGCTACGTGGCGTTCGGCAAAGGCAAGGTGCTGATCGGCGACACCGACGGCAAGCTCCTGGCCAACGAGGTCATGTCCTACGTCCGCAAGGTCCAGACGGTCGATGCCCGCACCGAGGGTCGGATCGTCATCCGCTGAGGCTGCCCTCGCCGGGACGACGGATTGTGCCCGCTCGACGCGGGGCCGGTGGTCCAGTACAGCAGGCCGTGCGTAAGTGTCGCAGGAACAGCGTCCGCCACGTTCGCGTGGCGGACGTTTCATGTCGGACGCGGCCGAAATCCGCGCGACGGGCGACAGCCGGTCGAGGGCCGGCTAAAGTCCGCGAGAGGCTGGTACGATGAACATGATGACGCGCCCCGACAACGCTTCCTTCAGCGCGGTCGGTCCGCTTCCGGCGGGCCATCCGCAGGTCAAGGTCGGCCGGATCGGGGTGCTGCTCCTCAATCTGGGGACGCCCGATGCGACCGACTACTGGTCGATGCGGCGCTACCTGAAGGAGTTCCTGTCGGATCGCCGAGTCATCGAGACGCCACGCCTCGTGTGGTGGCCGATCCTCAATCTCATCATCCTCACCGTCCGCCCCGGCCCCAAGGGGCGCGACTACGATTCGATCTGGAACAAGGAGCGCAACGAGGGTCCGCTGAAGACCATCACGCGCTCCCAGGCCGAGCAACTGGCGGCGCGCATCCAGGACCGGGATCCCCGCATCGTGGTCGACTGGGCGATGCGCTACGGCAATCCCTCGACGCCGGACCGGATCAAGTGGCTGCACGAGCAGGGATGCGATCGCATCCTGCTGGTGCCGCTCTACCCGCAGTCCTGCGCCGCCACGTCGGCCACGGCCTGCGACCGGGCCTTCGAGACCCTGATGAAGATGCGCTGGCAGCCGGCCGTGCGCGTCGCGCCGCCGTGGCACGACGATCCGGTCTATATCGACGCGCTCGCCAAGACGGTGAAGACGAAGCTCTCGGAGATCGACTTCGAGCCCGACATGCTGGTCGCCTCCTTCCACGGCGTGCCCGAGGAATATCTCCTGAAGGGCGATCCCTATCACTGCCAGTGCCTCAAGACGTCGCGTCTGCTGCGCGAGACGCTGGGCTGGGAGAAGGACAGGTTCATGACCTGCTTCCAGTCGCGCTTCGGCACGGCGGAATGGCTGAAGCCCTACCTCATCGACACGATGGGCGAGTTGCCGGCCAAGGGCGTCAAGAAGGTCCTCGTCATCGCTCCGGGCTTTTCGGCCGACTGCCTCGAGACGCTCGAGGAGATCGAGGGCGAGAACAAGGAGCACTTCATGCATCACGGCGGCGAACAGTTCGCCTACGTGCCGTGCCTGAACGACTCTCCGGAAGGGATGGACGTGATCGCCAACGTCGTCGAGCGCGAGCTCCAGGGCTGGGCGCAGCTCTGAAAGGCAGAGTCGGGCAGACCCGTAGCGTTTGCCCGGCCTTAACACTCGACTGACAATCTGCAGCGGATTGTTTGGGTGTTGGGGGTTCCGATGGAGATGGTCTCCGGCTTCACGATCTTCGCGGTCGTGCTCGTCCTCTTCGTCATCGCCACGCTGGTCGCCGGCATCAAGACCGTGCCGCAGGGCTACAACTACACGGTCGAGCGCTTCGGGCGGTACTCGCGCACCCTGACGCCGGGCCTCGGGCTGATCATTCCCTACGTCGAGTCCATCGGCTCCCGGATGAACATCATGGAGCAGGTCCTCGAGGTGCCGAGCCAGGAGGTCATCACGCGCGACAACGCGACCGTGATGGTCGACGGCGTGGCCTTCTACACGATCCTCGACGCCGCGCACGCCGCCTACGAGGTCGCCAATCTCGAGCAGGCCATCCTGACGCTGACGATGACCAACATCCGCACGGTCATGGGCTCGATGGACCTCGACCAGCTCCTGTCGCACCGCGACGAGATCAACGACCGCCTCCTCCGGGTGGTCGACGCGGCGGCCTCGCCCTGGGGCATCAAGATCAATCGCATCGAGATCAAGGACATCGTCCCGCCCAAGGATCTCGTCGATTCCATGGCCCGGCAGATGAAGGCGGAGCGCGAGAAGCGCGCGGCGGTGCTCGAGGCGGAGGGCCAGCGTCAGGCCGAGGTGCTGCGGGCCGAGGGGCACAAGGCCGCGCAGATCCTGGAGGCCGAAGGCCGCAAGGAAGCGGCCTTCCGCGACGCCGAGGCGCGCGAGCGCGCGGCCGAGGCCGAGGCCAAGGCGACGCTCGTCGTGAGCGAGGCCATCGCCCGCGGCGACATGGGCGCCATCAACTATTTCATCGCCCAGCAATATGTGAAGGCGCTGCAGGCCCTGGCCAGCGCGCCGAACCAGAAGGTCCTCATGATGCCGGTTGAAGCCGGCGCCTTCATCGGCGGGCTCGGCGGCATCGCCGAGATCGCCAAGGCGGCGCTGGCCGATCAGCAGGCGGGCGGCGCTGCGGCCAGGCGCGCATCGGTGCCCTCGTCCGGCCCGGCGGGGAGCTGACGCGGCGCCATGGCGATGCTGGACATAGGCCCCTGGGGCTGGGTCATCGCCGGGCTGGTGCTGATGGGCATCGAGCTGCTCGCGCCCGGCGCCTTCATGGTCTGGTTCGGCCTTGCGGCACTTCTGACAGGACTGCTCCTGTTCGTCCTGCCCATGCCCGTCGAGGCGACGCTGCTGGTGTTCGCCGGTCTCGCGGTGGTCGCCGTCCTTGCGGGCCGGCGCATGATCGGGCCGCCGGACCAGCGGGGCGAAAGCGCCCTCAACGACCGCGCGGCGAAGATCCTCGGCCGAACCTTCGTGCTCGAGGAGCCGATCAGCGAGGGGCGCGGGCGAGTCCGCGTCGACGACACGCTGTGGCGCGTCGAGGGACCCGACCTCCCGGCCGGCTCCCAGGTCCGGGTCGTCGGCATGGACGGAATGCTGCTGAAGGTCGCCCCGGCCTGACCGTTCGGGCCGGCCGTGTCAGGCCGCGCCGATCCTCAGCAGGTCCATCACGTGGACGAGTCCGACCGGCCGGTCCCCTTCCGACACGATCAGCGACGTGATCTTGCGCGTCTCGACGATCTTCAGCGCCTCGGCGAGCAGCATGTCGGGCGGCACCGTGCGCGGTCCGCGCGTCATCACCTCCTCGACCATGCGCGACGGAAGGTCCGGTCCCATGTGCCGGCGCAGGTCGCCGTCGGTGATGATCCCGGCCAGCGTTCCCGCGGTTTCCACCACCAGCACGCAGCCGAAGCCCTTGGCCGACATCTCGCGGATCGCGTCTGCCATCACGGTACCCGTCGGGACGACCGGCAGGCGCTCGCCCGCGTGCATCACGCTGCGGACCTGCTTCAGCAGCGCGCCGAGCTTGCCGCCCGGATGGAAGACGAGGAAGTCCTTCGCGCCGAAGCCCCGCGCTTCCAGCAGCGCGACCGCCAATGCGTCGCCCAGGGCGAGCTGGATCGTCGTCGATGTCGTCGGCGCCAGCCCGTTCGGGCAGGCCTCGGTCGCCCTGGGGAGAATGAGCGCGATGTCGGCCTGCCGTCCGAGCGCGCTGTCCGGATTGGACGTCATGCCCACCAGCGTCACGCCGAAGCGCCTCGAATAGCCGACGATGTCGGTCAGTTCCGCCGTCTCGCCGGACCACGAGAGAGCGAGGATCACGTCGTCGACCTGGATCATGCCGAGGTCGCCGTGGCTCGCCTCGCCCGGGTGCACGAAATGCGCCGGGGTTCCCGTCGATGCGAGTGTCGCGGCGATCTTGCGCCCGACATGGCCCGACTTGCCCATTCCGGTCACGATGACCCGCCCGGCCGCCGCGCCGATCGCCCGCACCGCGCGCGAGAACGGCTCGCCGAGCCCGTCCCGCAGCGCGCCGCCGAGGGCGGCAAGGCCGGCTGCCTCGGTGTCGACGGTACGGACCGCGGAGGCGATGGCGGGGTCTGAATCGGGGTCGGGCGTCATGAGCGCGGCTTACCATGCCGGCCCCGGCCTGAACACCCGTCGCGGGTGGCGGGTTACGCGCCGTTAACCATGCTTGTTCTACGGGTGTTAACCATGGCCCGCGCGCTTGCCGTGCGGGAGACTTCGTTCGTTCGGAGGGATCCTTGCGCACCGCGCGGCGACAGGTCTGCGCCGTCATCCTCCTCGCCGCGGTGCCATGCGGCGCGGCGACGGGGCTGGCCCAGCAACCGCCGCCCCCGCGTGCCGAGGCCGACATCGGCCTGCGGCCCGGGACGGCGCCCGCGGAACCGCGCCCCGCCTTTCGCGGCAGCTATCCCGTCGTCGGCAAGCCCGTCCGGTCCGGCAAGAGCACGCGAACCGTGCCGGCGCGCGGCGTCGCGGACCTGCCGCCCGCCGGCGAGCGCCCCGTCGGGCCGACGCTGCCGGGAACCCCCGCCCCGGCCGTCAGGCCCGCCCCGCCCTTGCCGCCGCTGATCCCGCCGGCCCGTCGGCGGCCGCGCCCGGAGGATCTCGCGGCCTTCGATCCACTCGGCGTGCGCGTCGGCGCCTTCACCCTGCGACCCGGCATCGAGATGTCGGGCGGCTACGACACCAATCCCAACCGGATCCCCAGGCCGGGGCAGGGCTCTTCGCTGCTGAAGACCGATCTCGGCCTGCTCGCCGACAGCGACTGGGAGCGCCACG
This sequence comes from uncultured Alsobacter sp., assembly GCA_964544365.1. Lineage (GTDB taxonomy): Bacteria > Pseudomonadota > Alphaproteobacteria > Rhizobiales > Beijerinckiaceae > Alsobacter. The sequence continues at coordinate 19,284 of CAZJCW010000013.1, forward strand.
CGCTCGGCCTCGTGCTGCGCGGCACGCACTACCGTTACTTCGACACCCCGGCCGCCGACCGGCCGGAGGTCGACGGCGCGCTGCGCCTGCGGCTCGACGCGCTGCGCGACACCACGATCGACCTGGAAACCATCGGCCGCCTCACGACGCAGCAGCCCGGCCTCGAGCAGCCCCTGGTGGGCAGCAAGCGCGGCCAGATCCTGGAGGGCGGCATCGGAGCCGGCGTCACGCAGCGGTTCGGCGACGCGTCGCTCGGCCTCAAGGGCACGGTCGGCCGCCAGGTCTACGAGGCGATCCCGCTCGGCAACGGCCAGTCGCTCAGCCAGTCGGATCGCGACCTCAACACCTACGGCCTCACCCTGCGCGCCGCCTATGAGGTCTCGCCCGGGATCAAGCCCTTCGCCGAATTCACCGGCGACCGCCGGATCTACGACCAGGCCGTCGATGCCGGCGGCTACCGGCGGTCCTCGTCCGGCCAGGCCTTCCGGGCGGGCACCTCGCTCGAGATCACCCGGCTCATCGTCGGCGAGGCGTCCGTCGGCTACGGCCAGCGCGAGTACGACGACCCCCGCCTGCAGCCCATCGACGGTTTCCTCGCCAACGCGTCGCTGGTCTGGACGCCGACGGCCCTGACCACGGTGAGGTTCAAGGCCGGCACCGAGCTGTCCGAGACCACCGTGGCCGGCGCCTCCGGGGCGGTCGTCCACTCGGCCGGCGTCGAGGTCACGCACGCCCTGCGGCGCTACCTGTCCCTGTCCGCCCTTCTCGACGGGTCGCAGACGCTCTACCAGGGCGTCCCGATCACCGAGGATCGCCTGACCGCCGCGCTGCGGCTGGACTGGAAGCTCAACCGCAGCGTCGTGGTGCGCGCCAGCGTCGCGCACGAGCAGCTGGACAGCTCCATCCAGGGCGCCGACTACACCGCCAACGTCTATCTCGTCGGCCTGCGGCTGCAGCGCTGAGCGACGCTCACCGTCCGAGCAGCTTGTCGAGCTCGACCCGGAAGGCCGCGCCCACGTCCTCGCGGCTGAGCGCATAGCCCACATTCGCCATGAGGAAGCCGAGCTTCGAGCCCGTGTCGTAGATCTCGCCGGCAAAGGTGTGCGCGTAGAACGGCTGGCTCTTGGCGAGCGTGATCATCGCGTCGGTGAGCTGGATCTCGCCGCCCGCGCCGCGCTCCTGCGTCTCCAGGATCTTGAAGATCTCCGGACCGAGGATGTAGCGGCCCGACACGGCGAGGTTCGACGGAGCCGTGCCCTTGGCCGGCTTCTCCACCATCTCGGTGATCGCCTGCGCGCCGTTCTCGTCCCGCACGCCGACGATGCCGTACTGGTGCGTCTCGCTGTCGGGCACCTCGAACACGCCGATCAGGTTGCCGCCGTGCGCTTCGTAGCCGCGGATCATCCCGGCGAGGCAGGGTTCGCGGCCCAGATGCAGCATGTCGGGCAGGAGCACGGCGAACGGCTCGTCGCCGATGATGTCGCGCGCGCACCACACGGCATGGCCGAGGCCCAGTGGCGCCTGCTGCCGCGTGAAGCTGGTTGCCCCCGCCGCCGGCAGGTCGCGCTTTAGGCCGTCGAGCTCCCTCGTCTTGCCGCGATCGGCGAGCGTGCGGTCGAGCTCGAAGTTGATGTCGAAATGATCCTCGATCACGGCCTTGCCGCGGCCGGTGACGAACACGAAGTGCTCGATCCCCGCCGCGCGCGCCTCGTCGACCACGTGCTGGATCACCGGCCGGTCGACGACCGTCAGCATCTCCTTGGGTATCGCCTTGGTGGCGGGAAGGAAGCGGGTTCCCAGTCCGGCGACGGGAAAGACGGCCTTGCGGATGCGCTTGGTCATGAACGGGTGCTGTGCTTCGGGGTTGAAGGAACGGGAGCGGACACTTCGAACTTGTGTTGCTGACGGGGGGAGCGTCAGGCCATACCGGGAGCGCGGCCTTTTTGCGGCGCGTGCCCGAGTATTCGCCACCTTCGCCTAAAATTCAGCAAAGGCTAAGGGGTTCCGTTGCATGGGTGAGGCGCACGCGAGGAAGACGGTGGAGGCGACATGACTGTTCTGGTGACGGGTGGGGCGGGCTACATCGGCGCACACACGGTTCTGGCGCTGGCCGACCGGGGCGAGGGGGTCGTTGTCCTCGACGACATGTCCACGGGCGTTGCGTCGGCGGTTCCGACGACGGTGCCGCTGGTGCGCGGCGACATGGGCGACGAGGCGCTCGTTGCCGATGTCATCGCCACCCACGGGGTGAAGGCCATCATCCACTTCGCCGCGAAGATCGTCGTGCCGGAGTCGGTCGCCGATCCGCTGGGCTACTATCTCAACAACACCGTCAAGTCCCGCGCCCTGATCGCGTCCGCGGTCAAGGCGGGCGTGCCGCACATGATCTTCTCGTCGACCGCCGCGGTCTACGGCGAGCCGAAGGTCGAGCGCGTCGCCGAGGACACGCCCACGGATCCGGTCTCCCCCTATGGCCGCTCCAAGCTGATGACGGAATGGATGCTGCAGGACGCCTCCCGCGCCCATGACCTGCGCCATGTCGCCCTGCGCTATTTCAACGTCGCCGGGGCCGATCCCCGCGGCCGGGCCGGTCAGTCGACCCCGCGCGCGACGCACCTGATCAAGGTGGCGTGCCAGGCGGCACTGGGCCAGCGCCCCTATCTCGAGGTCTTCGGGACGGACTTCCCGACCCCCGACGGCTCCTGCCTGCGCGACTACATCCACGTCGCGGACCTTGCCCGCGCCCACGTCATGGCGCTCGACCGCCTGCGCGGCGGCGGCGAATCGGTCACGCTCAACTGCGGCTATGGCCGCGGCTATTCCGTGCTGGAGGTGGTGGAGACCGTGAAGCGCGTCTCCGGCGTCGACTTCGAGGTCCGCCTCGCCGGCCGCCGCGCCGGCGACCCCGCCTCGATCGTCGCCACCGGCGAGCGCGTGCGCCGGGAACTCGGCTGGCAGCCCGAGCTCGATGACCTGTCGACGATCGTCTCCCATGCGCTGGCCTGGGAGAAGCACCTGACCACGCCGAACGCGCGCTGACGGCAGGGTTAAGGAAAGGTCAACCTTGCGTGCTATAACCCTGACCGGCAGGCTGGGCAGACCCGCCATCGGACAGGAACAGCGATATGGCGCATGGGTGTTTCCCGCGTTTCGCAGCCGGCCTCGTCACCGCCCGCGCGGCGGCCGCAGGGCCCGTGCTGCTCGTGATGGCCGGGATCGCCTTCGCCGCGCCGGCTGGCGCGCAATCGGCGGGTGACGCCGCCAGGCCAGCGCCCGCCAAGGCCTCCCCGTCGTCCAGCCAGCCGACGAAGCCGACTGTGCCCAAGACCACTGCAGCCAAGACCACTGCAGCCAAGACGACTGCACCCAAGACCACCGCACCCCAGACGACTGCAGCCAAGACAACAGCGCCCAAGGCGACCGCACCCAAGACGGCCGTGCC
>CAZJCW010000013.1:22825-34761 GCA_964544365.1 uncultured Alsobacter sp.
GACCGGGGCAGGCGAGCGCGCACGCCGCCGATTCGGCGGCGCACGGATCGTTCTCGTCCTTCGTCGCGTCGCTCTGGCCCGAGGCGCAGCAGCGCGGCGTCACGCGCGCCACCTTCGAGAGCGCGTTCTCCGGCGTGACGCCGGACGCCAAGATCATCGAGCTCACGCGCAGGCAGTCCGAGTTCGTCAAGCCGATCTGGGAGTACGTGAACGGCGCCGTCACGCCGACCCGGATCGAGCAGGGCGCCGAGGCGGCCTCCCGCTGGTCGTCGGCCATCGCCGCGGCGGAGAGCCGCTATGGCGTCGAGCGGTCCGTCATCCTCGGCATCTGGGGGATGGAGACGAACTTCGGCTCCTTCACCGGCGGCAAGGACGTCATCCGTTCCCTCGCCACGCTGGCGCACGAGCGGTATCGGGGCGAGTTCTTCAAGGACGAGCTGATGACCGCGCTGGTCATCCTGCAGCAGGGGCATGTCGACCGCGAGGACATGAAGGGTTCCTGGGCCGGCGCGATGGGACAGACCCAGTTCATGCCGTCCAGCTTCATGAAGTTCGCCGTCGATGCCGACGGCGACGGTCACAAGAACATCTGGACGTCGATCCCCGACGCCATGGCGTCGACCGCGAACTATCTGCGCCAGCACGGCTGGACGCCGGGACTGCCCTGGGGCTTCGAGGTGCAGCTTCCCGACGGCTTCGACTGGAAGATGCAGTCGGGCTCCTTCTCAGCGTGGCGCAATGCCGGCTTCAGGCGCGCCGACGGCGCGGCCATGCCGCGCTCGGGCGAGGCGTCGCTGTTCCTCCCGGCCGGGGCGCGCGGGCCCGCCTTCCTCATCACCTCGAACTTCGCGGTGATCAAGCGCTACAACTCCTCGGACGCCTATGCCGTCGGCGTCGGCCACCTCGGCGACCGCGTGATGGGCGGCGCGGCGATCGCGGCGCGCTGGCCGGTGGGCGAGCGCCAGCTCGATCGCGGCCAGCGGCTGGAGGTCCAGCGCCAGCTCAACCGGCTCGGCTTCGATGTCGGCGAACCGGACGGAAAGCTCGGGTCGAAGACCCGGGAGGCCGTCCGCAGCTTCCAGGAATCGCGTGGACTTGTGCCGGACGGTTACCCAACCGTGGCGGTCCTCGAGGCGCTGCGCGGCGTCCGCTGACGTGGTAGCATTTCGGTCGGTGCCACGGCGGCGCCGGATTCGGAAGCCATCGTCGCGACTATGCCGGTTCATCTCGCCAGACGGGTCGCCGTCGCTCTAATGCTCGCCGCCCTGGGGGCGGCTACGCCGGCCATCGCGCAGCCGCAGCCTGCCGCGCCGCCGAAGCAGGAGTTCCGCAACCCGATCTCCGACCTCTTCAGGCTGTTTTCGCCGGCGCCGCAGCCGCCGCCGCCACAGCCCAAGCCGCCGCCCCGCAAGCGCCCTCCGGCGCCGATGGTCCTGACCGACCAGCCTTCGGTGCCGCGGGCGGATCCGACCGTCTTCGTCGCCGTCATCGGCGATTCGCTGGCCGAGAATCTCGGCAGCGGACTTGCCGAGGCGTTCGAGACCAATCCCGACATCCAGGTGCTGCGGCGGGGGCGCAGTTCCACCGGGCTTGTCCGCGACGACTTCTTCGACTGGCGCAAGGCGGCCCGCGATCTTCTGGCGTCCGACGCCAAGGTGACCCACCTCGTCGTCATGATGGGCCTGAATGATCGCCAGAGCCTGCGGGACGCATCCGGCGCACAGCTCGACCCCTTCTCCGACGCGTGGCGCGAGGCCTATGCCGCCCGTGTCGACGAACTGGCGGCCATGGCGGCCGAGCGCAACATTCCGCTGCTGTGGGTCGGCCTTCCGCCCATGCAGAACGCGCGCTCCTCGGCCGACATGCTCGCCTTGAACGAGATCGTGCGCTCCCGCATCGGCCGCGGCGCCCGCGCCGTCTATGTCGACACGTGGGAAGGCTTCACCGATCCGCAGAACCGCTACACCGTGAGCGGTCCCGCCCTGACGGGCGAGACCGTCCGGCTGCGCGCGGGCGACGGCATCCACCTGACCCGCGCCGGGGCGCGCAAGGCGGCGCATTTCGTCGAGATCGAGCTGAAGCGCCTGCTCGACAAGGCCGAACCGACCCCCGTTTTCGCGATGCCCTACCCCGACGATCCCGCCAAGGTCGATCCCGCCCTGCAGCCGGGCGGCGTGGACCGCATGATCGACGAGGCGATCCGGCGTGGCATGGAGGGCATGCCGCCGCCGCCGCCGATCGACATCCAGCCCAAGCCGGTCGCCGGGCCGATCGTGCCGCTGAACGCGCCGGAAGCGGCCAGCGGCGGCACGCTGGTCGGCGGGGCGGTGTTGCGCCGGCCGGGAGACGCGACCCGCCTGATCGAGCAGGTGCTGGTGGAGGGCAAGGCGCCCGAACCGAAGCCGGGGCGCGCCGACGACTTTCGCTGGCCTGCGCCCGCCAATTGAGGCGGGGCTCCCGGGCGCGTCGCCCGGCTGCGGGCGACCGGCGTCAGGCCCGCGTCGTGGTGGTGCGTGGCCGGGTCGTGCGGTACTGGCCGCGGTCGACCGCCACGGCGGTGACGGCCGCCAGCGCCAGGCCGACGAGCCACCAGGCCTGTGCCGCGCCCTGCCCGGCGACGGCCAGCACGAACGCCACGGTCAGAGTCATCAATCCCCCCGCGGCCGCGCCGCCCTGCAGGCGTGACGCGCCGTCGACCGCGCGCGCCAGCAGCAGCGCCAGCGCGATGGCCCCGAGGAAACCGAGCTCGAACCACACCTCGAACAGGATTCCGCTCGGCGCACTGTTGGGGACCAGCCCGGCCAGCTTGGCCCGCAGGGCGGTGTCGAGGCCGTGGCCCGTGAACAGGCGTGCCGGGTCGTCGTAGACGATCCGGCCCCATGAGCGCACCGCCTCCACGCGGGGGTGCGTGATCCCGTAGATCATCTTCGACAGCGGCCGGAGCACGAAGGGCATGGCCGGGGCGGCAAGGACCAGCCCCGGGATCAGCACGAGGCAGGTCCAGCGCCCGATCGCGGTGTCGATCGTCGCGACGGCGAACACCGCCGCTCCCAGCGCCAGCGCCACCAGCGCGGCCCAGGCCTCGCCGACGATCAGGGCCGCCGTCACGACCGCGACCAGCAGGAAGCAGGAGACGAAGCGATCCTTCGAGGCGAGCCAGCTCACCGCCGCGGGCGTGACGAGCACCAGCAGCAGCAGGCCGCGATCGAGGATCGCGGGATCGACCGTGAAGCCCCTTGGAAGGCCGGGCCGCAGCCCGAGCCAGAGCGCCAGGAGGGCCGACAGGCCGGCGCCGATCGGCATCAGGTAGAGATTGCTCACCCGCATCCGTTGCGGCAGCGCCGCGACGGCGAGGAAAGCGACGACGCCCACGCCGACGAGGTTGAACAAGCGTTCGAGGGCCTCCGAGGGGAAGGGCGACCAGAGCAGCGACAGGGCGGCCCAGAAGGCCAGGAAGCCGGCGAGCGCCCCGGCCGGTCCGATGATCGCCCGGCGGGCCCGGCCGAGCGGCTCCCGGCCTTCGCTCTCCACGAAGGTCGCCAGAATGAGGAGGGCGATGCCGATCGGCACGAGGATCACCAGCCCGCGGCGCGTCATCAGGGACGCCGCGGGTGCCATGATCACCAGCACGGCGAAGCCGAACCGCCTCAGCAGTCCCGCCGCGTCGACCGCCAAGTTCGTCGTCTGGGACACAGCCCGATCCATCGTCCTGCCCGCCAATCGGGCAACACTCTATCCGCACAAGGCCTTCGGAACTGTGCGTTCGAGGCAACACTGAACGCAACTCGTGCTGCACTGCAACGCTCCCGCGCGCCCCCGCCACCCCTCCCTCCCCCCGTCATCCCCGGGCCCGGCCCGGGGATCCACGACTTCCCCTGCGCCCGCAAACCGTGGATGGCCGGGACAGGCCCGGCCATGACGGCGGAGGGCGGGCACATGGCCGGCGGGACTCCGGACGGCGGGGCGCGCCGGCCGACGTCCGCAGACCGACGTTGCCGATGGCCGCGCCTTCCCCTAGTTCTGCTGCGGGACTTGGGGGGCTTCATGCGTCGTCTGTTCATTCTGGCCGCCATGTTGGCGGCATTGCCGTCCGGCGCGTTCGCTGCCGAGGGACTCGACGGCCGCGGCTTCGGCTTCGTCTGGGCGCTTCCCTTCGTCGGGATCCTCCTGTCGATCGCCGTGTTGCCGCTCATGGCCCCGCATGCCTGGGAACACCACCAGGGCAAGATCGCCGCTCTCTGGGCCCTCCTCGTCGCCGTCCCGCTGCTGCTGACGCAGGGGGCCGGGGTCACCGCCGGCGCGCTGGCGCACGCCTTCCTGCTCGAATACGTGCCGTTCATCCTGCTCCTGCTCGTGCTCTTCACCACTGCGGGAGGGATTCTCGTCGCCGGCAACATCCACGGCACGCCGCTGGTCAACACGGCGCTGCTCACCATCGGCGCGCTGCTGGCCAGCTTCATCGGCACCACGGGCGCCTCGATGGTGATGATCCGCCCGGTGCTGCGCGCCAACGATCACCGCAAGCACAACGTGCATGTCATCGTGTTCTTCATCTTCATGGTGTCGAACCTCGGCGGCGCGCTCACGCCGCTGGGCGACCCGCCGCTGTTCCTCGGCTTTCTGAAGGGCGTCGATTTCTTCTGGACGACGAAGCACCTCGCCCTGGAGACGCTTCTGGCGTCCGCGATCGTCCTGGTGGTGTTCTTCTTGCTCGATCTCTGGTTCCACAAGCGCGAGGCGTTCGTGCCGGATCCCACGCCAGACCGCCGCGTCCGCGTGAGGGGCCTCGTCAACATCCCCCTCATCGGCGTTGTGATCGCCGCGATCCTGATGAGCGCCACGTGGAAGCCGGGCGTCGCCCTGACCGTTTTCGGCGTCCCGCTCGAGTGGCAGAACATCCTGCGCGACGCCGTGTTCGTCGCCGTCGCCCTCGCATCGATGGCCCTCACGAAGCGAGAGTACCGCGAGGCCAACGGTTTCTCTTGGGGCCCCATCATCGAGGTCGCCAAGCTCTTTGCCGGCATCTTCACCGCGATGATCCCGGTCCTCGCCATGCTGCGCGCCGGCGAGTCGGGTGCCTTTGCCCCGCTCGTCGCCATCGTGACGAACGCCGACGGCACGCCCAACAACGTGGCCTATTTCTGGCTCACCGGCGCCTTGTCTTCATTCCTCGACAACGCGCCGACCTACCTCGTCTTCTTCGAACTGGCCGGCGGCGACGCGCAGGTCCTGATGACGAAGGGCGCGCTGACGCTTGCCGCCATTTCCTGCGGCGCCGTGTTCATGGGCGCCAACAGCTACATCGGGAACGCCCCGAACTTCATGGTCTATGCCATCGCCCGCTCCGCCGGCGTGCGGATGCCGAGCTTCTTCGGATACATGCTGTGGTCGGGGGCGATCCTCTTGCCGACCTTCGTCGTCGTGACACTCGTCTTCTTCCGTTAGGGCAGCATCACCATGTCTCAGAGCGAGCAACCCGCCGATGCCTTCGTCCTCTACGACCTGCGGGTCGAGGTGGTGAAGGGCGATCGTCCGATGGTGTGCAATCACCGGGAGGGCGACTTCTTCACCCTCTCCGGCGAAAACCTCGCCCTGCCGCCGGGCCAGACCTTCCCGATCTACTCCCTCGCGGCGCTGCTGCCCCTGCTCCCCGCCAAGCAGCGCGAGACGCACCCCAATGACTGGATGACCACCGACGCCGACGTGGCCTGCCCCGATCCGTATTGCGGCGGGCGGTTCCGCATCACGCGGATCGGCAAGCGGATCTTCCGCCATTCGGAGGTGACGGTCGTCCCGCTCCCGCCGGCCGGTTTCCGTGCCGATCCCGTCTAAGGCTCAGAGCAGGAACAGCACCGTCACCAGCACGAACAGCGGCATCAGGATCGCCCCCGACCACAGCATGAAGCCGAAGAAGCTCGGCATCTCGACCCCGGCGGAGCGGGCGATGGCGTAGACCATGAAGTTCGGGGCATTGCCGATATACGTGTTGGCGCCCATGAACACGGCGCCCAGGGAGATGGCCGTCAGGACGTGGGCCAGCGGACCCATCAGCTTCGCCGGATCGCCGCCTGCCAGCTCGAAGAAGACGAGATAGGTCGGGGCGTTGTCGAGGAACGACGAGAGGATGCCGGTGAGCCAGAAATAGGCGACCGGCGACGGCGTGCCGTCGGCCCGGCTGACCAGCGCGACCAGCGCCGAGAACGGCCCGTTTGCACCGGCGCTCAGCATCGCCAGCACGGGGATGATGCAGATGAAGATGGCCGCGAACAGCTTCGCCACCTCCCGGATGGGCTCCCAGTCGAAGCCGTTGGCTTCGCGGTGTTCCTTTTTGCTGATCAGCAGCGAGACGATGCCGACGGCCACGAAGGTCACGTCGCGCACGATGAACTGGAGCGGCAGCTCGACGCCGGCAACGGTGAACACGATGCCCGGATTCCACAGGCCGCTCAGCAGGATGGCAGCGATGACGACGCCGATCAGGGCGAAGTTCCGCGTGCCCAGGAGGCGGATGCGCCGCTCCGGCGTCGGGTCCTTGAGGGGCGGCGCCTTCTCCTCGCGGCGGTAGTACCAGCTGTCCAGCGCGAAGAAGACGGCCAGGAGCAGGACCGACGACACCACCATCGGCCAGAACAGGGCCTTCGTCGTCCAGAAGAAGCCGACGCCCTTGAGGAAGCCGAGGAACAGCGGCGGATCGCCCAGCGGCGTCAGCGAGCCGCCGATGTTCGACACCAGGAAGATGAAGAACACCACCACATGCACGTTGTGCCGCCGGTTGTCGTTGGCGCGCAGCAGCGGCCGGATGAGGATCATCGACGCCCCGGTCGTTCCGACGACGCTGGCCATCGCCGTCCCGACGGCCAGCAGGGCGGTGTTCGAGGTCGGAGTTCCGCGGATGTTGCCCGCCACGACGATCCCGCCCGCGGCGGTGAACAGGGCGAACAGCATCAGGATGAACGGAAGGTATTCCCGCAGGATCGCGAAGGCGATCGCTCCGGTCGCGTCGGCCGGCCCGACCACGACGTAGAGCGGCACCACGACCAGCGCCGCCCAGACGGCGGCGATCGTGCCGTATCGGTGGTGCCACAGGGCGGGAAACAGCAGCGGCCCGAGCGCGATCGACAGCAGGATCCCGAGGAACGGCAGCGCCCACATCAGGCTGAGCCCGCTGCCGTCGAGCGCCGCCGCCGCCAGCGCGGGGGACGCGGCCGGCGGCAGCATCGCCATCGCCGCGAGGAGGGGAAGCAGGAACCGGAAGGCGCGCGGCGCGGCGGGGCGTCGGAAAATCAAGTCGATCCTCGCGGGGTTCGACCCGCCGGGGCGGGGGGAGGGGGACGGACGGCGTCGGGCCGGACCGGCCGACGGTTGAGACGGAAGGCGACCGAAGGGGACACGGAACGGACGTGCAAGCGGCCCCGAAACGAGGGGCCGCTGCCACAGATAGGGCCTCGGCGGCCCGATTGACACCCGCAAAGACGGCGCGGCCGTGGCAAGGGCCTTAAGCCCATCTTCACGCACTGGGCGCAGCGTGGACGTCGGAACGTGGCGGCGCGTCTGGTCGGAGGTCGAGAATGTGCCGGTTTCTGGCCTATCGCGGACGTCCCGTCTTCCTCGAGGACCTTGTCTGCGCGCCGGACCACTCGCTGGTCCACCAGTCGCTGCACGCCGAGGAGACCAAGACCGGCACCAACGGCGACGGCTTCGGCGTCGGCTGGTACGGCGCCCGTCGCGAGCCCGGCGTGTACCGCGAGGTCCGTCCTGCATGGTCCGACGAGAACCTGCGGTCGATCTGCGCCCAGGTCTCGTCCGGCCTGTTCTTCGCCCATGTGCGGGCGGCCACCGGAACGGCGACGTCGCGCGCCAACTGCCACCCGTTCGTCCGCGGCCGCTGGATGTTCATGCACAACGGCCAGATCGGCGGCTACGCGGTCGTCCGTCGCCGGCTGGAGGACATGATCCCCGACGATCTCTACCACCACCGCGCGGGCACGACCGACAGCGAGGCGATCTTCCTCGCGGCGCTGGCCGCGGGGCTCGACGAGGACCCGGTGCGGGCCGTCGGCGCCACGCTGCGGCGGGTCAAGGCGTTCATGGATGCCGCCGGCGTCGCCGAGGCGCTGAGGTTCACCGCCGCCCTCACCGATGGTGAATCGCTCTATGCCTTCCGCTGGGCGTCCGACGGCAAGCCGGCGACGCTCTACCATCGCGCGCGCGGCGAGGATCTTCTTGTCGTGTCTGAGCCGCTCGATCGCAGGGAGCCCGGCTGGCAGGCGCTTCCCGTGTCCTGCGCGCTCGTGGCGCGTCGCGGCGCGCCCCCGGCGCTGGCCTGCATGGACGACGCCCTGCGCCGGGAATTCGCGTAGAAGTTGTATAAGTACGAACACAATCCATTAAAATTCAACCTATGCGATTAACTTCCGGGTTGCTTGCAATCGCGCGATATTTAGGGTATCGAGGAAGGGTATTTTCGATCTTTTGAGATTAACCTCCGTGTTCATGAGCAGAGTCCTTTCCATCGCCACGTGCCTTGCCGCGATTCTCGTCGCGGGGTCGGCCTCCGCACAGGCCATCGGCGACGCGCGGTTCGTCCGCAAGGACGTGCGCGGGATCATGGCCGGCAGGCTCGTCCCCGTGAATGCCGGCGACACGGTGTATCGCGACCAGATCATCCGGACCGCGGCCGACAGCTCCAGCGTGCTCGTCTTCCTCGACAAGTCGAGCATGGCGATCGGACCGCAATCGGAGGTCCGGCTGGACGAATTCGTGTTCAAGTCCTCGTCGGGTCCGCGCACGGTCGACACGGTGAAGGGCTTCTTCCGCTTCATCAGCGGCACCGGAGCCGACGCGCACGATTACAGCGTGCGCACGCCACATGCCACGATCGCCGTCCGCGGCACCACGTTCGACGTCCGCGTGACGGAGGCCGGCACGACCGTCGTCCTGCACGACGGTGCCGTCGACGTCTGCAGTGCGGGCGAGTGCCGCTCCCTCGTGCCCGGCCAGTCCGTCGAGACCCGCAACAAGGGCAAGGGTATGGGCGACGTGCGCCCGACGCGCCCCACGGACTGGACCTACGGCGAAGCGCCGAAGGAGCAGCGTGCCGCGTTGGAGGCGTCCAGGGTCGCCATGGACCGGATCGCCGCGGCCAATGGCGTGAGGACCGTGGCCTCGGCCAAGGCCGCTGCCGCCGCAGCCGCCTCCGCGTCGCTCGCCAAGGCAGGTCCCGTCGCACCGCCGGCCGCAGCGCCCGTGCAGGCGGACAGCGCTCCTCCGGTTCCTGCCGCAAGGTCCGCCGAGAGCCCGGCCGCCGCGGCGCCGGCCGTCAAGGTCGAGCAGCCGGCGGGCCTGACCGTGGCCGTGGCGGCACCGCCGGCCGCGCAGCCGGCCCAGCCCGCTGAGCAGCGCGCCCCGGCAACCGCCCGGGCGGTGGAAGCGCCTGCCCCCCCGCCGCCGGCACCGGCCCTGGCCTCGCCTCCCGCGCCTCGTGCCGTTGCACCTGCGCCCTCCGTCGTGGCGACGGCAGATCCGGCACGGTCGCGCGCAGGCGTCCCCGCCGCCGCGCAGGATCGTCTGCCTCCCTTGGCTGTCTCCGCCTCACGCGGTGAGCCGTCCGCGCTCGAGGTCGGATGGCTGGGTTGGGCGGGCGATACAATTGCGGGAGCCACGGGCCGGATCGCCTCGCTCACGGCCGTCGTGACGGGTGCCCTAGCGCACCCCCGGCCCGAGACACCGGAGACTCCGGTCCAGGCCTTGCTCCGCGCCGGCCCCCGTGACAGCGACGACAGGCAGCCCTTCCCGCTGATCCCGGAGCGCGTGAACCAGGCCGTCATCCCCAACAACAAGGGCGACGGATCCGACTTGTCGTAAGGCGGACCGTCGCCGGACCGCGACGGCCGAGGCCACCCAGGACCGGATAGCGCGCACCGGAGCTTGACCGCGCGCCAAGCGCAAGAGCCGGATCGTCGCGCGCAGCCGCGTAGATCGGCCTCCCAGTCGGGTGACGCCGTCCCGCTCCGTGGAACAGGACGCAAGCCGATCCCGGCTCGTGGGTTCCCGAACCCGCCGCCGATGCGCCGGTTCAGGCGAGCCGGGCCGCGATCATCGTGCGAAGGGCCCGCAGATCCTTGGCGAACTGCCGGATTCCTTCCGCGAGTTTCTCCGTCGCCATGGCATCTTCGTTGAGCGCGAACCGGAACGACGGCTCGGACGTGTCGAGCCTGTCCACGCCCTGCGTCGCCGCCTGGGTGGCATCCAGCCTGCGCACCAGTGCGCCGTTGTCCCCGGCCAGCGTTTCGAGAAGCGCGGGCGCGATGGTCAGGCGGTCGCAACCGGCCAGCGCCTCGATCTCGCCCACGGAGCGGAACGAGGCCCCCATCACCACGGTCGGATGACCGTGGCGCTTGTAGTAGGCGTAGATCCGCCGCACCGACAGCACGCCGGGATCTTCCTCGGGAGCGAAGCTGCGGCCTTCGGCCTTGACGTGCCAGTCGAGGATGCGCCCGACGAAGGGCGAGATCAGGAAGACGCCGGCCTCGGCACACGCCGCCGCCTGCACCAGCGAGAACAGCAGCGTAAGATTGCAATCGATGCCCTCGCGCTGGAGGATGTCCGCCGCCCGGATGCCTTCCCAGGTGGCGGCGATCTTGATCAGGATCCGTTCGCGCCCGATCCCGCGTGCCGCGTAGGCGGCGATGATCTCCCGGGCCTTTGCCACCGTGGCCGCCGTGTCGAAGGACAGGTCGGCGTCCACTTCGGTCGAGACCCGTCCCGGAACGATGGCGGCGAGCTCCGCGCCGAAGCTCACGGCGAGGCGGTCGGCGACCGCGGCCGCGATGTCCTGCCCGCCGCCGGACCGCGCGCGGCCCCACGCCAGCGCCTCGTCGAGGATGCCGGAATAGGCCGGCATCTGCGCCGCCTTCAGGATGAGCGTCGGGTTCGTGGTGCAGTCCGTGGGCTTGAAGGCGCGGATCGAGTCGATGTCGCCCGTATCCGCGACGACCACCGTCATCGCCTTCAGCTGCTCCAGCTTGGAAACCATGGATCTCTCCAAAACGCCGTGTTCGGGCTATGCGGCCCGCCGCGAGCTTCCTATCATGCACGCACACAGGCCGAAACCGTCGCTGACGCGTCGGCGGGCGGCCGGAAAAAACGAGGGGGAGACCGGGCGATGTCCGCCACGACGACCATGCCCGTGCGGCGTTTCAGGACGCGCATGGGCGAGACGATGTCCTTCACGGCCCTTGGCTTCGGCACCGCCCCGCTCGGGAACCTCTATCGCCCTCTGTCCGAGGCGGAGGCGCGGGCGACGCTGGACGCGGCCTGGGAGGTGGGCTGCCGCTACTACGACACCGCCCCGCTCTACGGGCTCGGCCTGTCCGAGACCCGGCTGAACGGCTTCCTGCGCGACCATCGGGACACGCCGCCGCTGCTGTCCACGAAGGTGGGACGCTATCTCACCGTCTCGACGCCGGCCGAGCGAACGGCCCAGAGCAGGTTCTTCGACGTGCCGTCCCGGCGCGAGACCTACGATTATTCCTACGACGGCGTCATGCGCTCGCTGGAGCAGTCCTTCGAGCGGCTCGGCGTGGATGCCATCGACATTCTCTACTGCCACGACGTGGACGTGTTCACGCACGGCTCGAAGGAGGCATCCGACGCGCGGATCCGCGAGTTCATGGAGGGCGGCTATCGTGCCGTCATGAAACTGCGCGAGGCCGGCGCGATCAAGGCGATCGGCGCCGGCATCAACGAGTGGCAGGTGGCCGAGGCCATGGCCCGCCAGGGCGATTTCGACCTGTTCCTGCTGGCGGGACGCTACACGCTGCTCGAGCAGGAGGCGCTGGACAGCTTCCTGCCGCTCTGCGTCGAGCGCGGCATCGGCATCGCGCTCGGCGGGCCCTACAATTCCGGCATCCTCGCCACGGGCCCGAAGCCCGGCG
>CAZJCW010000014.1:0-26190 GCA_964544365.1 uncultured Alsobacter sp.
TTGATGAAGATGACCATCGTGTTGGAGCGCGAGATCGAGGCGGTGAGCTTGCGCAGCGCCTGGCTCATGAGGCGGGCCTGAAGGCCGGGCTGCACGTCGCCCATCTCGCCCTCGATCTCCGCCCGCGGCACGAGCGCGGCGACCGAGTCGACCACGAGGACGTCGATGGCTCCCGAGCGCACCAGCGTGTCGGCGATCTCGAGGGCCTGCTCGCCCGTGTCCGGCTGGGAGATCAGCAGATCCTCGAGGTTCACCCCGAGCTTGCGGGCGTAGACGGGATCGAGGGCATGCTCGGCGTCGATGAAGCCGCAGACCCCGCCCTTCTTCTGCGCTTCCGCGACCGTGTGGAGAGCCAGCGTCGTCTTGCCCGACGATTCGGGGCCGTAGATCTCGACGACACGCCCGCGCGGCAGGCCGCCGACACCCAGAGCGATGTCGAGCCCGAGCGACCCCGTCGAAACCGTCTCGATCTCGACCGCCTTCTCGTTCTTGCCGAGCCGCATGATCGAACCCTTGCCGAAGGCGCGCTCGATCTGCGAGAGCGCGGCGTCCAGGGCCTTGGCCTTGTCCATGGATTGTCCTTCGACGAGTCTGAGCGAGGGTTGCGACATGACTGGGCATCCTTATGGCACGGGGGTCGTCAGAACCTCAACACGGCTCTGCAAGAAGCTTGATCATGGTTTGTTCCATCCCGCAAGTTCTTTTTTTGTTCACGCTCGCCGAAAGATCAAGTGATTGAAAAGACAGCATTTTACAACTTTGCCGATCAGTTGATCAGTCTTGCTTCCGGAAGTTGTTCCTGCCAGGGCCACGGAGGCGGACCGGGTCCGGCGCGCGCCTGGCCCGCCGGGCGATTCGATCCCTCCGCGGCCGCCCGGGCCGGCCTTCAGCCGAGCGTCGACTTGACCTGCTCGATCAGCTGCTTGAGCGTGAAGGGCTTGGGCAGGAAGGCAAACTCCTCGCCCTCCGGCAGGTTCTTGCTGAACGCTTCTTCCGCGTAGCCGGAGACGAAGATGATCTTCGCCTTGGTGCCGCGGCGGCGCAGTTCGCCCAGCAGGGTCGGGCCGTCCATCTCGGGCATCACGACATCGGAGACGATGAGATCGATCTCCCCGGTGTGGTCCTCCACGACACGCAGCGCATCCACGCCGGAGGACGCCTCGAGCACCGTGTACCCACGCTGTTTCAGCGCGCGGGCGCCGAATGTCCGCACGGCATCCTCGTCCTCGACCAGCAGGACCGTCCCGTGCCCCGTGAGATCGGGCGAAGCCTGCCGCGAGACGGCCGCGCCTGCGGGCGGCGGCGCGGGTGGGGATGTCTCCTCGGCCTGCGTTTCGCCCACGTAGCGCGGAAGGTAGATGCGGAAGGTCGTGCCCTTCCCCACCTCGCTGTCGCAGAAGATGAAGCCGTCGACCTGCTTGACGAAGCCGTAGACCATGGACAGGCCGAGGCCGGTCCCCTTGCCGACCTCCTTGGTCGTGAAGAAGGGCTCGAAGATCTTGTCGATGATCTCGGCCGGGATGCCCGAGCCGGAATCGCGCACCTCGACGAGGACGTAGTCGGCCGCCGGCATCGGCTCCTCGCCGAGGGCCTCCGCCTCGGCCGCCGTCACGTTGGCCGTCCGCAGGGTGATCTTGCCGCCGTCGGGCATGGCGTCGCGGGCGTTGACGGCGAGGTTGATGATGACCTGCTCGAACTGCGTCAGGTCGGTCTTGACGGGCCACAGGTCGCGGCCGTGCCGGACATCCAGCTCGATGCGCTCGCCGATCAGTTTCTTGATGAGCAGGGACAGCTCGGACAGCACCTCGCCGAAGTCGAGCACCTGCGGGCGCAGCGTCTGGCGCCGCGAGAACGCCAGCAGCTGGCGCACGAGGCCGGCCGCGCGGTTGGCATTCTGCTTGATCTGCATGATGTCCTGGAAGGACGGGTCGGTCGGCCTGTGGTTCACCAGCAGAAGGTCGGCATAGCCGATGATGCCCTGCAGCACGTTGTTGAAGTCGTGCGCCACCCCGCCGGCGAGCTCGCCGACGGCCTGCATCTTCTGCGCCTGCGCGAACTGCGCCTCGAGCGCACGCTGGTCGGTGGTGTCGAGCGCGTAGACGATCGCCGCCTCGCCCTCGTCGTCCTGGTTCTCGACCGCGGAGATGAAGAACCGCGCCCAGCGGTTGCCCTCGTAGGAGAGCGCGAGTTCCACCGGCGCGATGTCGCCGCGCCCGGCGGCGGCGGCGGCGA
The DNA here is from genome assembly GCA_964544365.1 of uncultured Alsobacter sp. Lineage (GTDB taxonomy): Bacteria > Pseudomonadota > Alphaproteobacteria > Rhizobiales > Beijerinckiaceae > Alsobacter. The sequence continues at coordinate 2,233 of CAZJCW010000014.1, forward strand.
TGGCGCCGCCGAGCGCTTCCTTGTCGCGCTCCGGCACCACGGAGAGGATCGAGCGCGGCTCGGTCGCGTCGAGCCCGCGGAAGGCAGATCCGAACAGGCGGGCGAATGGCCCGTTGGTCCGCGCGATGCGGCCGTGCCGGTTGACGGTCGCGATGGCCAGCGGCGTGTTGTTGAAGAACCGCGCGAAGCGGACCTCGGCCGCCCGCTGGCCCTCCGCCACGTCCTCCCCCGCGGACCGGTTGAGCACCAGCGTCCGCGAAGCCCCGGGCGTCCCGTCGTAGCCGTAGGCGACGCGGTGGAACAGGCGCACCGGCAGCGATTCGCCGCTTCGCCTGCGCAAGTCGAGGTCGAGGATCTCGGTGCGCACCTCCCCTGCCCCGCCCGACACGGCGGAGAGGAGGGCAGAGCCGTCGCCCGGAACGATGTCCTTCAGCTTGAGACCGCCGGAGCCGAACTGGGCGAGGTCGTAGTCCAGCCAGCCCGCCAGCGTGGCGTTCATGTAGACCACGTCCCCGGCGGCATCGAGCGACAGGAACCCCGCAGGGGCGTGGTCGAGATAGTCGATCGCGTGCTGAAGCTCCTGGAAGATGTTCTCCTGGCGCTCCCGGTCGCGGGTGATGTCCGTCACCGTCCACAGGGTTGCCCGGCGGGCGCCCTCGGGATCGATCGGGCGAACCTTCACGCGGTACCAGGCGGCGCCGTCCACGCCTCCGAGCGGTGGCGAGAGGCGCACCTCCTCCGAAGCGGATCGGTGATCCCGCGCCGCCTGCGCCAGCCGGTAGACCGCCTCGGACACGTCCGGCGCCCCGGTGAAGAGGCGTTCGACGGTCTGGAGGTTCTCGGCGGACCGGGCTCCGGCGAGTTGCAGGTACGAGGCGTTGGCGTAGGTCACGCGCCCGTCGGCCTCGGTAACGATGAGGCCGTCCGACGCGCTGTCGGCGACGGCCTTGGTCACGTCGTTGCGCGTCGTGCGCCCGGCGAACTCGACGATGCCGACGGCGCCGGCGAAGAGGGCGAAGACGCCGACGACGGCCAGCAGGGCGAGCAGCCCCATGATCAGCGGCTGCGCCTTTTCGCTGGCGAGCAGCGAGACGGCGATGGCCGCTCCCACGAGCACGCCGGCGAGCACGATCAGCAGTCCGGCGTGGCCGGCACGCGGGCTGCGGGCAGGTCCGGTAGGCGGCGTGTCGGCCGGATGGTCCTGCACGGGGCCCCTCGTCATCCTCGTCCCGTCCGCGGCGGTCATGCCAGCCGCCTCTTCAGCCGCATGACGTAGCCGATCACCTCGGCGACCGCCTTGTAGTGCTCGGCCGGGATTTCCTGATCGAGATCGACCGCCTTGTAAAGCGCACGGGCAAGCGGAGCGTTCTCGACGACCGGCACGTCGTTGTCCTCCGCCACCGCGCGGATGCGAAGCGCCACCGCGTCCTGCCCCTTGGCGACGCAGAGCGGAGCGGCCATGCCCTTCTCATACTGCAGCGCGACCGCGAAGTGGGTCGGGTTCATCACGACGACTGTCGCCTTCGGCACGCGTGCCATCATGCGACGGCGCGAGGCCTGGGCGCGCAACTGGCGCAGCTTGGCCTTGATCTCGGGATTGCCCTCGGTCTCCTTGAACTCTTCCTTGAGTTCGCGCCGTGTCATCATCTGGCGCTTGAACCACGTCATGCGCTGGTAGAGAAAATCGGCTGCGGCGACGAAGGCGTAGATCACCAGCACGGTGCCGAGCAGCTTCAGCGCCTCCGCCTGCGTGAACGGCAGCAGGCCTCGCACGTCGAGCAGGACGAGCGATTCGAGGCGCTCGCGTTCCGGCCACAGCGCAACGTAGATCGCGGCGCCGACCAGGGCCATCTTGAAGAGGCCCTTGAGCAGCTGAACCCACGCCTCCTTGCCGAAGATGCGCTTGGCCCCCGCGATCGGGGAGATCCGCTCGAGCTTGAAGCCGATCTGCTCCGTCGTGATTCGCGGCGGGTTCTGCAGGATGTTTCCGAGGATGCCGGCGATCATCAGCAGGATCATGGGCACGGCGATCGCGCCGAGCGTCGTGAGGATGGCGCTGCGGGCAAAGGTCGTCAGGCCGGCGCCGTCGGCCGGGATCATGTGGGCGTTGCCGATCATCCCGCGCATGGCCAGCGCAAGGGTCTCCGACGACGTCCCGCCCGAGATCATCAGGGCAAGCGTCCCGCCCCCCAGCACGAACCACGTGCTGATCTCCATAGATCGGGGTACGTCGCCCTTCTCCGCCGCCTGTTCGATGCGTCGGCCGGTCGGGTCTTCTGTTTTGTCGTCCTGGTCGTCGGTCTCGGCCATGGCCGCTCAGCCTCCCACGAAGGGGCGAAGCATGTCGGCCACTTCGCGCAGGAACGCGGTCATCATCAGCCCGATGACGGCGAGCATGATCATGAAACCGATGATGATGGTGGCCGGCACGCCGATGAAGAACACCTGGATCTGCGGCATCAGCCGGGAGAGCACGCCGAGGCCCAGGTTGAAGACGATGCCGAACACGATGAAGGGCGCCGCGATCTGGACGGACACCCCGAAGCCGGCTGCCATGGTGGTGAGCGCAAGCTTGGTGGCGTCGCCCGTCGAGGGGACGAACCCCGGCGGCAGAACACCGTAGCTGCCGCCGATCGCGGCGATCACGACATGATGCGCGTCGGTGGCGAAGATCAGCGCGATCCCCAGCAGCGTCAAGAGATTGCCGACGGCGGCCGCCTGGCCGCCCTGGGTCGGATCGACCGTCTCCGCGAAGGCGAGGCCGAGCGACTGCGAGACGTAGTTCCCCGCCGTCTGCAGGCTCGCCACGACGAGGCGGCCGGTCAGCCCGATCATCAGCCCGATGGCGAGTTCGAGCAGCAGCAGGCCGACGATGAACTCCGGCGTCAGCCCGTTCGCCGGCAGCAAGGGTTGCACGATCGGCGTCAGCGCCAGGGTGAGGAACACGGCGAGCGCCAGCCGCGCCCGGACCGGCAGGAAGCGCTCCCCGACGCCCGGCAGCAGCATCATCAGCACGCCGACGCGCGCGAAGACGATCATGAACAGCGCTGCCGCCTGCGGTCCGATCGTGAAGGTCATGCCGTGCGGGGCGCCCTCGGCCGGCCAGTGGACGCGGCGACGGGAAGGCCAGCCCGGACGCCGCGCGGCCCACCCGTCCATCGGGGCGCCGATGGCGGCCATTCTAGACGCCCGTGGCGATTCGCGAGGCGATCCGCGTCATGTAGGCCGACAGGGCGTCACCCATGAATGGCAGGAACAGGAGCATGGCCAGTCCGACGACGATGACCTTCGGCACGAAGACGACGGTCTGCTCCTGGATCTGCGTGAGCGCCTGGATGAGCGAGATCGCGACGCCGATGACGAGCGCGACGAGCATCAGCGGGCTCGACACCTTGAGGAAGGTGACGATCCCGTCACGTGCGACGTCGAGGAGTTCGGGGCCGGTCATCGGACGCTGCTTTCGGTACGAGGTGGAGGCGGATGGGCCGGCGAGGCTAGCTGCGTCACACGGGCATCCGCATGATTTCCTCGTAGGCGGCGATGACACGGTCGCGGACGGCGACGAGGGTCTCCAGGGCCGACTCCGATTCGGCGATCGCCGTCACCACGTCGACCATGTCCGCCTTGCCCTGGGCGGCGGCGGAAGCCTGCCGGTCGGCGGCCTTGCCGGACTGGACGGCCGTGTCGAGGACCTGGCTGAGCGTGTCGGTAAAGCTCGGACCCGCTCCGGCCGCACCGCCCGCGGCGCCTGACGCGCCTGCGGCGGCGCCGAGCGGATTGGCGAGACGCTGTGTCGCGGCATAGGCGCCGGCGGCTGAAACGGGGCTGGCCATGGATTATTCCTCCGCTGTCGCGCCGGTTCAGGCGCGCAGGATGTCGATCGTGCGCTGGAGCATGCGGCGCGTCGCGCCGATGACGTTGAGGTTGGCCTCGTAGCTTCGCTGCGCCTGGCGCATGTCCATCTGCTCGACGAGCGAGTTCACGTTGGGAAGCTTGACGTTGCCGCTGGCGTCGGCGGCCGGGTTGCCGGGGTCGTAGCGCGTGCGAAAGTCGCTCTGGTCGCGCGCGACGCGGCCGAGGTCCACGGTCTGGGCCCCCAGTTCGCGGTCGAACTCCTTGCGGAACGTCGCGATCTTGCGCCGGTAGGGATCGCCGCCCGGCGTGGTCGCCGTCGAATCCGAGTTGGCGATGTTCTCGGAGATGATGCGGATGCGGCCGGCTTGGGCCTTGAGGCCGGACGCAGCGATGGCGATCGAGCGCAGGAAGTCCATGGTTCGTCTCCTCAGGCCCGCTTGCCGATGGCGATCTTCAGGAGCGACAGGCTCTTGGTGTAGAGCGATGCCGCGGTCTGGTAGTCCATCTGCGTCTCGGCGAGCTTCATCATCTCCTCTTCGAGAGTGACGGCGTTGCCGGTGGGCACGGTTTCGAAACGCTGGCCGGGCCGGCCGTTCGGCCCGCTCGGGCCAAGGCTGGCGCGAATGTGGGCGCTGTCGGTTCGCTGCGTCTGGACGGCCGAGTTCGCCTGCGCCGGCCCCATCGGTCCACGCCCGTCCGGCTGCGGCCGGAGGTCGCGCGGCTTGTAGCCCGGCGAGTCGGCATTGGCGACGTTCTGGGCGAGCACCTTCTGCCGCGATTGCAACCAGTGCATGCGGTCTTTCAGTTGCGACATCAGGGGAAGCCCGATTCCCGCCATGGTTGGCATCCTTCTGCTGGGCAAAAAATGCCGGCTTCATGGTTAATGTGGCGTAAACATCGTCCGGATTGGCCTCCGCGCTTGACGCGTGGGGCGGGACGGGGCGTCTTAGGGGGCGAGGCCCCACGGGTCGCCAACCGCTTCAGGAGCGCGCGAACCGATGCAATCTTTGTTCGGAAACCCGCCGTCGACGCCGATCGTTTGGGCGGCGGCTTTCCTCATCATCTTCGTCCTGCTCGCCCTCTTCGCGCTTCTGCTGCGCAAGCTGGCGGGCGCCAGGCTCAACATGACGTCCGGCGGCAGGGCGCGGCAGCCCCGTCTCGGCATCGTCGACGCCTTCGACCTCGACCGGCAGCGCCAGCTCGTGATCGTGCGGCGCGACAACGTCGAGCACCTCGTCATGATCGGCGGCCCCAACGATCTGGTGATCGAGGCCGGCATCATGCGCGCCGGCGCGCCGATGCTGCGCGAGCCGAGTGACGCCATGCGCCCCGAGGCGCCGAGGATCGAGCCGTCCCTCGCCGGTCCTGTCCCCGTCCGCGGCGAGGCGATGCCCGGCGAACCGATGGCGGCCGTTCCTCCGCCTTCACCGGCGCCTCCGGTCATGCCGCCACCCGTCATGCCGCCGTTGCCGCCTCAGATGGAAGCGGTGGCGCCGGCTCCCGTCGTCCCGCCCGTTCCCGCAGGCCCTCCGGCGCAACCCATGCCGCCGCCGATACCGGCGATGCCGCCACCCCTGCGGGAAGCGACGCGGCCGATGCCGCCGCCGCCGCCTCTCGTGCGTCCGCCGGGCCCCGCGCCCGCGCCCGTGCTCCGCCCGTCGCCGGACAGGCGTCCTCCGCCGGTCGAGCCGCCGCCTCCCACGCCGGGACGCAATCTCCTGCCGCCGCTGCCCGAGACCGTCGTGGCGCCCCGGCGTGCCGAGGCGGACCGCATCGCGGCCGTCGCTGCGATGGCGGCAGCGTCAACCGCTGCTGCGAATGCCGAGGTCGCCGCAGAGCCCCGCGCTGCAACGTCGCCGGCGGAGCAGGCTCCGATGGTCGTCGCCCCCGTGCCCGTCCCCGTCCCGCGAGAGCCGGCCGTCGCGGTCGAGCCCGTGCCGGAGCCGGTCCTGAGCCCGCCGGAACCGGTGAAGACCATCATCGAGCCCCCTGCCCCGCCTGTTCAGAAGCCAGCGGCTCCCGCGACGCCGGCCATGGACGACATGGCACGCCGTCTGGAAGAGGCCCTCAAGAAGCCGTTTGCCGGCATCAAGCCGGCGGAGCCCGCCAAGCCGATGGCCGCGGCGGCACCCCCGCCCGTGACGGCGCCGGTCGCACCGCCGCCCATTGCGCCGCCTGCGCCGCCCGTCGCGGCACCGGCAGGCGATCCAGCGCCGGCGCCGGTCTCGACGCCGGTGGTGGTCGACGTCGTGGACCAGCCATCCGTGCCTCCGCCGCCGCCGCCGGTCCCTGCGCCGGCCTCCGCAACGCAGGAGCAGGGCATGGCGAAGGCACCGATCGAGGTCGCGGACATCGACAGCCTGGAAGCGGAAATGTCCCGGCTGCTCGGACGCGACCCGACGCCTCCCAGGACGTGAGGGACAGGTTCTCCACAGGAGCCTGATCCCCCGCCGTCGCCGTGGCCCCGCCCGGCCGTGACCGCGGCGGCGGGCGGCCCTACCGTCTCGCGATGAACCGGCGGATTCGCTTTTCTTCGCTTCGGGAGGCCGACCCGGGCTTCGCCGTCCGTACCGGACGGATCGCCCTGCTTGCGGGGATCGCCTTCGTTCTCGTTGCCGGGTTCGCCGTCGGGCCGGTGGCCGCCCAGACGATCACCCTCGACCTGGGCACGGGCGGGGCCGGCGGAACCGGGATCACCGAGCGCGCCCTGCAACTCGTCGCGCTGATCACCGTCCTGTCACTGGCCCCGGCGGCTCTGGTGATGGTGACGTCGTTCACCCGGATCGTCGTGGTTCTGTCGCTGCTGCGCTCGGCCATCGGCGCGCCCACCGCGCCGCCCAACACCGTGATCGTCAGCCTCGCCCTGTTCCTCACGGTGTTCATCATGGCGCCGACGTTGCGGGCGTCCTACGACGCGGGCGTTGCGCCGCTTCTTGCCGGGCAGATCCAGCCGCAGGAGGCCTTCAACCGCGGGGTCGTGCCCCTGCGCGACTTCATGCTGCGCAATGTCCGCGAGAAGGACCTGGAACTGTTCCTCGACCTCGCCCGTGAACCGCGGCCCGCCACGCCGCAAGCCACGCCGCTGACGAGCCTCGTCCCCGCCTTCATGATCTCGGAACTGCGCCGCGCCTTCGAGATCGGCTTCCTGCTCTACATACCCTTCCTCATCATCGACCTCGTGGTTGCATCGATCTTGATGTCGATGGGCATGATGATGCTGCCGCCTGTCACGGTCGCCTTGCCGTTCAAGCTGATCTTCTTCGTTCTCGTGGACGGCTGGAATCTCGTGGCGGGGAGCCTCGTGCAGAGCTACGGGCTCTAGCAAAGCTTCAGAAACTTCCGCCAATTAATTGATATTAATCAGATTTCATTAACCACGTTCGGCCCGATCAGCCGCGTGCCTGCCCTGCCGGTGGCGCCGCGGCGCCCTGCCCGGCCGGCGGTTCAGGCGCCGGAGCCGGACGCGACGTCGGTGCCCAGCTTTCGGGATACCGCTTCCGGTACTCGGTCAGGAACTCGGACAACGTATCGGCGCTGGCGATGGAGCGGGCGACCTCGCGATACTCGGCCGACCGCGCGCCGGTGGGCGCCGTGACCACCGCGAAGGCCCGGCCGTCCATCGAGTCGGACATCTTGGCGGTGAACTTCGCCCGCAGGCGTTCGAGCGAGAGGGCATCGTCGGCCAGCCCGAAGGCGATGGCGGCGCGCATCACGTCGGCGCGGGCGCGATCCTCGAGCGCCTCCGGCATTTTCCAGGCGTCGCCGACGATCCGCTCGTAGACGTCACCCGCCTCCTGCCAACGCCGGCTCTGCCACAGGATGTCGGCACGCAGGCGCTCGACCTCGGGTCCGTCCTCCGCGGCGATGAGCTCGAGCGCGAGGTCCGTGCGGGAGAGGTCCGACAAGGCCCTCGCCTCCAGCAGGATGCGGCTGCGCTTGAGTTCCGCCGGAAGTTCGGACAGCCGGCTGTCGCGCAGGGCCTGGTAGGCCTTGGCCGGCTGGCGGTTCATGAGATGGACCACGGCAAGGCGCGTCGCCACATTCGCCTTGGCGGCCCCCGACAGCCGGTTGTCGACCTGGTGCTGCAGCAGGTCGCCTGCCTCCGCCAGCAGATCGAGCTGGACCAGCCGCTCTGCAAGACGACGGATCATCTCGTCGCCGCGACGGCCCGGCGGGGTGAAGTCCTTGAAATCGAAGTAAAGCGCGATCGCATCCAGCCGCGGGATCGACTCGCCCTTGTTGTCGAGGAACAGGGCTTCGAAGAGCACGCCGGTCTCGTCGTGGAGCGCGCGGGTCACCTCGTGTTCGGGGAACATCTCGTTGGCCTTGCGCGTCATCATGAAGGCGTCACGCCAGCGACCCTCCTCCGCATAGAGCCGGCCGAGCTGCGCGATGGAGCGGGCCTCGATGTCGTCGCCCCGCCACGAGACCATCAGCCCCTCGAACGCCGCGATCGCAGCCTTGCGGTCGATCATGCGATCCCGCAGGGCCAGCGAGGTTCCGGCGAGGCGTGCCTTGGCCTCGACCGGCCGGCTCGCGTTGCGGGCCAGCTTGTCGTAGGCCGCGAGAGCGTCCTCGACCCGTCCTTGCCCCTCCGCCACCCTGGCCGCGAGATAGGAGACCATCGACCGGTCGACCTGGTCGGGGGGCAGGGTCTCGATCGTCTCCAGCACGCGCTGCGCCAGCCCGAAATCGCGCGACTCGATGGCCGCCTCGACATAGACCGGGCCGATCTGGCCCTGGAGGTCGTCCGGATAGCTGGCCAGGGTGGAGCCGCTGCGCCGGAACGCGGCGAGGGCCGCGGGCCAGCGCCGCATCCGGCCCTCCGAATAGGCGCGCCACAGCTGCGCCTCGGGTTCGTCCTTCAGGTCTTCCGTCGACAGGATCTTCACGGCGTCGGCGTAGCGTCCGGCCAGCGCATGCGCGACCGCGTTGAGCAGGATGTTCCCCTTGTCACGGGCGAGGTCCGGCTCGTCCGTCATCGTCACGTCGAGCGTGCCGATGGCCTCGACCGCAAGCCGATTGGCCATCTCGAACCGGGCTACGGCAAGCCGCGCGTCCGACCGCCCGCGCTTCGGCGCGTCGGCCGCGGCACGCGCGAGTTCGCGGCCCCGTTCGCGGACATTGCCCGAGCGATCGAGATCCCAGCGGTCGCGGTCGATCGCCATCGGGCGCGCCGCGGCGCCCTTGAAGGATGTCGGCGCGTCCCCGACCACACTGATTGTCAACCCGCCGTCCCGCGTCACCGTGACGTCGTCGATCCCGGCGCGGACGACGAGATCATCCGTCAGTGGCGTCAGGGCGAGTCCCTGCGCGGTCGCCAGCGCCCGGAAGTCGACGAAGCTCAGCGGCTTGGCGAGGCTGTGGATCGAGCCGCGGCCGGTGACGATGGCGATCTTGTCGCCGACATCGGGATCGTCCACCCAATGGACGCTGCCCACGTCCTTGAAGGCGGCGCGCATGACTGTCCGTCCGTCGGCATCGGCATCTCGCGTGAACCCGATGGGCTGGGACGAGGCTGCGATCTCGTCGCCGAGCGTGACCACCCATCCCGCGTCGGATGTTCCGGCCCTCACGAGCATTGGCCGGCTCAGGGCGAGCCGCAGCACGGCCAACCGACCCACGCGGCGCATCTCCGCGCTCGTGACGACGCCAGGCGCGACGAGACCGATGCGCGAGGCATCCAGCGTCGCTGCCGTCTCCGCAGCGATCCACACCGTCCCGCCCCGTTCGAACACGGCAATCGGCGTGCGGGTCGGCAACGGAAGGACGAGGCGCACGGAGCCACGCTCGGCCGTTGCCGAAAGCTTGACCTCGGCAGGTTCGGCAGACGCTGCGAGATCGGCTTCCGTCGATGTGCCGAGGCGTGGCGCGGACAGCGGTGCGACGACGCTCGTGCTCGGCGTGGGTGCGGCAGCGGGCGGAACGGGAGCGGCGGGCTGCGCCCGGCTCTCGACGAGCGGCTTTGCCGGGTTCTCGGGGCCTGCCTCCGCGACGACAGGCTTGGCGCCCGCCTTCGGATCGGCCTTGGGATCGGCCTTTGGCTCCACCTTGGCCGCCACCTTGGGCGCCGGGCGAGGCGTCGGGATGTCGATCGCATAGCTCTCGTCTTCCCGGAAGCCGCGCACGTCGATGCCGGCCGGTATGCCGATGACGACCCGCAGCATGCCCGTCTCCGCCTCTGCTTCGACCGACGTGACGGTCTCGGGCAGTTGCGCCTTCAGCCGCGCCGCATCGATGCGGAAGCTGTTCCGGAAAATCAGTTCCACCGCGTCGCCGCTGCGGATGAACTCGACGGGCGAGACCACGGGCATCTGGAACATCACGCGCGTGAAGGTCGGCGTCGTTCCGACGCGGAACGTGACGTCCTTGACCTCCTCCGACTGCTTCATGCGGAGCAGGCGACGGGCTGCTTCCTCCGCTTCGCGGGCACGCCGGCTCAGGTCGTCGATGACGTCCTGCGGCAGTCCGGGAGGCGGCTGGCGCCAGGTCTCAGGGAGAAGGTCGATGAACAGCTTCTCGCCCGCCTCCATCTGGTGGGGGCGCAGCGGGCGCGTCAACGCCATGCGCACGCCCCGGCCGTCGGGATCGAGGCGGATGGCGGAGACATACTCGGGAAGCTCCGTCGGCAGCTTGTCCACCGGGATCGTCACCGCGCGGTCGAAGGTGACGATCAGGATTCCGTTGCGCACCTGGACGCTGGCCCGCGGCAGCGAGTCGAACGTGAACACCGCCCGGCCGAAGCCGTTCATCTCGGTGCCGCGCAGGGTTCCTGTGGCCGAAAAGGCCGCCAAGGGCGACAGGATGGCAGCCAGCGCGAAAAGGCCGGCGCCCAGTCGCGCCAGCCCAGCCCGGTCCCACCAACCTGCACGCACGCGTGGGGCCATCGTCGTCCCGCACCGCCGCCGTCCGAAATGGTCGGCGCGCTCGGCGAAAACTAGGCGCAAAGGGCTAACGGCGGCTTAAGTCGAGGTGGCGAAGTGCCTTCCGCGATGCGAAGCGCAGGCTCCGTTCAGGGGCGCTTGGGATCGATGGACGGCAGCTCGCCGGCCGGCAGCCCGGCGGGACGCGCCGACTGCGCCTGCTGCCGCTGGCCCTTCATCGCCAGCTCGACAGTCAGCTTGCTCGCCGCCTCAGGAGACATCGCGGCAAGGATCTCCGCCATCTTGCGCGGATTCATGGCGTTGACGACCGGCACGAGGACGGCGAGCTCGAGCTTGTCGAACACCCGCGCGGCCTCCTTCGGCTTCATCGTCTCGTACATCGTCACGAGGTTCTTCAGGCCCTGCGCCTGCTGCTGCTCCGCCGCGGCTTCGGGACTGCTCGCGGCTCCGCCGGGCTTGCTCTCGAGTTCCTTCAGCTCGTTGATGCGGGTTTCCAGCTTTCGGTCGGCGGCCTTCAGGAGGTTCTCGCGCGTCTCCAGTTCGCGCTGACGCTCGTCGAGCTGCTCGCGCCGTTGGCCCAGCCGCTCCAGCAGCGCACGCTCCGCCGGGGAAATGGGGGGCGTCGCGGGAGGCACGACTGGGGCCGGAGCGGCCTTGTCGCCGGTCTTCTTCGGCTCGGCCTTGTCGCCCTTCTTCTCGTCCTTCTTGTCTTCGGGCTTCGGCGCGGGCGTCGATCCGGTCACATCGGGATCGATCATCTGGCGCACGTCCTTCGCGGACGCGAACACCGCCGCCGCATGGTCGCTGAGCAGGCTCCGCTCCCCGTATCCGTTGGCGACCTTCAACAACAGCAAAGCCGCCGCAGCGCCGGCGACGGCCGGGAGGAGCTGCAGCGAAAACTTCATGCCGCCTGTCCGCTGACGCGACGCTGAGCCCGGTCGGCAAAGGTCTGCGCCGCCGCCAGCGTCGCCGACAATCGCGCCGTCGAGGCCGCCGGCTCCGGCGCAGCGGCCGGCGCGGGCGTCCGGGCCGGCGCCTCGGCACCCGCCGATTCCACGATGCGGGCGATCCGGGAGATGACGTCGTCGCCGGAGCGGATATAGCCGGCCAGGTCCGCGGTGTGGCGCTCGGCGTCACGCAGATGCGCGGCGATGGTCTCGTCGCAATCGGTCACGACGGCGCGCAGCCCGGCAACCGCCCGCTCCGCCTTCTCCGTCGCGTTGACCAGATCGACGATCGTGCGGCGCATGGTCTGCTCGTCCGCCTTGAGGCGCTTCAGGCGGCGATCCAGCATCACGCACCAGCCGATGGTGGTGGCGAGCAGGACGCAGACGAGAACCTCGATGAGGATGACGATCATGGCGGAACCTACTTGGTGTCCTTGCGCGCGGCCGCGCTGGCTTCATATGCGGCAAAGGTCATCTTCGACTTGCGCAGCGGCCGGCTGATCCGCACCGCGATATTCGCGCCGGTGCGCCCCATGCGGCCTTCCGTGAGCAGCACGTCTCCGCACTTGAGACGAACCGGGGAGCCCGGTTCCACGTCGAACATCAGCGTGTCACCGACCTTCAACGCCATCATCTGCCGCAACGGCAGCTTGGTCTCGTGCAGGATCGCGTCGATGTCGGCGTGCGCCTGCCAGATCTCCGTCGCAAGGTGATCTTCCCAGATCGGGTCGCGGCCGAACTTTTCCCCCATGAAGCTCTGGAGGAGCAGTTCGCGGATCGGTTCGATGGTGGCGTAGGGCAGAAGGATCTCGACGGACCCGCCGCGCCCTTCCATGTCGATCCGCAACTGGATCAGGATCGCCGCGTTGGCGGGCCGCGAGATCGAGGCGAAGCGGGGGTTCGTCTCGAGCCGGTCGATGGCGAGGTTCACCGTGGTGAGCGGCTTGAAGGCCATCTCGGTGTCGGCGAGGACAAGATCCAGCATCCGGCGCACGAGACTGGTCTCGATGGTCGAATAGGGCCGGCCGTCGAGCCGCACGGTCGTGGTCGAACGCCGGCCTCCGAGCAGCACGTCGATGACCGAGTAGGCAAGCGCGCTGTCGACCGTGATCAGGCCGAAATTGTCCCACTCCTCCGCCTTGAACACGGCCAGGATCGTCGGAAGCGGGATGGAGTTGATGTAGTCGCCGAACCGAACGGACGTGATGTCGGACAGCGACACCTCGACGTTGTCGGAAAAGAAGTTGCGCAGGCTCGTCGTCAGAAGCCGCACGAGGCGGTCGAAGACGATTTCGAGCATCGGCAGACGCTCGTAGGAGACCATCGCCGAATCGACGATGGCGCGCAGTCCCGTCCGATTGTTGAGTTCGCCTTCCTCGGCCTGGAAGCCAAGGAGGTTGTCGATCTCGTCCTGGTTGAGCAGGCGGTCGACGCCGGCGTCTGGCACGTTGGCGGTCGCGGCCGCCTCGATCATTGCGGTCCATTCGGCCGCGATGGAGTCGCTTTCTCCGCCGGCGTTCTTGGGGTCGTTGTCGGCCACGGCGATCCGTCCCGCTGATCCCGATCCCTACTGGATCAGGATTTCCTTGAAGAGCACCGCTTCCACCTTTGACGGGTAGATCGCGATGTTGACCCGGCGCAGCAGTTCCTCCTTGAGGCGGTAGACGCCGGACGAACCCTCGAGGTCAGAGACGCGCAACTCGCGCGTGAACACCTGGAACGTGTCCTCGATGCGAGGCAGCAGCGGCTGCACCTCGTTGACGAGCTTGGGGTCGGACAGTTCGAGGCTGATCTTCATCTTCAGGTAGCGCGGGCGCTCGACGCCCTGGAGGTTCTGGCCGGCGAGGTTGACCATCATCTCCTTCATGTCGAGGAAGGCGGTTTTCTTGGGCGGGGCAGGCGCGGGCTGCCCGCCTTCGGCCGCCGCCGTTTCGGCAGCCTGCTTCTTCGACCACCAGAAATAGCCGCCGCCGCCAGCACCGCCGAGGACCAGCAGCGCAGCGGCCGCAATGATGATGAGCTTCTTCTTTCCGCCGGCCGGCTTCGCCGTCGCCGGCCCTTCAGCCGGGGCGGCAACCTCTTCCGTGGCGTTCTTCTTGGGCTTCTTGGCCATGTGTTGCCCGTCGCGACTCTGGTCGGCAGGCATGTGAGGATGCCCCACCGCCGTGTCACGCATCCTTCTCCGCTCACGGTTAACGAACGGTTACGGATCGCCCTTTCCCGGCAAGACTTGCCGAGTCGTTCCTGCACGGCGTGCTGTGGCTGCCCAGCCCCGGCCTGGCACGAAGCGGAACAACAGCCTGAAAATCAATAGCTTTTCCCACTCCATGTGACTGGCACGGTCGTTGCGCCTCATCCGTCGTCAGGGCCGCGCTGGGGAGCGCCGAGGCTTTGGCACTCACCCGGCGCCGGCCGGGCCATTCGGGAGACGGGACGATGGAGAATTCTCTCCTCATCGGCCTTTCGCGCCAGGTCGCCCTGGCGCGCGAGCTGGAAGTGATCGCCAACAACGTGGCGAACCTCGGGACGAACGGCTTCAAGGCGCATCAGCTGCGCTTCGAGGAGTACCTGAACCCGACGGCAAGCGCCGACGCCTTCGACGCGCCGGACCGGCGGCTGTCCTACGTGGTGGACAAGAACTCGGGCATCGATTTCAGCCAGGGGCCCCTCCAGCGCACCGAGAACCCGCTCGACATCGCCATCTCCGGCAACATCGTGCTCGCCGTCCAGACCGGCGCGGGGGAGCGCTACACCCGCAACGGCGCCCTGCAGATCAACACCCGCGGTGAACTCGTCACCAGCGACGGCCATCGCGTGATCGGCGAAGGCGGTCCGATCACCTTCACAGCCGAGGAAACCGGTATCGGCATCGGCAAGGACGGCACCGTGTCGTCCTCCGAGGGCAGCAAGGGCAAGTTGCGGCTGATGGCCGTTCCCAATCCCGGTCAGCTCGAGAATGCCGGCTTCAACACCTACCGGTCGGCGTCCGCCCTGCGCCCGGCCGAACCGACGGACGTGCGGGTCGAATCCGGTGCCATCGAGCAGTCGAACGTGAAGCCGGTCCTCGAGATGAGCCGGCTGATCGAGGTGAACCGCGCCTACACGTCGGTCGCGCAGATGCTGCAGCGAAACGACGAGCTGACCCGCACAGCCATCCAGCAACTCTCTTCCGTACCGACCGCCTGAAGGAGCTGACCCATGCGCGCCCTCTACACCGCCTCGACAGGCATGATGGCCCAGGAGCTCAACGTCCAGGTCATCTCCAACAACATCGCGAACCTGCGCACCACCGGCTACAAGCGCCAGCGCGCCCAGTTCCAGGACCTGCTCTACGATACGCTTCGCCGGCCCGGCACGGCGACATCCGACCAGAACACCGTGGTGCCCTCCGGCATCCAGCTGGGCTCCGGCGTGAAGACGGCCTCGACCGGTCGGATCATGTCGCAGGGCACGCTGACCCCCACCGAGAAAGAGTACGACGTCGCCATCCGCGGCGAGGGCTTCATCCAGGTGAACCTTCCGGACGGTCGAACCGCCTACAGCCGCGATGGCTCCTTCGAGGTCGACGGCACGGGGCAGCTGGTGACCCACGACGGCTACGTCATCAACCCCCAGATCACCATCCCGCAGAACGCCACCGGCATCACGATCAGTGCCACGGGCCAGGTTCAGGCCACGATACCCACGGCATCGGCCCCGCAGGACCTCGGCCAGATCCAGCTTGCACGGTTCGTCAACAAGGCGGGCCTTGAAGCGATCGGCGACAACCTGTTCATCGAGACGTCCGCGTCTGGCCAGCCCATCGCCGGCAATCCGGGGTCCGAAGGATTCGGCTCGCTCCAGCAGGGCTATCTCGAAGAAGCCAACGTCAACGCGGTGACCGAGATCTCCTCGCTCATCGCCGCGCAGCGCGCTTACGAGATGAACGCCCGCGTGATCACGGCGTCCGATCAGATGCTGTCGGCCACCACCCAGATGTTCAGGGGCTGAGCGATGACCCTTCGCACCCTTGTCCTGCGGGCCGCCGTCGCCGTGTCCTTCGCGCCGGTCCTGCTCGCGCAGGCCTCCGCGCAACAGCCGAGGGGCCAGCTGCGCACCGACGTCACAGTCGCACGCGAAACCATCACGCTCGGCGATCTCGTCGAAGGCGCGGGAGCAGCCTCGGAAACGCCGGTGTTCCGCGCCCCCGCGCTCGGCAAGAACGGCACCATCCAGGTGTCGCGCGTCATGGACGCCGCTCGCATGGCCGGGATCTCCCCTGCCAATCCGTCCGGCGCCGTCCAGGTCGTGGTGACCCGGGCTGCCCGCAAGATCGGCAAGACGGAAATCGAGGCGGCGGCGCGCGCCGCGCTCGTCGCACGCTACGGCATGGACGAGCCCGACCTCTCCCTCGCGCTCGACAACGGCGAGACGACCCTTTTCGTCGAGCCGGACGCCGCGGGTGAACTCAAGCTGCTCGATCTTTTCTACGACGCACGCTCTCGCCGGCTGGAGGCGACGCTGTCCATCGCCGGCAGCCGCATCATGGCGCTGAAGCCGGTCCGCGTGACGGGCTCGGTCGTCGATCTCGTCAATGTCCCGGTCCTGACCCGCATGATCCCGCGGGGCGAACAGGTGCGCGAGGCCGACGTGCGCATGGAGCGCCGGCCGCGCTCCGACCTGCCCGGCGGCGTCGTGACCGGCTCCATGGTTCTGACGGGGAAAGTGGCACGCGTGCAACTGAACCCCGGCGCGATGCTGCGCGAGGGCGACCTCGCCAAGCAGGACGTCATCGAGAAGAACAGCCTCGTGACGGTTGTCTACGAAGGGCCGGGTCTCTCGTTGTCGATGCGGGGGAAGGCGCTGGAGCACGGCGCCATCGGCGACGTCGTTCTCGTGCAGAACCTGCAGTCCAAGCGCCAGGTGCAGGGCACCGTGGTCGCGCCTGGCAAGATTTCGGTGACGCTCGGCATGCCGGGCCCCGTCGCCTCCGCGTTATCCGGCCCCGCCGTCCAGTGACGCGCCGCACCGCTCATCCGAGGATCGCAGCCATGTCCACCCCGTCCGTCTTCCGCCTCAAGGCCGCCGCGGCCTGCTCCCTCGCCCTCGCCCTTGGCGCATGCGGCAGCATCGACAGGCTGTCCAACGTCGGCAAGACACCCGCCCTCTCGGCGATCGAGGATCCGACATCGCAGCCGGGCTACAAGCCCGTGCAGATGCCGATGCCGACGCCGGAGCCGGTCAACTATGCCTCGAACTCGCTCTGGCGGCAGGGTTCCCGGGCGTTCTTCAAGGACCAGCGCGCCCGTCTCGTCGGTGACCTCGTCACCGTTCGGGTCCGGGTGACGGACAAGGCCAACATCAACAATGCCACCCGCCGCTCCCGTTCGAGCGCCGAGAACATGGCGACGCCCAACCTTTTCGGCTGGGAGAGCGAGTACGCCAACATCTTCCCGCCGGCCGTGGATCCCGACAGCCTGGTCGACACGTCCAGTTCCGGCGATTCGTCGGGCTCGGGCTCCGTCCGCCGGTCCGAGGAACTCGTCACGAACGTGGCCGCCGTCGTCACGCAGACGCTTCCCAACGGCAACCTCGTCATCGAGGGCAAGCAGGAGATCCGCGTGAACTTCGAGGTCCGCGAACTCATCGTGGCTGGCGTGATCCGCCCGGAGGACATCGGCTCCGACAACACCATCGATTCGGCAAAGATCGCCCAGGCCCGCATCGCCTATGGCGGCCGCGGCCAGATCACGGACGTGCAGCAGCCGCGCTATGGCCAGCAGGTCATGGACATCCTCCTGCCCTTCTGACGCTCCCCGCTCCCCACCCGGCCCAAGCGGCGCGCTCCCCATCGAGCCGCGGCGGTCGGGTTCCCGGGCTGCCGTCTCCCGCGCCAGCCCCTCGACCCCGTCGTGTCACTCCCGGCACGGCGGGGTCTCGACATCGAGTTCAGGGGGAAAACGATTCTGCGCCAGGACTATGGCCGCATCGCTTCACACGAGACATGAAAAGGGCGGCGCCCCCTCCGAAGCGCCGCCCCTTCATCTCAGGCCGCTTAAGGCGGCGGATCAGTCGTCGCGGTAGACCCGTTCGTTCCGCTCGTGGCGCTCCTGCGCCTCGATCGACAGGGTGGCGATGGGACGCGCCTCGAGCCGCTTGAGTGCGATCGGCTCCCCGGTCTCCTCGCAGTAGCCATAGGTACCGTCGTCGATCCGCGCCAGCGCGGCGTCGATCTTGGCGATCAGCTTGCGCTGCCTGTCCCTTGCCCGAAGCTCGATGGCACGGTCCGTCTCCGAGGAGGCACGGTCCGCGAGATCGGGGTGGTTCTCGCTCTCGTTCTGCAGCGCGGCCAGCGTCTCCCGGCTCTCGCGGAGGATTTCCTCCTTCCACGCCAGCAACTTCCGGCGGAAGTACTCGCGCTGCCGCTCATTCATGAAAGGTTCGTCATCGGTCGGCCGGTACGCGGCCTCCAGAGTCGTGCTCGCCATCGGTGCCTTTTCAGCTTTTGCAGCCATGTCCGACTTTCGCAGGGCCCTTCCGGGCGGCGCGGACTATAGCGATGCACCCATGGGGCGGCAACGGGGATCTACGACACATAACTGTCGAAATGAACGGGTTTTTGCCCTTGCGGCAGGCCGAAATCCCGACTTTCCAGCTTGACCGCGACGTTTGGCGTCAGCGACCGAGCTTCGCCAGCTCAACTGCGGCGCGCAGTTCGATGTGCGCCAGCACCTCGTCGAGACGCGGGTCGTCCGTGAGGTCGCGACGCTCGTTGAGAAGGCCGCGGATGCGCAGGAGATCGGCCATCGGGACCCGGCCCGACAGGATCGCGGCCTTCAGCCGGTCCAGCGAGTCCAGGATGTCGACGCCCCGCCGGGCGGTCCGGCGACGGCGCTGAGCCGGATCTTCCTCTCCTTGCAGGACGAGCAGGGATTCGATTCCCGCCACGCCGGTGGCGGAGGGTCCGGTCGTCGATGCGGCAGGCTGCGCGGAGGGCGTCTCGACGGTGAAGCGACCGCCCGCCGCGCGGCGCGGCGTGGCGCCCGTGGTCCCGAGAGGAAGCTTCGCATCGACACGCATCGGGGATCGCCCTCCTTGAGCTGGCGACGCGACACTGCACGGTGATCCCGTCGTCTCCATCACGGTGCGCGACTATGGTTAAGCGGCCGTTAAAAGGCGGGCAGGAATTGCCGGTCCAGCCGCTGAACGCGCGGCAAGGTTTCCCGGCGGTTGACACGCCGAAGTCAAAAACACGTTCCATCGCAATGAATTGGCCGTTGGCACGGGGATCGCAAGAGAGTCGGGGACGGCCAACGCCCCGGTGACCCATGATGCTTCGTACCCGCCTCCTGACGCTCGCAGCCGCCATAGCGGCGACGGCCCTGTTCGGGGTCGGCGTCGCCCAGGCCACGACATCCCGCATCAAGGATCTCGCCTCCGTCGAGGGCGTGCGGCAGAACCAGTTGGTCGGCTACGGTCTCGTCGTCGGCCTCAACGGCAGCGGCGACAGCCTCAACAACTCGCCCTTCACCCGCCAGAGCCTGCAGGCCATGCTGGAACGACTGGGTGTGAACACGCGCGGCGCCAACCTGCGCACGGCCAACGTCGCCGCCGTCATGGTGACGGCCAACCTGCCGGCCTTCGGCGCACAGGGCACCCGCGTCGACGTCACGGTGTCGGCGCTCGGCGACGCGAAGAGCCTGCAGGGCGGCACGCTTCTGGTCACGCCGCTGCTCGGCGCCGACGGAGAGGTCTATGCCGTCGCCCAGGGCGCCGTCTCGATTTCCGGCTTCACGGCCGGCGGCGACGCCGCGACGATCACCCGCGGCGTTCCCACCGTCGGGCGCATCGCCAATGGCGGCCTCGTCGAGCGCGAGATCGAGTTCCAGTTCCGGCAGCTGAAGACTCTTCGGCTTGCCCTGCGCAACCCCGACCTGACCACCGCGAAGCGGATCGCCGCGGCCATCAACGACTTCATGGGCGGCGACACGGCGGAGCCGACGGATCCGTCCACCGTCGCCCTGCAGATCCCGCCCCGCTACCAGGGGAACATGGTCCAGCTGCTGACCGACATCGAGCAGTTGCGCGTCGACCCCGACCAGCAGGCCCGCGTGATCATCGACGAGCGCTCCGGCGTCATCGTCATGGGCAAGGATGTGCGTGTCTCCACCGTCGCCGTGGCGCAGGGGAACCTGACCGTCACCGTCACCGAGCAACCGGTCGTCAGCCAGCCCGGCGCGCTGTCCAACGGAGAGACGGTCGTGGTGCCGCGCACAGGCGTTCGGGTCGACGACGGCGAAGGCAACAAGCTCGCGGTCGTCCGCGACAGCGTGACGCTGAAGGAACTCGTCGACGGGCTGAACGCGCTCGGCATCGGCCCGCGCGACATGATCACGATCCTGCAGGCCATCAAGGCCGCCGGCGCCCTCCAGGCGGACATCGAGGTGATGTGATGACAACCCTCTCGCAGACACCGGCCATTCCCGGGTCCCCCTACGGCCAAGCCGCCAAGAGCCGCGATCCGCGGATGTGGAAGACCGCGACGGACTTCGAGTCGATGTTCCTGGAGAACATGCTCGGCCACATGACGTCGGGGCTTTCCGGCGAGGGTCCGCTGGCCGCCGAGGGCGCCGGCGGCGAGGTCTGGCGAGGCATGCTGGTGAAGGAATACGCGGGCCACATGGCCAAGGCGGGCGGAGTCGGCGTCGCCGACAGCGTCTACCGCGAGTTGATCCGCCTGCAGGGAGGTTCCCATGCGTCCGCCTGAGCGTCACCAAGCCCCCGTCCCGGCCTCGCCTTCCGCGTCAGCGCCCATCGCCTCGCCGAAGGATGCCGAGCGCCTTGCAGAGCGCCTCATCGGCCTGATGGCCGCGCTGGAGGATGTCGTCGGCCGCGAGACCGACCTGCTGCGCGCTGCGAGGCTGAAGGACGCAACCGATCTCGCACAGGCCAAGAGTGACGCCGCCCGGGACTATGTTCATGGGCTGGAGGCGCTGAAGACCAACGCGATCGCGCTGGCCCGGTGGGCCCCCGGCTCCGTCGACCGGCTGCGCAAGGCCCAGGCTCGCCTGTCCGACGCGCTGGCCATCAACATGACGGTTCTCGCCACCGCCCGGTCCGTCTCGGAAGGGATCGTCCGGTCGCTGGCGAGCGAACTCGCCGCACCGAAGACCCTGACCACCTACGGCGCGGGGCGTCCAGCGACGCCCCGTCCCGCAGCGACGTCCCTGCTGATCTCCCGGTCGCTCTGACGCAGCCGGAAGTCGTCGGGGCGGGCAGCCTTGCCGAGTACGTGCCGTCACGCGGCCTTGCGGTTGACGGCCTGCTCGGCCAGCTTGCTGAGCAGGATGTCCGTGTTCTTTTCCTCGTCGAGCGTCTGCCCGAGGAGTTTGGCGGCATCCTTCAGGCCGAGTTGCTTGGCCCAGGTCACGAGCGTTCCGTAGCGCGAGATCTCGTAGTGCTCCACGGCCTGCGCGGAGGCGAGGATGCCGGCATCCAGCGCGTGGCTTCCCTTGAACTCCTCCATGACCTCCTGGCTTTCCTCGACGATGCCGAGGATCGCCTGGCACGACTTGCCGCGCGCCGTCCTGCCCATGGATTCGAAGACCTGCTCGATCCGCTCGATCTGCGTCTCGGTCTCGTCGCGATGCTTCTGGAAGGCTGACCGGAGATCCTCCGTCGTGGCGGCTCTGGCCATCTTGGGCAGGCTGCGCAGAATCTGCTTCTCCGCGAAATAGATGTCCTTGAGCGTCTCGACGAAGAGCTCCTCGAGCCCCTTTTCCTTGCCGGCCATGATCTGCTCCGATGCTGTGAGAAAACGATATCCCCCAACAGATCGGAACACGGTGGGGTTCCCTCCCGGCCAGGCGCTGTTTGCACCCGAAGCGTCGCCCGGATGCTCCGCAGGAAGGCCGGGGCGGCCGGTGCCGCCGACCGGGAAACCGACAAGATCGGCGCGAGGGCGAAACGAGCGCCACTCATACAATTTTCAGGATCAATCTGACGTTCCCGCAATCTATTCAGCTTATCGGTAGTCGTCACGGCCTGAACGGCCGCACCCGTCGAGAGGATATCGACATGGACGTCGGCCCGACCAACCGGCCGAACTTGCCTTCGGCCCAGCCCGTGATGCGCCCGGATGCGCCCACGGTCCGCACGGCAGTGCCCACCCAGGGTTCGCCGGCCAATACAGTCACTGCCACCGCGGAAACGTCGTCCACCAGCGTGGAGATATCTCGCGCGGCTCGCACGCTGCAGGCCTTGTCACGTTCGGACGCTTCAGCCCTCCGTCGCGAAACCACCCGCGACGAGGACAGCGAAGCCCTCGTCTATCGCGTGACGGACCAGAAGACCGGCGAGGTCGTCCAGCAGATCCCGGAGGAAGCTGTCCTGCGCCTTCGCGCGGCCATTGCCGAGCAGGAGCAGAAGCGGACCAACGCCGAAACGGGCACCGTCGAAAAGACGGTCTGAGCCTCGATTCTGCTTCTCGGCCTTACAGGCTTCTGCGGGCGGTCGGTTGAGGTTCCTCCGTCGTCCGAACGCAAGCCGGGCCGCAAATCGTCCCCCACACAAAGGATAATTTCTTTCTTTAGTTGCAGAAATTACTTCTGCAACTACAGCGTTTATTTACAATTTACTTCAAATTAATGCGACGGATAGAGGATGCAGTCCTATTGCGCCGCACGTTTTTCATTGCCTGTGCATGTGAAAGGATTTTGAGATGAGTATTGCGATCTCCAGCGCCATGAATTCCAGCCTGCTCGCCCTGATGGGCGTCTCCGACGATCTCACCTCCGTCCAGACGCGCCTGAACACCGGCAAGACCGTCAACACAGCCTCCGACAACGCCGCCGTCTACTTCAAGGCGCTGTCGTTCAGCAGCAAGGCCGACGACCTCTCCACCGTCAACGCCAACATCGGGCAGGCGATCTCCAACGTCGACACGGCCGACAAGGCCATCACCAGCATGCAGAAGAACCTCGAGGGGACGTTGCAGCTGATGCGCGACGCGCGCGCAAAGGCGGTCACGGCGTCACGAGCCGTTGCCAGCGTGGCCGCAACGGCGCAGGCCTACGGCACGTCGCAGACCGACTCCACGGTACTCGTGCGGCAACGCCCTGCCACTGCGGCAGATCCGGTCAGGGACAACAACAGCTCCGCCATGTTCCAGTCGGGCGATGTCTTCTCGATGACGCTCACTGATGCCGCCACCGGCCGCAGCACGACCCGCTTTTTCCGGGCGGTCGAGCACACCGGAAACGGCACCGTCGGTGCGGTCAGCGATTTCGCAACCGACTCGAGCGGCGTCGTTTCAGCCAACCGGGCCGACGGCACGACCTCGGCCCTCGCCTTCAACTTCAAGGACATGGAATCGCTGAGGGATGCGATCAACAGCGCCTTCGGCACCAACGAGATCCGGGTGAACGTCCTGACGACGACTTCATCCTCGGGCGTCGTGACCAAGAAAATGGATTTCGCGCTCCAGAGCGACACGCAGAGCGTTACCTTCGGCCAGACGGTCAACTGGGATCCCAAGGCCAACTCGGCCACGGGTCCGGATCGCGGAGCGACCTTCGACTTCACGCTGCTGTTTGGCCAATACGTGGGTCTCGATTCGACCGGCACCGCCGTCAACGTCAGTGCCCAGGCTGGTTCCACCTCGACGGGAACGAACTACACGTACGCTCCTCAGGCAACGCTTCAGACATCGGCACGCGAGGCGCGCCGCATGGCGGCAGACGCTCTGCGCGCGACCCTTCAGAACATCCGCACACTGGTCAACGACGCCAGTCTCCCCGGCTTTCAGAACCTGCTGAAAGGGGAAACGATGGATGTCATCCTGAACGACACCGGCGAGATCAAGCAGGCGGTCACGATCAACCCGACAGCGACCCAGACGGTGTCGGGCATCAGGACCAACAGCCTCGACCCCGGAAATTTTTTCAACAACATCACGTCAACAAACGTCAGCAATAACGCCGGCTGGACGACAAACAATTTCAGTAACGACAGCGACATCGACGCTGCAATAAATGCCTCGACTGGTTACCTTCAGCAAATGCGACTGTCGCAAAACGTCATGGCCCAGCAGAAAACGATGATGCAGTCGCGATTCGACTTCAACAAGGCCAATGTCGCAACGCTGAAGCAGGTCGCCAACGACATGACGGCTGCAAACGTGGCGGAAGAATCCGCCAGCCAGGCGGCCTTGACCAACCGCCAGATGATCGCGACGGCCAACATGAACGTCGTGAGGCAGGCGGAGCAAAGCCTTCTGCAGCTTCTGCGCTGAC